>NZ_JBTJEL010000034.1:0-488658 GCF_054504345.1 Halosimplex yunnanense | reverse complement strand
CACGTACAAATGTCCGTTCTTCGAGGTCGAGGACTGGCAGCCCCTGCCGAAGACCATTCAGGAACCGCGGCCCTCGCTGTGGATCGGTGGCTGGGGTCCCAAGCAGATCCGCCGCTCGGTGCAGTTCTCCGACGCGTGGGTCCCCGGCGTCGTCGCCGACCTCGGCATTGTCGAGGACCGGAAAAACCAGCAGCGCGAGCACGTCGAGGAGACCGACCAGGACTGGGAGTCGATGGATCACCCGCTCATGCGCGAGGCAGTCATCGCCGAAACCGAGGAAGAAGTCATGGAGCGCAAGGAGTACCTCCACACCACCTACGTCGACGAGTACGGCGGCGAGTTCTCCCACCCGCTGATGAACGCCGACAGCGTCGAAGACTTCGAAGAACTCGCCGATGACCGCTTCATCTACGGCACCCCCGACCAGATCGTCGAGCAGATCGAAGCCATGCAGGACCGCTTCGAACTCAACCAGCTCGCCCTGCGCTTCCACCACTCCGGTATGCCCAAAGACCTCGTCGAAGACCAGATCCGACTGTTCGGCGAAGAGGTCATCCCCGAGTTCAACTGAACCCCGACGGCTCGGACACCGCCTCTTCGCGGTGCGCTGTCGCGACTTTTTCTTCGACCCGGTCGGTGGTCGCAGTCGCCCTGTCTTCGACCCGGCGACTTCGTGCCATTGCCGATCGATCTCACACCGCACTCGCTGGCTTTATTATCCGGTGGAGGGAACGAGGGAGCGAGATGGCCGACGCGAGCCCACCGACAGGTCTGCGTACAGCTTATGCCGTCGACCCGGTCGGGATCGACGAGCGCGAACCGACGCTTCGCTGGCGGGCCCCGACCGACCGCCGCGGCGCGAGCCAGACCGCCTTCCGCGTGCTCGTCGCCACCAGCCCGGACCGCCTCAGTCCCGACGCCGCGGACGTCTGGGACACCGGAAAGCGCCGGAGCGAGCGGCCGGCAGTCAGGTACGACGGGCCGGAACTCGACGCCGGAGAAGCGTACCACTGGACCGTCCGCGTCTGGGACGACCGCGGCGAGGCCAGCGCGTGGAGCGAACCGGCCTCGTGGGAGACCGGACTGCTCGACGCCGACGACTGGACGGCCTCGTGGATCCGGCGGCCGACCGAGGAGGCCGAGCGCGGCGAGTTCTCGTACGTCCGCCGGGAGTTCGAACTCGACGGCGCGGTCGAGCGGGCGCGGGCGTACGTCTCCGCCAGCCACCAGTACGCCCTCTCGGTCAACGGCGAGCCGGTCGACCACGGCCAATCGTTCTCCTACCCCGACTTCCAGTACTACAAGACCGTCGCGCTGGACGACGCCCTCTCGGAGGGCGACAACGCCGTCGGCGCGCTCTACAACTGGAACGGCGAGGGACAGGGCCGGCCCGAGGCGGAACCGGGGTTCATCGCGCAACTGGTCGTCGAGTTCGCCGACGGGCGCAAGCGAGTGATCACCACCGACGGCGAGTGGCAGACCCGTCCGGCCGAGTGGGTGAGTTCGCCCCTCCGCAACGGGGAGATAGCCGAACCCGTGGAGACGATCGACGGGCGCGTCGCCCCGCGGGGCTGGGACGAACCCGGGTTTGACGACGCCGCGTGGGAGCCCGCGGAAGTCGTCGGGGCCCACCCGACCGACCCCTGGGAGCGGCTGATCGCGCAGGACCGCCAGCGCGTTCGCCACCGCGTCGACCCCGAATCGGTCGAGCGCGTCGACGAGGACACCTACGTCGTCGACTTCGGGACGGTGTACCCGGGCGTCCCGAACGTCCGGTTCGAGGACGGTGAGGACGGCCACCGCGTGAACCTGCTCGCCGGCTACCGCCTGACCGACGACGGGTACGTCGACGACACGGAGGGGACACAGTGGACCGACATGCGCTACGAGTACCTCCAGCGCGAGGGCGCACAGACGTTCCGGCCGTTCAACTACCTCGGGATCCGCTACCTGCAGATCGACGACCCCGGCGAGGACCTCGACGCCGACCAGATCTCGCTCGTCGCGACGCACAACGAGGTGCCGGACGCGAACGCGGGCACCTTCGAGTGCGGCGACGAGACGGTCGAAGCCGTGTTCGAGCTCGCGCGCCACTCCGCGCTGTACGGGAGCCAGGAGCAGTTCGTCGACACGCCGACGCGGGAGAAGGGGCAGTTCCTCGCCGACGCGTTCAACGTCTCGGCGGTGACGACCCGGGCCTTCCGCGAGCGGCGGCTGAGCCGACAGGCCATCCGGGAGTTCCTGCGCTCGCACTACCGCTACTGGGCGCCCGAGGGCCGGTTCAACGCCGTCTACCCGAACGGCGACGGCAAGCGCGACATCCCCGATTTCACCGTCACGTTCCCACAGTGGCTCTACGAGTACTTCCGCGAGAGCGACGACCGCGCGACGCTCGAACGCGCCTACCCCGTCGTCCGTGCCGTCGCCGACTACGTTGTCGAGCACGTCGACGAGGAGACCGGGCTGGTGACGCGCCTCTCGGGCGGCGAGGGCGGTCCCTACCACGAGGGCATCGTCGACTGGCCGCCGGAGATGCGCTACGGCTACGACCGCGACTGGCCGGCCCGGACGACGGTGAACGTCCTCTGCGCGAACGCGCTCGCCCGGGCGGCCGACGTCGCCGCCGAACTCGACCGTCCCGACGCCGAGCGCGCCTACTTCGAGGAGAACCGCGAGGCCATCGAGACGGGGATCGACGAGCACCTCCGCCACGGAGACCGCTACGTGGACGGTGCGGACCCGAAACCCGGAGACGGCTCGAGTCCCGAAGATGACGCCAATGACGCGCTCCCGGCCAGCGACCACAGCGCCCAGCACGCCAACGCGCTGCCGCTCGCGACCGGGCTGGTGCCCGACGAGCGGGTCGACGACGTGGCCGAGCGCGTCGCCGCTGACGGGCTGTCGATGGGGCCGATGATGGTCCGCTGGCTGCTCGACGCGCTCGACCGGACCGACCGCCCGGCGGCGATGGTCGATCTCCTGACCGACGCTGAGGCGGACGGCTGGGCGAACATCCTCGACGTCGGCGGCACGTTCACGTGGGAGACGTGGCACTGCCGCACGCTCGAACCGGCCGACGAACGGCACAATCGCAGCGAGTCCCACGCGATGGGCGCGACCGTGCTGACCTCTATCCAGCGGACGCTGCTGGGGGTCCGCGTCACGTCGCCGGGGGCGGCAACGCTCGAAATCGCACCGCCGGCCGAGGGACTCGACGAGGCCAGCGGTCGCGTCCCGACCGAGCGCGGCCCGGTAGCGGTCGAGTGGGAGCGCGACGACGACGCGTTCGCGCTCGACGTGACCGTCCCCTGGAACGCGACGGCGACGGTCGTCCTGCCGGGCGACGAGCGTCCCCTGTCGGCGAACGAAGGCGGTGACGCGCTCCTCGGCGTCGACGGGCCGGTGGCCGACCCGCCCGAGGGCGTCGAATCGATCGCAGTCGAGGATGGCGACCTCGTGGTCGAAGTGGGCGCGGGGTCGTACAGTTTCGAGCGGCAGTAGAATCGAGAGCAGAGCATCGTTGGCGGCGGGCGGCGCGCAGTCACGGACGGGATCGAGACTCAGTTCCGTGACTCAGTTTTCGCCGTCGATCGCTTCTTCAGGCGGGCCGTACGTGTCCGGGTGATAGCGGCCCATCTCCAGTCGCTCGAAGGGGATCGAAAGCAGGGAGTCGCCGTCGAGGTACTCGGTCGCGTCGTGCTCGCGGAAGTGTTCGACCGCGGCGCGGCGACAGCGCTCGACCACCTCGGGTTCGTCGTCGGAGCGGTCGACCGTTTCTCGCGGGTCCGAATCGAGGTCGAACAGCTGCTCGCGACCGCCGTCGACGGCGTAGACGTACTTCCAGTCGCCCTCGCGGACCATGCACGTGAGGTTGTGCGGCAGCGAGAAGAGGTTCGTCTCGCGGGGCGTCTCGTGAGTGCCGAACAACCGCTCGCGGGGTTCGGCATCGCCGGTCAGCGCACCGAGCACGTCGGCCCCGTCGCGCAGGTCGGGGTCGCCGGCGGCGGTCGTGGCGATGCCGAACACGTCGGTCAGCGAGACCAGCCCGTCGTAGGTCTCCCCGGTCGGTAGCTGCTCGGGCCAGCTCACGAGGAACGGGACCCGCGTGGACTCCTCGAAGAAGGAGCTCTTCCCCCAGCCGTGGTGGTCGCCGAGGAGTTCGCCGTGGTCGGAGACGAAGCAGATCAGGGTGTCGTCGGCGTCGTCGCGGGCCTCGACGGCATCGAGCACGCGGCCGATCTCCCGGTCGAGTTGCGTCACGAGGCCGTAGTAGTGGGCGCGGGCGATCTGGATGGTGGACTCACCGGTGTCGTCCTCGCGGGCCTTCCAGAAGTGGTAGTTCTGGGCGGGGATCTTCTCGTCGACGTGGTCCAGCTCGCGGTTCTCGCGTATCGGCGCGGGCGTGTCGTCCGGGTCGTAGTAGTCGTCGAACGGCGGCGAGGGGTTCCACGCGGGGTGTGGCTTCGAGAAGGAAACGAACCCGAAGAACGGGTCGTCGGTGTCACGCTCGATCTCACCGACCGCCTCGTCGGCGATCCACGCCATCCTGCGGTCCTCGGGCGGGAGCGAACAGGACTGGGGGAGGAAGTTCATCGCGGACAGTCGGCCGGTATCGGCCGCGGCGTCGGCGCCGGGTTCGGCGGCGTAGTCGTCGCCGGTCAACTGCCGGTCGTAGCCGAGGTCGATGTCGCCGGGGTGGGCGTGAAACTTCCCGATCCCGAAGGTGCGATAGCCGCGGTTCCCCATCGCGTGGGCGAGGAACGGGCCGTGCTCGGCTTCGAGGTGTTCGGCGGAGCGCTTGTCGTTGCCGAGGAAACCGGTCGCGAGGGGGTCGCGGCCGGTCCGGACGTTGTGTCGCGCGGGGACGCAGATCGGGGCGCTGCTGTAGGCGTTGGTACAGGAGACGCCGCGCTCGGCGAGCCGGTCGAGGTTGGGCGTGTCGACGTGGTCGTGGCCCAGCGCCGCGATCGTGTCGAAGCGCTGCTGGTCCGTCATCACGACGAGGACGTTCGGCTGGTCGGCAGGCATCGACTCCCGGTTCGCCGCCGGCCCCTTTCAAGATTCGGTCCGCGCCGCCCGAACCCCCCGAGACGCTCCGTCGGTACTGATCCGAATAGTATTGTTTGTATATCAATTCTAAATAGATCATAAATATTTATCAACCAATGAGTGTGTGGTAACTACTCGCAGCCATGTCAAACGATGGCTCATCACACAGTGGCGACAGCAGTGGTATCGACGACGAACGAACGAAATCGACAGACGGGCGGCGATCGGAGGCGGCGAGCGACCGCTCGCCGGCGTCCGAAAACGGGGGCGATCCGAGCCTCACGCGGCGGCGCGCGCTGAGCGTCGCGGGCTCGTCGCTTGTCGCGGGTGCGCTCGGGAGCTTCGTCGGCACGGCGTCGGCCAGCTCGCACAACGCGGTCGTGTACAACGGTGGCGCCGGGTTCGTGGCCGAGAACGTCGACAGCGGGACCGTCGTCTACGACGGGACCGACTTCATCGCGGCCATCCAGGCGGCGGTCGACAGCCTCACCGCCGGCCGGACGAGCAAAGAGAAGGTCCGCGTCGACGCGACCGGCGACACCGGCAGCCACTCCAGCACCCACGCCGTGGACCTGCCCAGTTACACGATCCTCGACGTGCCCGGCAACATCAACGTCAACGACAGCGGCGAGCCGTGGGTCATCCCAGCGCGCGCGAACGGCGTCAACGACATCGAGATCCAGCGGTTCAACGTCAGCGGCAATCCCCGGTACGGCATCCGGATCTCCCACTGCGACAACGTGATCATCGACGACGCGCAGATGGACCTCTCGAACGGTCTCGGTATCCGCATCGACGGTCGCGACGGCGCGGACACGACGAACGTCACGCTCAACAACGCGAACGTCAGCGGATCGGGCACCCACGCCGTCGAGACTTACGGCGTCGACGGCCTCGACGTGGGAACGGTCACGGCGACCGACAGCGGCGGTTGCGGCCTGCTACTCAACGACACCGCCAACGCGACGGTCGACTTCGTCGACGCGACGCGCTGCGACCAGGGCGGCGGCTACGCCGGCTTCCGCTGCGCCAACGACGCCGGGCCGAACATCACGGTCAACCGCGTCGACGCGGTCGACTGCGGCCGTGGCATCTTCACCGTCTCCGGGTCCAGCGGCATCGAAATATACGACGTGTACCTCGACGGCAACGGCGGCAACCTCATCCAGGACACCCGCGACACGACCATCGACGGCGGGACGATCACGAACACAGGGAGTTCCGGCGTCAGGATCGACTCGCGGGACAGCGACACGCACCCGTACACGCGCAACGTCACCGTCCGGAACCTCACCATCGAGAACAGCGCCGGGTGGGGCGTCTACGAGACCGGGCCGGACACGGAGAGCAACGCGATCCTGGACAACGACCTCTGCAACAACGACTCGGGCGACATCCAGACGTATGCCTCGAACACGACCGTCAGCGGCAACACCAACTGCGGCGGCGGTGGCGGCGGCGGAGCTATCAACGAGGGCACCTACCGGATCGTCAACGAGAACAGCGGGAAACCGATGGAGGTCGCGAGCGCGGGAACGGCCGACGGTGACAACGTCCAGCAGTGGAGCGACAACGGCGGGGCCCACCAGCAGTGGGACGTGACGGCCAACGGCGACGGGACGTACACCCTCACGAACGTCAACAGCGGTCTCCTGCTAGAGGTGGCAGGCGCGGGAACGGCCGACGGCGACAACGTCCAGCAGTACAGCGACACCGGCCACGCTTGCCAGGACTGGAACATCGTCGACAACGGCGACGGCACGTACCGGCTGGAAAACGCCCACAGCGGGAAGGTCGCGGACGTCGACGGCGCTTCGACCGGCGACGGCGCCAACGTCCTCCAGTGGACCTGGAACGACGGCGCGAACCAGAAGTGGACCTTCAGCTCCGTCTGAAGGACTGATCGACGGCAGGACCCGCTGAGCGATCGCGAGGCGGTCGACGGGGTGCGGTGGCTCGGACCGCAGGACCGCCGCTGGTTAGCCCCTGCTGTCGGGTCGAAACCGACCGTCCAGCCCGACCGCTCCCGTCGACCGGCCTCCACAGTTGCGGCTCGCGTACATCCACGAGCCAAAACCACTATATATTATTGTTATATTCTAGAATTTGCATGACTGATTGTCATGACGATAGTTCGATCGACAGGCGAAGCGTACTGAAAGGACTCGGCGCGGGCGCACTCGGTGTCGCGGTGACGGCGGGCGCGAGCGGGACGGTGGCGGCGGACCCGAGCTCGGACCATTACCACAACCCGCTGTACGAGCCGCACTTCCCGGACCCCACGATCCTCGACGACGGCGGGACCTACTACGCGTACGGGACGAACATGAACCGAGAGAACGACGCGGACGAACTGCTCGTCCCCGTCCTCTCGTCGACTGACCTCGTGAACTGGTCCTACGAGGGCGAGGCGTTCACGTCCCGGCCGGGCTGGACGTACGGGTCGGTCTGGGCGCCGGACATCCACTACTACGACGGCGAGTACGCGATGTTCTACTCGCTGTCGCCCCGTCCCTGGGAGAGCGGCGAGTTCGGCATCGGACTGGCGACCGCCGATACGCCGACGGGGCCGTTCACCGACCACGGCCAGGTCGTGGGCGACAACGACACCGGCGGGGGGACCATCGACGCCTACTTCGTCGACCAGGGCGGGACACCGCACATGTTCTGGGGGAGCTTCCAGGGCATCTACGTCGCCGAGCTCAGTTCGGACTTACAGAGCGTGGACCTGTCGACCCAGGTGCAAGTGGCCGGCACCGCCTACGAGGGGACGATCCACCTCGAACGCAACGGCTACCACTACCTGTTCCTCTCGACGGGGTCGTGCTGCGACGGACTCAGCAGCACCTACGAGATCGAGGTCGGTCGCGCCGACTCGTTCACCGGCCCCTACTACGACCAGAACGGAACGGCCCTCATGGACCGGTCGGAGAACAACGCGGGCGTCCCCGTCCTGACCGGGAACGACCGTTTTCCGGCGCCGGGACACGGCGACGTGACGACGTTCAGCGACAGATCGGACTGGCTGCTCTATCACGCCTACGACTCCCAGGCCGGCGGCTTCGTCGACGGCGTCCCGCGCCGCGTGCTCATGGTCGACCGCATCGAGTGGGACGACAACGACTGGCCGGTCGTCGCCTGCGACGGCACGCCGAGCACCCAGGCGCAGGGGCCCGGGAACGCGAGCAACTGCGGTAGCGACGGTGGGGACGGGGGAGACGACGGCGGAACTGGCGGCCCCGTCAGCGAGGGCACCTACCACCTCACGAACGTCAACAGCGGCAAGCTCCTCGAAGTCGCCGACGCGGGGACAGCCGCCGGCGACAACGTCCAGCAGTTCGCCGACACGGGCCACGCCTGCCAGGACTGGGACGTGACGGCCAACGGCGACGGCACCTACGCGATAACCAACGTCCACAGCGGGCTGCTCCTCGAAGTCGCGAACGCCTCGACCAGCGACGGAGCGAACGTTCAGCAGTACAGCGACACCGGCCACGCTTGCCAGGACTGGAACATCGTCGACAACGGCGACGGCACGTACCGGCTGGAAAACGCCCACAGCGGCTCCGTCGCCGACGTGGAGGGCAGCGCCACCAGCGACGGGGCGAACGTCATCCAGTGGCCGTGGACCGGCGGTGCGAACCAGCGGTGGACCTTGGACCCGGTCTGAATCGGGCGAGCAGACGAGCGATCCGGCGGTCGGCGGTCAATCCAAGGACCTCGGAACTGAATATTTACTTGCGACTGTGTACCCAATTGCCATGAAAAAAGTTATCAATGATTGATTATCAACTAGGATTGCATGTCGGATGGTTATGACAGTGGGAACACCAATAGGCGCAACGTGTTGAAAGCGATCGGCGCGGGGACACTCGCGGCGGGCGGTGTGGTCGGGACGAGCGGTTCGGTGACGGCGGACCCGAGCGACCAGCACTATCACAACCCGGTCGGCCCGGTCGGGTTCGGCGACGTGTCGATCATCGAGGACGGTGGGACCTACTACGCGTACGGTACCGAGACGCCGAACGACATCATCCCGATCGCGGAGTCGTCGGACATGGTCGAGTGGTCGTACATCGGGGCGGCGCTCTCGGCGACGCCCGGCTGGCACCCCACGGAGTCGGACCCGGGGTGCTGGGCGCCCGACATCCGCTATCACGACGGCCAGTATCACCTCTACTACTCCCTGTCGGTCTGGGGGAGCGACAACGCCGGCATCGGGCTCGCCACCTCGAACACGCCCGACGGGCCCTTCACCGACCAGGGGCCAGTGATCCAGAGCAGCGACCTCGACCTGACGAACTGCATCGACGCGGACACGGTGATGGTTGACGGGCAACCGTGGCTGGTCTGGGGGAGCTACGAGGGCATCTACGCCGTCCAACTGAACGGCGCGATGGACGACATCGTGCCCGGTACCGAGTTCCACATGGCCGGAGACTCGATCGAAGGGCCAGTGATGCTCCAGGACAACGGCTACTGGTACCTGTTCTACTCGTCGGGGCAGTGCTGTGAGGGGTACGACAGCACCTACCGCCTCGAATGCGGCCGTGCGACGTCGTTCACGGGGCCGTACTACAATCAGAACGGGACGGACCTGCGGGACCTCTCGGGCTCACACGACGGCGTCCCCATCCTGCAGGGCAACGACCAGTTCACGGGACCGGGACACAACGACGTCTTCCAGGGGCCCAACGGCGACTGGTGGTGCTTCTACCACGTCGAAGCGACCGCCGACGACGAGACGCGCTACATGATGATGGACCGCATCGAGTGGGACGGCAACGACTGGCCGGTCATCGCCTGCAACGGCGAACCCAGCAGCCAGGCCCCCGTCCCCGGCGAACCGTCCGGATGCGACGACAGCGGGAGCGGCGGCACCAGCGGCCCCATCAGCGAGGGCACCTATCACATCGCGAACGTCAACAGCGGCAAGCTGCTGGAGGTCGCCAGTGCGGGGACGGCCGCCGGCGACAACGTCCGCCAGTACGCCGATACGGGTCACGCCTGCCAGCAATGGAACGTCAGCAAGAACGGTGACGGTACCTACGCGATCACGAACGTCAACAGCGGCCTCTGGCTGGAGGTCGCCAGTGCAGGGACGGCGGATGGCGACAACATCCAGCAGTACAGCAACAGCAACCACGCGTGCCAGGCCTGGACCATCGAGGACGCGGGCAGTGGCCAGTACCGCCTCGTCAACGCCAACAGCGGCAAGGTCGCCGAAGTGGCCAGCGCGGGCACGTCCGACGGCGACAACGTCCAGCAGTGGAGTGACAACGGAGGAGACCACCAGCTCTGGACGTTCACCTCGGTGTAAGAGTCCGGCGCGACGAGTGCCCCACCGACAGGACGAGCGGCACAGCCGGCCTCAGAAGACCGCGTACCCGCCGTCCGCGTAGAGGAGGTGCCCGGTCACGTACGAGGCGTCGTCGCTGGCGAGGAAGAGGTACGGGCCGGCGACCGCTGCGGGCGCCGCGCGGCCCATCGGCGCCGACTTGTCGATAGCTGGCACCTCGGTCTCGGACTCGCCGGTGTCGTCCGACCCGATTCCGGTGTCGACGGGCCCGGGCGCGACGGCGTTGACGCGGACGCCGTGTTCGGCGAGTTCGAGCGCGGCGACGCGCGTCAGCATCATCACCGCGCCCTTCGACGCATCGTACATCGCGTGGCCCGGCTGTGCGAGTTCGGAGCTGATCGACGCGGTGTTGACGATCGACCCCGGGTCGTCGCGGTCGAGCATGTCCCGGGCGGCCGCCTGCATCCCGGCGAAGGTCCCGCGGGCGTTCACACCGTAGACGCGGTCGAACGTCTCGGGGTCGGCATCGAGCAGCGGCGCGCCGCGGTAGATGCCGGCGTTGTTGACCATCACGTCGACGCCGCCGAACTCGCGAGCGGCCTCGACGACCGACGTGACCTCCGCCGGGTCGGAGACGTCCGTCTCGACGAACGTCGCGCGACCTCCCTCGTCCCGGATCGCTTCGTGCGTCGGCACGTCGGCTCGCTTCGGACCCTCGCGCACGTCGGCGACGACGACCGTCGCGCCGGCCGCGCCGAACCGCTCGGCGACGGCACGGCCGATCCCGGAACTCCCGCCGGTCACGATCACCGTCTCGTCCGCGTAGTCGTAGCTTGCGGATCCCATAGGCTCCGTTCGGCACTCGCTCGCTTAGTGATACCGACCGGGGAAATTCGGTGGCTGGAAGTCGCGGTCCCGGGGGACGCTCCTCGGCTCAGCGAGTGGGTTCGGCCCGAACCGACGGAAAATTTATACATCGTGAAGGAAACCACAGATACGTGTCATCCGAAAACCCAGACGAGTCTGACGTGTCGAGCGACAGGTTAACCTTCACGCGACGCAGTGCGCTCGCGTTGCTCGGCGCGAGCGGAGCCGGGGCAGCCGTGATCGGATCTGCGAGCGCGGAGCAAGAGGGCGGAGAATCGGGGGACGGCGCCCGGCCGTGGAATCAGGACGTGGACGCACAGGGGCACGCTCTGACGAACCTCGAGGAAATCGACGTCGAGCACGTGTACGCCGCGGCGCGTGACGCCCACGTGGTCGTGTGGAAGGACGACGAGGGCAAGTGGCACGCGGACGGCCGCGACGGCCACGTCACTACCACGGACGACGTGATGCGAACGACGAACGAGGCGTTCGCCAGCCTCACCGAGGACCGCGACTGGAAGGAGAAGGTCGCGATCGTCTCGCCGGCCGAAGTCGGGCCTCACGAGTGGGGCGAAGGGCCGTGGCCGGGCTACAAGGGCATCGAGGTACCGAGCAACACGATCCTCGACGTTCCCGTCCCCATCCACGTCAAAGACGAGGGCGAACCGTTCATCCGGGCGGTACACGCGAAGGACGCGCACAACATCGAGTTCCCGAACCTGAACATCAAGGGCAACCCAAGGTACGGCGTCTGGATGAACAGCGTCGAGGACGTGCGCATCGGGCACGTCAACGTCGAGATGGCCGACGACATCGCGGAGGTGGGCCTCGGCGTACGCATCGATCAGCACGGCGACACCGGGCGGAGCCGGAACGTCCAGATCGAGTCGGGGTTCGTCAAGAACTCCGGGCACCACGCCTTCGAGACGAACGGCGTCACGCGGTTCCAGGCGGGCCAGCTCGTCGCGGACAACCCCGCCAACGCGGGCCTGAACATGGACCACACCATCGACGCCACGATCAACAGCGTCGTCGGGCAGGATCCCGGCCACCCCTCGACGTACGCGACCGTCCGACTGGCGAACTACTGCCACAACGTCTCGGTCGGACAGGTCGTCAGTCGCGGCGGTGCGAAGGGGCTGATGTGCCTCACCGCCAAGGACGCCTCCTTCGGCGAGGTCGACATCACCGGCTCGACGGACAGCGGCATCTTCATCGCGCTCTCGACGGATATCACCATCTCCGGCGGCGTCGTCAAGAACTGCCGCGGCGACGGCATCCGGATTCACGGCTACCCGACGGACACGTACGACGACTTCAACGTCCCCACGCAGGGGATCACGGTCAGCAACGTGCGCTTCCGCGACGACCGGCCCGAGGGCGAACGGACCCAGACCTACGGCATCCGCGAGTCGGGCGAGACGGCGTTCAACAACCAGTTCGTCAACAACGACGTGCGGACCGGCGGGACGGAAGAGCGCATCACCGTCGCCTCGGCGTCGACGCTCGTCGCGAACAACGTCGGCGCCGGCATCGACGAGGGGACCGTCACGCTCACCAGCGGCGAGTCGCCCGCAGCGCGCGTCCCAGACGTGTCGCCACACAAGGCGGCGACGCTCGACCTCCGAGCGAAGGCCCACGAGGCGCCCGACGCGCGCTTCTCGTGGACCGACTACTTCGAGTGGGACCCTGAGGCCGGCGCGTGGGAACTCGTCGTCGAGTGGCGTACCGACCCCGGCGAGGACGTGACCCTCGACTACGTCGTCGACCGGCCGCAGGCCAACCTCGACCGCCGCGAATACTCCGAACCGAGTACGTGGGACGAGAACGCCGACGAGGGACCGGCCGACCCCCACCGCTGAGCGAGCGGATCGACGCAGTGTGACCCAGTCGCAGCGAACAGTCGAACCCTGACCGCATGCTCCCGAACCCGGCGCGCCCGACGATTACCTAGTCGTTGCCGTATCCGCGAGCGATTTTCCCGACCGTCCCTCCGCCTCCCGACGACCCCGAGATGACGCGTGGCGATACACACACATCCGGCCAGTACGTGACAATGAGACGGCCGGAAAGGCGGTACTACTCTGAAATTTTCCACTAATTATAAACGATTAGTATTCGACCCGGATCGTGATGCGCGATAGCAACAGTCACGGCACACGGAGTGGCGACGCGGACGGGCTCACGATGACGCGGCGGGTGGCGATGACCCTGCTGGGCGCGGGGACGCTCGCGGGGGCGAGCGGTATCGCAGCGGCCCAGGAGGGCGACGAGAACGGGGACGAACCCACGCGCAAGTGGAACCAGCACGTCGACGCGCAGGACCACGACCTGCGGAACGTCGGGGAGCTCGACGCAGGAGGAGCAACACTGGGGAACGTCAGGACGGCGGCGCGCGACGCGGACGTCCTCGTCTGGCAGGACCCCGAAGGGACCTACCACGCCGACGGCGCCGAGGAGACGGTCTACAGCGGCGAGAACTTCACCGAGGCGGTCAACGCGGCGATCGGCAGTCTCACCGACGGGCGGACGACCAAGGAGAAGGTCGTTGTGGCCTGCTCGGGGACGATGGGACCCCACGAGTGGGACGGCGACGTCCTCGCCATCGACATCCCGAGTTACACCATCGTCGACTTCCGTGGGACGATCCACGTCGAGGACGAGGGCGAGGCGCTGATCCGCCCGCTCCGGGCGCTGAACGCCGAGGAGATCGAGATCCCGCGGGTCGCGATCAGCGGCAACTTTCGGTCGGCGGTCTGGTTCCGGAGCGTCTCGAACGTCCGGTTCGGACACGTCGACATCCGGACGCCCGAAGACAGCGTCATCAGCGCCACCGGCGGCGGCGTCCGCATCGACGGGTTCGCCGAGGGGCGCGGCGACGACACGATCCGTTCGACGGACATCCAGGTGGACAGCGCTTACTTCGAGAACACGCAGGGCCACGCCTTCGAGACCTACGCTGTCGACCGGATCCAGGTCGGCGAGGTCATCGCTAACGGCGTCGAATCGGGCTGCGGCGTCCTGCTGAACGAGACGACGGACGCCACCGTCGGCGCCGTCGTCGGGAGAGACGTGGACGTCGGCGGCGGGTACGCCGCCTTCCGGCTCGCCAACTACTGCGACGACGTCACCTGCGGGCAGGTCGTGGCGCGCAACTGCGCGCGCGGCGTGTTCACGGTCTCGTCGTCGTCGAACGCCACGATCGAGGGCGTCAACATCGTCGGTAACACGTCCCACGGCATCCTGATCCAGGACGGCGCGAACGTCACCGTCAACGGCGGTGTCATCCGAAACACAGACGCCGAGGGCGTCAGGATCGACTCGCGTTCCTCGAAGAAACACCCGCCCGCCGAGGGGATCTGCGTGTCGAACCTCCGCATCGAGGACACCCGCGACGAACCGCAGATGCCCTACGGAGTCAACGTGACGAAAGGGCCGCGCGATGGCCGCGACACCAACAACGTCCGGATCGTCAACAACGACGTCCGTGGCGCCGGGACGGAAGCGGCTATCAGCGTCGAACCGTCGAGCGTCGTCGTCCGCGACAACGTCGGCGCCGGCGTGGCGTCGGGCACGGTCACGCTCTCGTCGGGGAGCGACCCCGCCGCCCGCGTCGAGAACGTCACGACGCAGGGACAGGCGACGCTCGACCTGCGCGCGAAGGTGTTCCAGCCACCGTCCTCGGCGTTCGCCTACGACCACCGCTTCGAGTACAACGGGTCGGGCTGGGACCTCGTCGTCGAGTGGGTCGAAGACCCCGGCGAGGACCTCACCCTCGACTACGTGGTCGACCAACCCCAGGCCCTCGTCGGCCGCGACCCCGCCAGCGGCGGGGACGACGGCGGAGGCAGTGACGACGGTGGCGACGTATCGTGGGACTACGACACCAGTCCCGGCGTCGTCGACGACTTCGAGGACGGCAATATCGACGAGTACGAGGGCGCGACCGGCGACTACGAGGTCAACCAGAGCAGTCCGGTCCCCTCGGGGAGCTACCGGCTGGAGGGGTCGGGCGGGGAGAACTCGAAGCTCCTGGCGGCGGACCTCGACCGCATGCCGGCCGAGGGGACGAAGTTCTCCGCGAAGATCGGCGCCACCAGCGACGCCCAGAACGCAGGCATCGCGTTCGGGAGCGCGAAGTCGCTCGACGCCGACTC
This sequence comes from Halosimplex yunnanense, assembly GCF_054504345.1. NCBI lineage: Archaea > Methanobacteriati > Methanobacteriota > Halobacteria > Halobacteriales > Haloarculaceae > Halosimplex > Halosimplex yunnanense. The sequence goes on along the minus strand of NZ_JBTJEL010000034.1, from coordinate 473,286 downwards.
CGCGTTCCCCTTCCACTTCGCCCGCCTGTGGAGGAGCGGCGAGGACGACTGGCGCTTCCAGGTCTGGCAGCGTAGCGGGACCCAGATGATCGAGCAGTCCGTCGGCGCCGTCACGCTCGGCGAGTTCTACGAGGTCGTCGTCGACTGGCGAGAAGACGAGCTGACCGCGACGCTGAACGACCCGGACGGGAACGAGGTCGCGGCGGGGACGACCTCCTTCGAGACCGACTACACCGAGGGCGGTATCGGTACGCGGGGGACCGGGCTCCTCGACGAGATCCGCATCCTCGAAGACAACACCTGAGCGGACCGGGCCGGGGCAGCAGTTCGGACTATTCTTTCCAGTACTATCGGGGGGCCAGCGGCGAGCGCCCGACGGCTATCGAACTCGCATCCGGAAGTAGACACGCCGGCCGGTAACCGCTGCGTTTCGTTCGAGAAGGTAGATCACACGGCGAGAAGAAGGTGAGACGACAGGCGACCTATCGGTCGTCTGGTCGGTGTCCTGGACGGAACGGAGGTCGAAACGAACCGATCAGTCCGCGAGGACGGCCTCGCGGTCCAGTTCGTAGTCGTCGAGCACCGACGCGCCCTCGACGTCGTAGGCGTCGAGGTAGTCGCGCTCGATGGCGACCAGATCGGCGAACAGATCCTGTGCCTCGTCGCGCTGGATGGAGACGAGCGGTTCGTTGAGGAACGCCTGGAAGGCGAGATCCAGGTCGCCCGCGAAGCCGGCCTCGATCAGCGTCTCCTGGTTGTGGACCGCCCGCGTGACCATGCTGCGGACCTGCCGGGGGAGCGTCCCCGCGTTGACGGGCGAGATGTCGTCGCCGGTGACCAGGGCGTTCGTCTCGACGACGGCGCCGTCGGGCAGGTCGGGGCACTGGCCGCGGTTCGGGTAGTTGACGTGGGTCTTCATCGGCTCGATGCCCAGCAGCGCGCGCATGATGTCGACGACTTCCTCGCCCGACTCCGAGAGGTGGAACTCGCCGTCCTCGTCGCGGAACTTGTCCATCTTCGCCGGGGCCTCGCCGTCGCTCCGGCGGGCGGAACTCGGCGTCAGGCGCGTCCCCCAGCGCTCGATCTCGGCGGGGGTCTCGATGTCGAGGTACCACGGAACGAACTCTGCGAGGTGTCGGTCGCCTGCCGCGCCGAGGACGCCGAAGCGGTCGTACAGGTCGAAGGCGATCTGGTGGTGGTTACTCCAGTAGGACTCGCCGGCCAGCTCGCCCGGCTCGAAGCCGGGGATCGGCTCGTGCCGCTCCAGTTCCTCGTCGAGGTACTGGAAGACGTCGCGGCCGCGCCAGCGCGCCTCGTCGATCCACGTGAAGTGGTTGACGCCCTTGACGTTCACGGCGATGTCCGAGCCCGTGAGATCCTCGGCGGCGTCGACGTACCGCTCGGCCACGTCGGCGAGCATGTGCTGGACGTGGGTCACCTCGTGACAGAGGCCGATGGCGTTGATGTCGGGGTACTCCTCGTAGAGCGTCCGCGTGCAGACGGTCATCGGGTTGGTGTAGTTGAACACCCACGCGTCGGGACACTGCTCGCGGACGGTCGCGGCGATCTCGCGGTACTGGGGGATCGACCGCAGCGACCGGAAGACGCCGCCGGGGCCGACCGTGTCGGCGACGGTCTGGTAGATGCCGTACTCCTGTGGCACGTCGATGTCGTGGACGAACGTCTCCTCGGGCGGATCCTGGGTCGAGCAGACGACGAAGTCCGCACCGGCGAGCGCGTCGTCCATCTCGCGGTGGGCCTCGAAGGTCCACTCGCCCGGGACGTCCTCCCGGTCCATCACGTCGTTGGCCAGTTCGGCGTTCTCGACGGCGCCGTCGTAGTTCACGTCGTAGAGGGCGACGGTGCCCGAGACGTCGTCGCACTGCGCGAGGTCGTTTATCAGCGTCAGCGCCCAGCCCTGGCTGCCGCCGCCGACGTAGCCGATCCGCACGTCGGTCGCCGCGCCGTCGACTGGTGGCTCCGCTTGCAGCGAATGCATACGTCTCTCACAGCGTGCGGGGGACCAAAATACCTACCGTTCACGGCGGGTCGCGCCGTCACTTGTGGAGCCGCCCCCGGGGAACCGGCAGGTTCCGATGCGGCCGCCCCCGGATCCGTAAGACGCAAGCGGTCGGCCCCTGAATCGGGGAGTCGTGCTACGAACTGCCATTATCGGGACCGGCGGTATCGGGACCCACCTCGCCCGGGAAGTGCGCGAGCACCCGGACGGACGGATCGCGGCCGCCGTCGACGTGAACGAGGACGCGCTCGAGGAACTCGCGGCCGAACACGACCTCGACGAGTCGGTCCTGTACACCGACGAGGCCGAGATGTACGCGGAGACGGACCTGGACGCGGTGATCATCGCCACCCCGCCGGCGTTCCACGACGACCAGATCCACGAGGCGTTCGACCGCGGCTTGCACGTCCTCTGTGAGAAGCCGGTCGTGATCGAACAGGAGGCCGCCGAGCGGCTCCATGACCGGGTCGCCGACTCCGATCTGGTGTTCATGGCCGGCTACCAGCGCCACCTCAACCCCGGCTTCGTCGCCGCCTACGACCGCTATCACGAGGAGGGACAGGAGCCGACGTTCATGACCGGCGAGCTGACACAGGACTGGACCGGGCACTTCGAGCGCGGGACGAACTGGCGGGTCAAACCCGAGATCGGCGGACGCGGACATCTCTTCAGCGTCGGGACTCACGTCCTCGAGTCGGTGCTGTGGCTGTCCGGGCTGACCCCGACGGCGGTCAGCGCCGAGATGGACTTCTACGACGACGAGGGGTACATCGACACGAAGTCCTCGCTGACGGTCCGCTTCGAGAACGGCGCGGTCGCCAGCTTCGCCGACTCCGCCGTCGCCTCCGCGACGCGCGAGCACATCCACGTCTGGGACGACGAGGGCGCGATGTATCTGGAGGGCACTGGCTGGGGCCAGCGCGAACTCACCGTCGTCGAGCCCGGCGGCGACGAGCGGATCCCCGATCTGGCCTACGACGAGGCACCGAGCAAGTTCGCCGCGTTCGCCGAGGCGATCGAGTCCGAGACGAAGCCGCCGGCGACCGCCGAGGACGTCCTCGTCGTGACGGCGCTGCTCGACGCCGCCTACGAGAGCGCGCGGACCGGCGAACGTGTCGCCGTCGACCTCGAGTGACCACCGGAAGAATACGAGAGGCAACTGGCGGATCGCGGGGTCGACCGGCCACCATATTTATATATTGAAGGCACGCACCTGATAGTGTCGAAGTCGAGAGGGATCTGTTAGCATATGAAGCAAATAGTCCAGACGGGCCCTGCGTCCGTCGAGGTTCAGGAAGGAGAGCGGCCGTCCCCCGGTCCAGACGAGGTGCTCGTCCGGGTGCATTCGGCAGGTATCTGCGGCAGCGACGCCCACGCCTACGAGTACGAGGGTGGCTACGACTGGATCGCCATGCCCCGCATCATGGGCCACGAGTACTCGGGCACGGTCGAAGCCGTCGGCGAGGAGGTCACGAGCTTCGACCCCGGCGACCGCGTCGTCGAAGAACCCATCCACCACTGCGGGGAGTGCTTCCAGTGCCAGAATGGCGAGGAAAACATCTGCCAGAATTTCTCCATCACCGGCATGCACCGCGACGGCGCGTATGCGGACTACACGGTGGTCGACCCCCAGCACCTCCACGCGGTTCCGGACGCGGTGTCGCTGGCCGACGCCGCCATCACCGAACCGCTGAGCATCGCCACACGGGCGGTACTCACACGCTCGTCGATCAATCCGGGCGACGACGTACTGGTCGAAGGTCCCGGGCCGATCGGTGTGTTCACCGCCGCCGTCGCCGACTCTCTGGGCGCCAACGTCCTCGTCTCCGGCCTCGGCCAGGACGCTGACTCCAGGTTGCCGCTCGTCCAGTCGCTCGGCATCGATACCATCAACGTCTCCGAATCAGACCTCGAATCCCACGCCGCGGCACGGACAGACGACGTCGGCTTCGACGTGGTGTTCGACGCCAGCGGCCACTACACGGGCGTCGAGACGGGGGTCGACATCGCCCGCAAGGGCGGTGAAGTCGTCGTCGTCGGCATCCCCCGCGAACCGAGCGAACTTCTCATGACCCCCGTCGTCCGCGGCGAAATCGACATCATCTCCTCCTATGGGTCGGTCTGGACGAACTTCGAACAGGCGCTGCGACTCATGGAGAACGACGCCATCGACGCCGCGGCCGTCGTCGACGACTCCTTTTCGACTGCCGATCCCACCGCTGCCTTCGAATCGTTCCTCGCCTCGGAGGTCGTCAAACCCGTCTTCCGCTTCGCCGACGACTAACCCGGGAGCGATCGCCGACGCGACTCCGTCCGCCGCGCCGCACCCGGTTTCCACATTGACTTCTCGACAGTCGGTCGCCCGATCACATCGTCTACTTCTACAGCGCAGCGCGACTCCGAGTAACTAACTCACCCCGCAATCCGCTGTGAGCGCTTCGACCGCCGTCCCAGCGGAGGAGACTCACCATCGGCTCTCCCGTGCCTCGCTGTGCCGTCTTTCAGCTATTTCGTGGGGCTCGTCTCCCGCTCGAAATCGTTCGGTAATACCGGAACCCCTCTCAGCGGGAATCCCACGAGGTTCCGGATTTCGAGGCCGTCCCAGCCACAGAGCCGGATCTCGTCCACCACCTGTGCCAACTATTCTCATACTGGTTCCGGTATTACCGGACAGATTGGCGGAATGGACAGGCTGCGCCGCTCTCGGCGGTCAAACGGCAAACGAGCGGCAATGATCGCCGGATGGGCTATCTGCCACCTTTACTCCGGTCCGCGCCGGCTTGATTACAGACTTACAAATGGAATTTCGTCCGAGTCGGACGCCGGTCACCGGTTCGATCGGGGCCTGATCAACGGGTTTCACGGTTCCGCCGGCGGTCGCAAGCCGGGTGATTTCTCGGAGACCGCAGCGCGATCGCGAATATCGTCCGGCATTGCCGGAATATATGGGCCACTTACGTTTCACTCCTCGCAGGAGGACGGTCATATAGCGCTCCTCGCAGGAGGGCGGTCAGATCACATCCCAGAGAGAATGTGAGTCCGAACGGCTGTTACAGGTCGACGTGGCGACGAAACGCCCGGTCGGTGAGCCACTTGCGGTCGCCGGGTGAGAGGTCGTCGACGGCGTCGACCCACGACAGCGTCTCCCCGTAGGTCGCCTCGTCGGAGACGTTCGGGTAGTCCGAGCCCCAGACGACGCGCTCGCGGCCGAACTCGTCGAGTAGCCACCGGACGTGGTCGTGCATGTCGGCGTAGGGGTGGGCTTCGTCGGACTGGTGGACGATCTCGGAGACCTTGACGCCGACGGAGTCGTACTCCGCGAGAGCGGAGAACGTCTCGTAGACGCCGTCGCCGAGTGGTTCGTCCGGTTCGGCGTACGCGAAGTGGTCGAAGAGGTACGTCAGGTCGGGGTAACGCTCGACGAGTTCGAGCGCCTGGTCGAGTTGCTCCCCGCGGACGAGTATCTGGACGAGCGCGTCCGTCTCGGCGGCGGCCTCCCAGAACTCCGTCTCCTCGATAGCGTCGCGGAGCCACGTCACCGACCGGTCGAACGTCTCCCACATGCGGTCGTAGGGGCAGAGTCCGCCCAGTCGGAACCCGAGAACGCCGTCGACGGCCATCGCCTCGCGGAGGTCGTCGGCCGCCCCGTCGGCGAACTGGTCGAGCATCACGACGCCGTGGAGCCGGTCGTGCTCGCGGGCGGCCTCGATCGTGTACCAGTTGTCGGTCCACTCGCAGATGGGGTAGCCGACGACGACCGCCTCGTCGACGCCGACGGCGTCCATCTCCTCGAGCAGCGCCTCGTTCCGGAAGACCGGGTCGACCGAGAACGAACTGACCGAGTCCTCGACGAGCGGGCCGTTGACCCACGGGTGGTCGTCGCTCGGCGGTCCCCACGTGTGCGTATGGGAGTCGAGTACCATACCCCGCGGTGGACGCGGGTCGATAGTAAAAGTTCCCCCGCGCCAGTAGCGTCAGCCGCGCGGGGGACGGGGATCGCGTCGCTTACTCTTCGACGACCGGGTTCTCGAGCGTGCCGATGCCCTCGATCTCGGCCTCACAGGTGTCGCCCGGTTCGAGTAGGTCGAGCGGTTCGCGGAAGATACCGACGCCGCCGGGCGTCCCGGTCGAGATCACGTCGCCGGGCCGCAGCGTCATGTTCTCGCTGATGTACGAGACCGCCTCCTGGATGTCGAAGATGAACTGCTCGGTGTTGGAGTCCTGCTTCGTCTCGCCGTCGACGCGCAGGGACACGTCGACGCCGTTCGGGTCGAACCCGTCGCCGGCGACCAGCGACGGCCCCATCGGCGAGAAGGTGTCGAAGCTCTTGCCGCGGAAGAACTGGCCGTCGTCGAACTGCGAACGCCGGCCGCTCACGTCGTTGAGCACGGTGTATCCGGCCACGTGGTCGTCGACCTCGTCCTCGTCGATGTGTTTGGCCTGGCGACCGATGACGACCGCGAGCTCGACCTCGTAGTCGACCTGCTCGTCGCCGCCCGGGTGGACGATGGGGTCGCCGGGGTTCGTGACCGTCGTCGGCGCCTTCGAGAACAGGAGCGGCGTCTCGGGGATCTCCTCGTCCTGTTCCTCCGCGTGGTCGCGGTAGTTCAGCCCCACGCAGACGATCTTGCCGGGAACCGGGACCGGCGCGAGCAGCGACACGTCCTCGGCCGAACGCTGCGAGAGCGCGCCGTCCTCGACGCGGCGGCGCACCTCGTCGAGGTAGCTCTCGTTGGTCAACTGCTCGTAGCTCGGCTCGCCCGTCGGCTGGCCGTCGAGCGAGTGAATCGTGTCTCCGTCGCGGACGCCCCAGGTGGCGCTCCCGCCGTCTGTGTAGCGAACGAATCGCATCACCGGAAGAGCGTCCCATCGACCCTTAAATCTTTAGAAGGGTGATGCTTCGGCAACGGGTGGGCAGGGCGCCGCAGGCTTTGCGATTGAAACCGAGGCCGCTGACACGGCGGTAGCCGGTGAACACCGACCGCAGGCGAGACTGTCACTCCGGGTGGGCACCGGGAGAGCGCCCACGGAAAGCTGGAGCCGCTGGGGCGGCTACGCGTGGGTCATGTTGACTTCGATGACGTTGGCGATGCGCAGCACCTGTCGGGGGATCTCCTCCTCGAAGCGCTCGCCCTGCATCCGGTTTTTCGGGCCGGAGACGGAGATGGCGCCCAGCACCTCGTCGTCGTCGAGCAGCGGCGCGGCGATGCAGATCATCCCGCGGACGCGCTCTTCCCTGTCGATGGCGTAGCCGCGTTCGCGGATCTCCTCGAACTGCTCGAAGAGGACGTCCTCGTCGGTGACCGTCCGGTCGGTGATCGCCGGCATGCCGTGGCGGTCGAGGATGTCGCGGACGCGCTCCTCGTCCATGTGGGCCATCATCGCCTTGCCGAGCGCGGTGGTCTGGAGGTGGACGCGATAGCCGTTGTAGGTGTCGAGCTTGACCGCGTTCTCCCCCTCGGTCTTGTAGAGGAAGACGCCGCGCCCGTGCTCCTCGACCATGAGGTTGGAGTGCTCGCCGGTCTGCTCGGCGAGCTTCTGCAGCTCCGGCTTGGCCACCTCGAAGACCTTCATGCGCTGGCGCGCGTACCCACCGAACTCGAGGAATCGCGTCCCCGTCTTGTAGGTCCCGTCCTCGTTGACGACCAGCTCGAGTTCCTCGAGCGTCCGGAGGTGGTCGTGTACTGTACTCCGCGGGAGGTCGAGTTCGTCTGCGACTTCCGTCACACCCGCCCCGTCGAGTGCGCGGAGCACCTCGACGACGTCGAAACTCACCCGCGTCGCCTTCACCGGAACGTCGATCTCGGTTTGCATCCTTCGGTCGCCTCTACCCGGTACTCAAACCTCGATCATTATAAATCTGTACGGTATTACCGGAACCGGTGTTCGGCCGTTCGTGAAGCGCGCGCCGAGTCCGTTCCGGCACCGCGATCAGAGCGGACAGATCACCCACTCCCGCCGATCAGGCGAGTTCCAGCGTCGACCGGACGGCTTCGTCCATCGACGTGCCCTCGCTGGTCGCGAAGAACTCCATCCCGACGTAGCCGTCGTAACCGGCGTCGTCGAGGGCGTCCAGCACCTCGCTGTAGGCGATCTCGCCAGTCCCCGGTTCGAACCGGCCGGGGTTGTCGGCGACGTGGACGTGGCCCACCTGATCGACGTTCTCCGTCAGGTTGCGGATCACGTCGCCTTCGGTGATCTGCTGGTGGTAGACGTCGAAGAGCACCTGCACGCGGTCGCTGCCCACCGCGCGCGTGACGTCGAACGCTTCCCGGGACGATTCGAGGAAGTAGCCGGGGTGGTCGACGACCGTGTTCAGCGGTTCGATGACGACCGTGACGCCGACGTCCTCGGCGGTCGGTGCCACGTCCGAGAGAACGCGTTCGAGCGCGCGTCGCTGGGTATCCCGGGAGAACCCGCCCTGGTCGGGGCCGACGGTGACGATGAGACACTCCGCGCCGAGGTCCCCCGCGGCCTCAAGCGACCGCTCGATGTCCGCCACGGCCGTCTCGCGGTCGTAGGGGTTGACCGCCGCGGGCGCGTCGCGGTCGTCGATGTTCGAGCCCGCGCCCGCCGCGAGGACTCCCGCGATGTCGATCCCGTGGGTTTCGCAGGCCGACTCGACGGCGTCCAGGTCGGCGCCTTCCCAGTCGAAGAACTCGACGGCCTCGACGCCGAGGTCGGCGGCGCGCTCGATCCCGTCGGGGACCGACTCGCCGACGATGCCGGCGTTGACGTCGAAGGTCACCACGGCGCCGTCACCTCCCGTCGAGACGGTCGCTCTGTCCGTGATTCACGTCGGTGGCTCGCTATCTCCATGTCCCGGTGCAGAGCCCCCTCGGTCTTGAAATTACTCGTCCGTTCGTCACTGACCCGCAAAGCACAAGACCGGGCGGTCCGACGTTCGTCCCATGACTTCCGGGACTGTGGACGGCCTGCGTGAGGACCTCGAATCGGTGGGCGTCCAGACCCATCGGGTCCGACCGGAGGAGTTCGCCGAGATCATCGCTGACCTCGCCGTCGGCCCGGCCGTCGGCGTCCAGTTGACCGATTTGCCCGTCTCGCTTTCGGAGACGCCCGTGGTCGTCGACCCCACGCCCGCGGAGCTGAAGGCCGCGAGCGTCGGCGTGACGCCCGCGTCGCTCTGCGTCGGCGACTACGGGTCGCTCGTGCTCCCCGGCACCGCCGACGGGGCAGAACTGGTCAGCCTCTTCGTCGAGGACCACATCGCCGTGCTTCGAGAGGAAGACGTCGTCGAAGACATGGAGACGGCGTTCGAGGGCTTCGACGCGGACCCCGAGACGGCGCGAGGCAGCCGGATCCTCGCGACCGGACCGAGCGCCACCGCCGACATGGGCGCGCTCGTCGAGGGCGCGCACGGGCCGAAGACGGTGACCGCAATCGTCGTGGAGGGGTCGTGACGATGGCGAAACAGGACGACTACCGGCGACTCATGGACGCCGAGGGGGCGGCCGTCCGCGCCAACACGACCGCGTTCAACGACGGCCGCTACGAGTCGGTCGCCAGACTCGACGACTACGAGGAACTCAAGGAACAGGCCCGCGCGATCAAGGAGGACGCCATCGAGCGACTCCCCGAACTCGTCGATCAGCTCCGCGAGACCGTCGAGGACAACGGCGGGACGGTCTACGTCGCCGACGACGCCGCGGACGCCAACGAGTACATCAGGGAGGTCGTCGCCGACGAGGACGCCGAGCGAGTGGTCAAGAGCAAGTCGATGACCTCGGAGGAACTGGAGGTCAACGAAGCGCTGGAGGAAGACGGGGTCGACGTGGTCGAGACGGATCTCGGCGAATGGGTCCTGCAGGTGGCCGACGAGGCCCCCTCCCACATCGTCGCGCCGGCGATCCACAAGTCCCGCGAGGGTATCGCCGATCTCCTCAACGAACGGTTCGACCCCGATCCACCGCTGGAGACCGCCGAGGAACTCACCCAGTTCGCCCGCGAGCACCTCGGCGACCTGATCGAGGACGCCGACGTGGGCATGACGGGCGCGAACTTCGTCGCCGCGGAATCGGGGACGATGGCGCTCGTGACCAGCGAGGGTAACGCCCGCAAGTCCGTCGCAGCGACGGACACCCACGTCGCCGTCGCCGGCGTGGAGAAGATCGTCCCCTCGGTCAGCGACTTCGCGCCGTTCGTCGAACTCATCGGCCGCTCGGGCACCGGACAGGACATCACCTCCTACATCTCGCTGTTCACGCCGCCGGTCGACACACCGACCGTCGACTTCGACGACGACGAGACGCCCCTCTCCGAACTGGACGCCGACCGGGATTTCCACCTCGTACTCGTCGACAACGGTCGCCTCGACATGCGCGAGGACGACCAGCTCCGCGAGACGCTCTACTGCATCCGGTGTTCGGCATGTTCGAACAGCTGTGCCAACTTCCAGAGCGTCGGCGGCCACGCCTTCGGCGGCGAGACGTACTCCGGCGGCATCGCGACGGGCTGGGAAGCCGGAATCGAAGGCGAGGACGTCGCCGCGGAGTTCAACGACCTCTGTACCGGCTGTACGCGCTGCGTGAACGCGTGTCCGGTCGGCATCGACATCCCGTGGATCAACACGGTCGTCCGGGACCGGATCAACCGCGGCGACGACGAGACCAACTTCGACTCGCTGGTCGACGGCCTGACGCCGGACGCCGAGGACGAGGGGAGCCCGCCGCTGGGCAAGCGCTTCTTCGGGAACTTCGAGACGGTGGCGAAGCTCGGCAGCGCGACCGCGCCGCTGTCGAACTGGCTGGCCGACGCGGGGCCGAGCCGCTGGGCGATGGAGCGCGTCCTCGGCGTCGACCAGCGCCGCGACCTCCCGACCTTCCGCCGGGAGACGTTCCGTGAGTGGGCCGACAAGCGGTCGAGCGGCGTCGACGGTTCGGACACCCACGGCCGCGAGGTCGTCGTCTATCCCGACCTCTACACGAACCACGTCCTCACCGACCGGGGGAAGGCGGCCGTTCGCGCGCTCGAAGCGCTGGGCTGCTCGGTGACCGTCCCGGACGTGCGCGCCAGCGGCCGCGCGCCGTTCTCGCAGGGGATGGTCCGCACCGCGACCGACCACGCCGAGGACGTGGTCGCCACCCTCTCGGAGTACGTCGCCGAGGGCTACGACGTGGTCGTCGTCGAGCCGAGCGACCTCGCCATGATAGACCGGGAGTACGAGAAGCTCCTGCCCGAGGACGGCGATGCGCTGGAGACGGTCTCGACGAACAGCTACGAGGTGCTGGAGTACGTCTACGGCCTGCTAACCCAGGAAGGCGCCGACGAGGACCTCCTGAGCGGCCCCGACGCCGACGGTCCGGGAGTCGTCTACCACAGCCACTGCCAGCAGCGGACGCTCGGGCTCGAATCGCACACTGTCGCCGTCCTCGAACGCCTCGGCTACGACGTGACGACCACTGACGTGGAGTGTTGCGGTATGGCAGGGAGCTTCGGCTACAAGTCCGACTACTACGAGATCAGCATGGACGTCGGCGAACAGCTCGGCGAACAGCTCCGGGCGCCCGGCAACGGCGACCGCATCCCCGTCGCCAGCGGAACCTCCTGTCTCGAACAGATCGACGCGCTCCTCGCGCGCGAGCCGACTCACCCCGTCGAACTCCTCGACCCGAGACGCGACTGGTAGGTCCAGATCGGGTCCGGGCCACTGCCCCGATCCGGAAAACCATACGCATTTCCAGTACTGATCGTAAATTTATGATTCGTCGCCTCACCGATCTGGCGCAAAATCGGCACGATCGGCGACACTGGTAGCCGGCCCCGGCACCCTCAGGACCTTTAGGCCCTATTTCCTACGTTTTTGAGTCCAAAACGGAGAATCGAACTGGGCCCTCCCCGGAGCACTCGGCCGCTTCCGGATTCCGAACCGAACCGAGTTAGAAGGCAAATAGAACCACACCGAGAACCCTCGAATAGCCCAATTCCGGATCGAAACCGCGAGGTATTGACGTTTCCCATCAAGTCTTTCACGGTGGGCAGAGAAATTGACAAATAACGTTTGAATTCCCTATCGAGTAAGAATATTTTTATGACTGTCCGGCGCGGTAATCGACTGCGATCGCGGGGCCTACCGAGACGAGGAATGGGACCCAAACATTTGAGGCCGGGCCGACTTGCGTGTGTGGACCCTTTGCATAGATGGCTCGTGCGAGACGGGCCAGCTTGCCACGGCACCCCGTCCGACCCACTCTGTCACCCGGTTTCAACTCGGGGGCGACTAGCCCCCCTTTCGTGCCGTCGATCTCTTCGTTCGAGCGGCAGCGACCGCTCACCACTCGGCGACGCTGCCGTCGTCGTGGCGCCAGACCGGGTTGTGCCAGTCCACGTCCTGCCCGGCCTGCTCGCGGACGTACTCCTCGTCGATCTCGATGCCCAGTCCGGGACCGTCGGGGACCGCGACGGCGCCGTCCTCGTACTCGAAGACCGACGGGTCAGTGAGATAGGCCAGTTCGTCAGTGCCTTCGTTGTAGTGGATGCCGAGGCTCTGCTCCTGGATGAGCGCGTTCGGCGCGTTCGCGTCTACCTGGAAGCACGACGCGAGGGCGATGGGGCCGAGCGGGCAATGGGGCGCGAGCGCGACGTCGTAGGCCTCCGCCATCGCGGCGATCTTCGAGACTTCGGTGATCCCGCCGGCGTGGGACAGGTCGGGCTGGATCACGTCGACGACCCCCTGCTCGAAGACCTCCTTGAAGTCCCAGCGGGAGTACATCCGCTCGCCGGTCGCGATGGGCGTGGTGGTGTGGTTCGCGACGTGCGGGAGCGCGTCGTTGTTCTCCGGGAGGACGGGCTCCTCGACGAACATCGGTTCGTAGGGTTCGACGGCTTCGGCGATCCGCTTTGCCATCGACTTGGCGACGCGGCCGTGGAAGTCCAGTCCGATGTCGACCTCGTCGCCGACGCGCTCGCGGACCGTCCGCACGCGGTCGACGGCCGCCTCGACGGCCGCGGGGTTGTCGACGCGGCGGAGTTCCGGCGTGGCGTTCATCTTCAGCGCGGTGAGTCCCTCGTCGACCCGCTCCTCGGCGGCGTCGCCGACGTCGGCGGGCCGGTCGCCGCCGATCCACTGGTAGACGCGGACGCGGTCGCGTGCCTTCCCGCCGAGCAGTTCGTAGACCGGCGCGCCGAAGTGCTTGCCCTTGATGTCCCACAGCGCCTGGTCGATGCCCGCGATGGCGCTCATCAGGACCGGGCCGCCGCGGTAGAAGCCGCCGCGGTACATCGCCTGCCAGTGGTCCTCGATGTCGGCGGGGTCCTCGCCGAGGAGGTAGTTGTCCATCAGCTCCTCGACGGCAGTCTCGACAGTCTTCGAGCGGCCCTCGACGACGGGTTCGCCCCAGCCGACGGTGCCATCGCTCGTCTCGACTTTCAGGAAGAGCCAGCGGGGCGGTACCTCGAACAGTTCGTAGTCGGTGATCGCCGTCACGGTTGATCTGCCGGACGTGCGATCGGAACCCGGTTAAGCGTTCTGTCAGCCGGACAGCGGCCGTTTCGGGGCCGCGTTCGAGAGTCGTACACGACAGCGGTCGGTTACTCGTAGTAGCTCAACCGCTCGACCACTTCGGCGAAGGCGACGTTCTCGCGCACGTCCGTGATCTCGACTTCGACGCGCTCGCCCTGTTCGGTGTCGGGGACGATGACGACGAACCCGCGCTCGACGCGCGTGATGCCGTCGCCCTGTTCGCCGATGTCCTCGATCTCGACGCGGCGGGACTCGCCCTCCTCGACGGGCGGTCGCTGCCGGCTGCCGCGCTCGCGGCTCCCGTTCGTCGACTCGCTCGGCCCGTCGTCGTCGCTCGTCTGCCCGCCGTTCTCGCGGGAGGACGAACCGGACCGGTCGGCCCCGTTCGTCCGTTCGTCGGTCCCGTTCGAGCCCGTGTCCGGCGACGGGAGCAGTGCGACGCGATACGTCTCGCCCGGTTCGACTCCGCCGCGCCTGACTTCCCGCTTGGGAACTTCGACGACGTACGATTCGTCCCGCTCCTCTACGCGCGCGGAGAAGAGACAGCGAAGTTGATCGGAGATCTCCATTCGTAGCTCTGTCTCGCACGCAGGCCCCGGGACCACTTGGTTCTATCGAGCTATCCCCGTCAGGGGACAACGGCCATAATCCCGGCGTTTGCGGCCCGTATCGGGAAACGAACCGTCTCGTCACCGATCACTCGTCGCCTGCAGGACGTCGGCGCAGGCACCGAGCGGGTGGTACTCGGTCTTGACTTCCGGCGAAGCGTCGATTGCCGCCTCGTCGACCTCGTTGTCCGGCGTCAGCCGGAAGTACCAGTTGCCGTACTTCGGGTTGACGGCGTTGTCCATCGCGTACTCCCAGATCCGGTCGTACCACGTCCAGTACGTCTCGTCGCCAGTGACCTCCCCGAGACGGGCCGCGGCGGCGAACCCCTCGGCGAGCGGCCAGTAGTACTTCTCCTCCGCGATGGGCTCACCGTCGCGGTCGAAGTTGTAGACGAAGCCGCCGCGGTCGCCGTCCCAGCCGCGTTCGACCGCGGCGTCGAAGAAGCGTTCGGCTCGGTCGACCAGCCAGTCGGCGTCGACGTGCTCGTCGAGGTGACAGAGCAGTTTCGCCCACTCGAGCAGGTGGCCGGGCTGGTACCCCCACGGGCGGAAGAGGTGCGTGGGCTCCTCGCGGTTGTACGACCAGTCGTGGTCCCACTCCGTCGTGTAGTGCTCCCAGACTAACCCGTCGCCCGCGTCGGCCAGTTCCAGCGCCAGTCGCTCGGCGATGGCGTACGCCCGGTCGAGGTACTCCTCCTCGCCCGTGGCTTCGTAGGCGGCGATGAACCCCTCGCAGGCGTGCATGTTCGCGTTCTGTCCGCGGTAGGCCTCGGTCTCCTCCCAGTCGGCGTCGAGTTTCCCCCTGCAGAGGCCGTGTTCGGGTTCCCAGAAGCGCTCGTCGATAGTCTCGAACGTCTCGCGGACGTGCTCTTCCGCCCGCGGAATGTCGGCCTCGGCGGCCGTCGAGAGCGCGAACAGGACGAACGCGTGGGCGTAGGCGGTCCGCTCGGGGTCTTCGACGTCGCGTCCGGAGAGCAGCCACGGGTAGCCGCCGTCGTCCTGGCGGTGAACGTCGATCAGAAAGTCGACGCCGTGCTGGGCGGCGGAGTGACACCAGTCGGGACCGCCGAGCCGTTTCCCCGTGCTGAAGTTGAAGACGAACCGCGCCGTCGCGACGGTGAGCTTCGACTTGCCGTCGTAGACGTGGCCGTCGCGGTCGCTCAACTGGGCGACGTACCCCCCGAAGCGGTGGTCGACGCAGTCGGGATAGTAGAAGTTCAGGAGTCCGCGGACGTGCTGGCGGAGCCACCGCTCGTCGCGATAGATCCCCTCGCGCCGCGAACGCGGAACTCCGTCGTCGGCTGACATGAACGGCGGTTCGTCGCACTGGCGGATAGTGTTTGCTCTCCCCCCGGTGAGGTGATCGATCCAGTGCGCGCTCGATTACTTCTTGGGGAGCGTGGCGATGAACTCGTTCGGGCCGACGCGGTCGACGGTGTACCCCTCGGCGTCGAACGACTCGATCTCCGCCGCCATCTGGTGGTACAGCGGCGTCGGTTCGTGGTCGTTGACGAGCGTCAGCGCCTCGCCGCTCTCCAGTGCCTCGAACGCCTCGAAGATCTTCGGGTGGCGTTCCGGCGGCGGCACCTCGCGGAGGTCCAGCTGTTGTTGGGCCATCGTCGGAAACGACGCCGCGGACCCCCGAAGGCGTTCGTGCGAATACCTTCGCCTGCGTAGCGACCATTCGTCACGGTCGAACCGGGCGAAACGAAGTCGTTCGGGACAATCGCTTCCGTGGACGGCGGGGAACGGATCGGCGATGACCGACGACTACGACGACCTACCGCTGGTGTACTCCTGTTCGGGCTGTTCGAGCGCGGCGCAGATGGCCAACGACCTCGCCGTCAGACTGGACCGCGAACGGCTGGCCGAGATGTCTTGCATCGCCGGCGTCGGCGGGGACGTGGCCCCGCTCGTCGACACCGCGACCTCCGGCCGGCCGACCGTGGTGATCGACGGCTGCCCGCTGGAGTGCGCCCGCAAATGTCTCGACGACCACGGCGTCACCCCCGACCACCACGTCAACCTCGCCAAAGAGGGCGTGCCGAAGGAGTACCACACCGACTACGACGACGAGCAGGCCGACCAACTGTTCGCCGACCTCGCCGACGAGGTCGAACGCGTCGACGCGACGGGCTGATCCGTCTCACTCCAGTTCCGCAAGGCGCTGGAGCGACTGCTGTTTCGTCTCGCGGTCGAGTTCGGCGCCGTCGAGCATCGACCGCATGTACTCGATCGACCGGTCGTAGCGCTCGCGCTCGACCGGTTGGGGCGTCCCGTCCTTCCCGCCGTGGGCGTATGCGTACTTTGCCGGGTCTTCCCGGGAACTCTCGGCGTCGTAGACTAGTTCGGCGACGAGCGCGAGCGCCCGGATCGACCCCGGCCCGATCCCGTCGAGGTCGAGGAGTTCCTCGTAGCTGTCGGGCTGGTACTCGTAGGCCCGTTCGAGCTGATCGATCGCTCGCTCCGAGAGGTCCGCGTCCCGGAGCTCGTGGTGGGCCGGCATCGTCAGGGCCGGATCGTCCGCGAGCACGTCGAGCGCTCCCGTTCCGTTTCCGCCGGCGTTCCCGTCCCTGCCACCGCCCCCGCCATCGCTCGGAACGCCACCGCCGAAGTCGGCGAGCGAGGCCTCGCCCCGGAGTTCGCGCTTGAGGTGGACCGGGTCGTCCTGCACGAGGTCGACCGAGGCCTCCCGCGTCTCCGCCGAGCCTTCGGAGGTGAGATCGAGCGTGTCGGCTTGCCCCTGCGAACAGATGGCCGCCTGCGGTTCCTCGACGAAGTCGTCGACGTCGTCGGAGAGCCAGTGGTAGCGGCGGGCGGTCGAGTCGTTCATCCCCTGCTGGACGACGCACCACGACCCGGATTCGGTGATCGCCATCGTGTGGTGATAGAGGGTGAACGAGTCCTGGACGCAGGCGTTGTCGACGGTGGCGCTCAGCCGCGAGGTGTACCGGAGGTCGTCGCGCGCTCCGGGCGGCAGACCCAGCGGGCTGTCGTCGATTTCGTCGGGCGTCTCCCGGGAGGTCGCGCCCTTGCCGCCGACGATCTCGATCCCGTGGTCCTCGGCGGAGAGGGCTTCCTTCAGCGCGCCCATGGTCGTCGTCGTGACGCCCGAGGAGTGCCAGTCGAAACCGATGACGCAACCCAGCGCTTGGAACCAGTAGGGGTCGGCGAGTCGCCGGAGGAGTTCCTCCCGGCCGTACTCCGCGACGACGGCCTCGGCGATGGCGCCGCTGAGGTCGACCATCCGGTCGAACAGCCACGAGGGCGCCGATCCGGAGTGCAGCGGCAGGTCCGCGCTCGTGCGTCGAGCCATGCCGCGCGGTAGGAGCCCGACGCCCAAGAGTGAGCGCCACGGGCCGGAAGTGAAACCCGGACGAGGCGGCCGCGTCGCCGCTATCGCGGGGGCAGTCTGTCACCGCGACGTGGGGCCGGGCCGTCACCGCTACGTGGGATCGACCGCCGCTCCGGCGGCCAGATCGTCGGCGGGATGGCATCCAGCAGGCCCGACGCGACGAACCCGGCGCCCATCGTCTCGGCCAGTCGCTCGCCGGCCCGGCCTTTCACGTAGCCCGCGGCACAGGCGGCGTCGAGCGGGTCGGCGACGCCCAGGAAGGCCGCCGTCAGCCCGGCGAAGATGTCGCCCGTTCCGCCGACAGTCAACCCGGGCGTTCCCGCGCGGACGATCCGTGTCGACTCTCCGTCCGTCACGACCGTCTCGGCGCTTTTCACCGCGAGCGCGTGGCCCAGTTCGGCGGCGAACGACTCGATCTCGTCTGTCGACTCCCGGAGATCCGCTACTGACGGTCCGCCGATCTCCTCCAGTTCGTGGGTATTCGGCGTCAGAACGAGCGTCGCGTCGGTCTCGACGGCCGGAACCGCCGGGATGGCGTCGGCGTCGACGACGGCGCGCCCGTCGTAGGCCGAGAGAAACGCTTCGACGGCCGCGTGCGTCTCGTCCGCGTCGCCCAGCCCCGGCCCGAGCACGACCGCGTCGTCGTGTCCCATCGCGGTCTCGACCAGGTCGTCGACCTGATCGGGCGTCAGGTGCTCGCCCGGGTACGGCTGGACGATGAGGTCCTCGGCGTAGCCGCTGATAGGGTCGCCGACCGCCTCCGGGACGGCGAGAAAGGCGAGGTCGGCGCCGCCGCGGAGCGCCGCCTGCGCGCTCAGCGCCGGGGCGCCCGTGTAGGGGCCGCCGCCGATCACGAAGATCCGCCCGGCGTCGTCGTCCGCGCGGTTCGCCCGCACGTGTCCGCGAATGCACTGGAGGTCGCCCGGGCCGACGAACCGCTCGGCGGCCGCCGGGATCCCCACGTCAGCGACAGTGACCTCGGAATCAGAGTCAACGCGGGAGTCGAGTCCGGGCTTTGCGGCGTGGAAGGCCACAGTGCGGTCGGCGTCGACGGCGACGCCCGGCTGCTCGCCAGTGTTCCCGTCCAGCCCGGACGGCACGTCGACGGCGACGACGGTGGCGTCGCAGCCGTTCACCGCCTCGATGGCCGTCCGCTCTGGCTCATCCGGCGCAGCGGAGATATCCGGGCCGAGGATCCCGTCGAGGACCACGTCCGCGGCCCCGAAGTCGAGGTCACGCGGGTCGACGACGGGGTGGGCGTCGAGTTCCGACGCGACGGCGGCCGTCCAGTTTTCGTGCGCGGTCGCCGCCGCGATCGATTCGGGACGGCCCAGTAGCGGAATCTCGGGATCGAGTTCGTCGAGATGGCGGGCGGTAGCGAGTGCGACACCGCCGTTTTCGCCGCGACCTGCGACGACCGCGACGGCGGCGCCCGCGCTAGCGCACTCGCGCACCTCGCGGGCGACGGCCGTCGCGCTCGCTTCCGTCAGTTGCGCCCGCGAAACGCCGAGCGCGACGGCGTTCGACGTGACCGCTCGCATCCGATCAGCCGTGATCATACCCGGGCTACGGTCCGGCGCGTAATCGGTGCCCGGGCGGATACTGCAGGGCGGTCACGGCGCGACCACCGGGCGGACAACTGTGAGTTACTTTCCCGCACCACGTTCTCCCCGCCCCGTCGCCGTCCCCGAGAAACGACCGTTCGAGGCGGCTCGGCCGTCGATACTGGAATAGCAGACGTTATTAGCGCTCCCGGTAACGGATTGGTCCCGGGCCGGTGGACACGACATGGACGAGATTTTCAAACTGGAGTACCACCCCGTCGACACCCCGCCGCGACGGCTCCGGATCCTCCTCTTCCCGGGCGAGGACGACATCCACCGCGTCACCGAACAGCTCACCGACGGAACGTGGGAGGAGATCGAGCGCGACCGGATCGAGTACTTCGAGTACTCCGACGAGTGATCCACCGGTAGCGACTGGCGGAACGGCGTTCTCCCGGTCGTCGAGGACGAGTACAGGGCGAAAACGCGGGCCCGGACGGGCCCGCAGGGTTGTGGTGGGTTCGGGTGGGAGTTGGGGAACTCCCGAACGAAGTGGATGGCTTCGTTGTCCGTGTGTGCGGACGGCTTCGAGTGCTCCCGGCCGCAGCATAAACTTTGTCCATACCGCAGCAACGTGCCCGACCGACGTTCGATCAATCGAGGTGCAACTCGTCCGACTCCCCCGCGGTGTCGGTCGTCGGAGTGCTGGATGCATCCGGATCCGGCTCGGCGGAGCGAGCCGCCACACCGGACGCGGCTCGCGGCAGTTCGACACGAAAGACGCTCCCGTCCGCTCCGGTCTCCACCAGTTCGACCGACCCGTCGTACTGCTCGACCAGTTCGCCGACGAGAAACAGTCCGAGCCCGTGGTCGGTGGCGAACGAGTCCGGCTGACCGAACAGTTCGCCGACACGGGCCTCGGGGATCCCCTCGCCGTTGTCCGCGATCTCGACCGCGACGGTTTCCCCGGAGCGCGTTACCGAGATGCCCACTTTCGCGACGGCGCTGTCGTTGTGTTCCACCGCGTTCGCCAGCAGGTTCCCGAACACGTGTTTCAGTAGCGAGTTCGCCTGCACGTAGGTATCCTCGGGGATCGAGGCGTCGACCTCGACCGGCTCGTCCCTGTCCTCGATCCGCTCGATCTCTCCCTGTAACACCGCGCCGACGTCCATCGGTTCGAGCGCAATCTCCTCGTGGGCCACCTCGATCAACAGCCGGACGTCCGTGATCACGTCCGCGATGTCCTCGCTACGGCGATGGATGACCTCACCGTGCGCGTAGGCGTCGCTCCCGGGGTCGCTCTCCTCCAGCAGCAAGTTCGCGTGGCCGCTGATGATCTGGACCGTGTTCAGGCCCTCGTGGCGGAGGAAGCTGTTGAGGTAGTTGAGGAGGTCGCGCTGTCTGGCGAGGCGTTCCGACCGGTCCTGGGCGAGTTCCGCCTCGACGGAGTTCTGGACGGCCCGGGCCTCGGAGACGCCGATGACGACGCCGAGACCCGCTCCGACGGCGATCCCCCAGCGGACCCACGCGACGAATATCGCCAGTGACGAGACACCGATAACCGCGATGAGCAGCAGGTTGAACAGCAGCGACAGCACGGCGCCGCGGAGCAGCCACTCCAGGATGCGGGGATATCGCGCCGGGTCGAGCCGGCTCTCCGGGAGTCGATAGCCGGCGTAGCCGATCCCGACGACGAACGGCGCGGCCGTGAGCACCCCCACGATGAACTCACCCTGGAAGACCAGCGTCTCGCCGCTCGACCCTGCGAGTACGCCGAGCGCGCGAAGCGCGACCTCCAGAAGGGTCGCCGCCCCGAGGACGACCGCGACCGCGACGAGGTACCGCGGTATCCGCCGTTCGTCCCCTCGAAACCACGAGTTCACAGACTACCAAACATCGATAGAGAATAAATAAGCACGGGCTACTGCTCGGCCATCCCGGCGCTCGAAGCCGGGCCGCCTGGCCGCCGAATCGACGCCCCTGGGTAGCAGCCGTCCGCCACAGACCGCCGACCGCCGACGGGTTCGCCGTCGGATATCCGAACCGTCCGGAGGCGAGAAGACTTATGGCTGACTAACTGGTTAGTAAGAGCATGGACCGATCGATATCTCGGAAACGGCCGTGGCTCGCCGCCGTGCTCGCGGCGCTGGGGACCGGATTCGGGCATCTCTACCTCCGCCGGTGGCGGCGCGCGATCGGGTGGGTCGCGGTCCTGTCCGGGGTCGCCGTGTTGTTCGTCGATCCCGCCGCGCTCGACGCGCTCGTGAACTCCGGGACCGTCGACCCGCAGGCACTGGCACCGCTCCTGGTCGCGGGCGCGTTCAGCGTCGCCGACGCGTACGTGCTCGCCCACGCGCACAACATCGTCGCACAGGCGACTGCCTCGGCCGACGGCCAGCTCATCCACTGTCCGAACTGCGGACGGGAACTCGATCCCGAACTCGACTTCTGCCAGTGGTGTACGGCCGAGGTCGGTGAGTTAGCGCCGGAATCGGCTGCCGAATCGCCGGCGAAACGGTCGGACGATCCATCGGAGTAAGTGGCCAGCGGTGCGTTCGGTGCCGGGGCTCGCCGTCCGTCGTAGCAGTTTCAGCGGTCCTCGAGCAGCAGTGCCGTGACGTACTCGTCGGCCGCCCGCCGTGCCGTCTCCAGCGACTCCGTCTCGTCTAACACGACAGCTCGCGTGCGGGCGCCGTCGACGATGGTCATCAGCGCGCTCGCGACGTGTTCCGCGTCGGCGTCGGCGAAGACGCCCTCGTCGATGCCGTGGTCGATGACCGTCCGGAGCATGTACCGGACGTACTCGTCGTTCTGCCGAAAGCGCTCGGCGAACGCCTCCTTGTACGGCGCCTGACTCCGCATCTCCAGCATGGCGATCAGGAGGTCGTAGTGGTCCCCGGGGACGACGAGCAACTTATCGAGCAGTAAGTTCAGTCGCTGTTCGGGATCGGTCGTCTCGACCTCGTGGATCGTCGCCACGAACCGGTCGAGGACGTAGTCTAGGAACGCGGCCAGCAGGTCGTCTTTCGTGTCGTAGTGGTAGTGGACGGCGGCCGTCGACTTGCCGTACTCCTCGGCGATCCGTTTGATCGTGAGGTTCGCGTATCCGTGCTCCCGGAGCGCCCGGTAGGTCGCTCGCATGATCTCCTCGTCGGCCTCCGAGAACGACCTGTCCGGCTTGTCGGCCATTGGTAGTGCATACGGCCAGTCCCGGTTAACAGTTGTGACCCGATAGTCAGCCGCTCGCAGAACGCATCACCCGACCGAGGGGCGCTCCGCGGCGATACGGCGCCGCCGACGGACCCGTCGGGCTTCCAAAGCTTTTTGACTAACTAGTCAGTAAGCTACGTATCGAATGGACGACGAACCAGCGACGGAGATCCTTGAGGCGGCGTATCGCGCACTCTGCGACCACGGATACGCGGATCTGACGATGCAGGACGTCGCGGCCGAGGCCGACACGAGCACCGGACTGATCCACTACTACTACGACAGCAAGGCGAATCTCTTCAGCGAGCTACTCGCACACCTCTACGATCGGTTCACCACCGAACTCCGGTCGGAGCCAGAGGGCGGGCCCCGCGAGCACCTCGCGGTGCTCCTCGACCTGCTTCTGGCCGACTCGGAAACGACGCCCGGACGGGAGTTCCGCACGGCGATGCTCGAAGTGAACGCGCAGGCGCCCTCTGACGAGGCGATCCGGTCACAGCTCGCCGCGTTCGACCAGGCGCTCTTCGAGCGGTTCCGGGAGGTGCTGTCCGCCGGCGTCGAGGCGGGTGCGTTCGACGAGCGCGTCGACCCGGACGCGGGCGCGGAACTCCTCGTTACCGTGGTTACCGGGGCTCACGCCCGGAACGCCGCGTTCGACCGCGCCCCCGAACGGGTACACGAGTCGGTGACCCGGTACGCCGAAGCGTATCTGGTCGCCGACGGGTCGACGGAGGTCGCGCACTGATGGGCGTCCGCGACCGTATCGGGGCGCTGTTCAAAGGCCCCGAGGAGTTCGACCTCACGTCGGGCGGCATCGGCAAGCCGCTGTTTTTCCTGTCGATGCCGATCGTCGTCACGAACCTCTTCCAGACGGCCTACAACCTCGCGGACACGTTCTGGCTGGGCCAGTACAGCACGGACGCGCTGGCGGCGATCAGCTTCGCGTTCCCGATGGTGTTCCTGCTCATCTCGCTCGGGATGGGCATCTCGGTCGCCGGGAGCGTCCTCGTGGCTCAGTTCACCGGCGCCGACGAGAAGCGCGAGGCCGAGTACGCGGCCTCCCAGACGGTGACGTTCGCGGCCATCGCGTCGATCATCCTCGGTGTCGTCGGCTACTTCGCGGTCTCCGACTTCCTCGCGCTCATGGGCGCCTCCGACGACGTGTTGCCCCTGGCGACGAGCTACATGGAAGTCATCTCGCTGGGCCTGCTGTTCATGTTCGGCTTCGCCGTCTTCATCGCGCTCATGCGCGGCTACGGCGACACGATCACCCCGATGCTCGTGATGTTCGGCTCGGTCGTCCTGAACATCGTCATCGACCCGTTCCTGATCTTCGGCTTCGAGGGCAACCCGCTGTTCTCGATGCTCGGGCTCGGCGGGCTCGAAGCGACGCTGCTCGAGGCGACCGCCTACACCGGTTCGGGCATCACCGGCGCCGCGATCGCGACGATATTCTCGCGCGCCCTCGCGCTGGTGGTCGGGCTGGCGATCATGTTCCGCGGGACCCGCGGCGTCGAGATCAACCTCCGCGACATGGCGCCCGACCTCACGTACCTGCGGCGGCTCCTCCGGATCGGCCTCCCCGCGTCGGTCGAAGGGATGGGCCGCGCGCTGTCGATGAACCTGCTGCTGTTCATCGTCGCGATGTTCCCGGACGCCGTCGTCGCGGCCTACGGGATCGGGACGCGCGTGTTCTCGGTCATCTTCCTGCCGGCAATCGCCGTCGCTCGGGGCGTCGAGACGATGACCGGCCAGAACATGGGTGCCGACAAACCGGACCGGGCCGAACAAGCCGCCGGGCTCGCCGCGAAGGTGCTCTTCGGCATCCTGACGGCCGCCGGCATCCTCGTCTGGTTCGTCGCGGCGCCCATCGCCGACGTGTTCACGACCGACCCCGAAGTCGTCGACATCGCCACGGAGTTCATCCGCTACGTGGCACTGACCTTCGGGTTCATCGGCATCATGCGGGCGTACACGGGGAGCTTCCGTGGCGCCGGCAAGACGCTGACCGCCGCGGCCATCTCCGTAGTGATGCTCGGCGTCGTCCGGTTCCCGATCGCGTGGATCGCCTCGGGCCCGCTCGGCGAGTCGGGCATCTGGCTCTCGTTCGCCGTCTCCAACGTCGTCGGGGCGGTCGTCGCCTACGGCTGGTACCGGCGCGGAACCTGGCGCGAGAACGACCTCACGGAGTCCGGTGTCGACGTCGGTGACGCCGGTCCGGAGGCTGTCTCGACGGACGACTGACACCATGACGACCGACTGGACGACCACCGACTCCGAAGCGGCGATCGACCGCCAGCTCGACGCCGCTGTCGAATCCGCCGGCGGTGCCCGGCTCCCGCTCGCCCGGGCCGTCGTCGACGAGTCCGAGGACCGGTGGTTCGGCCAGGTGCTGGCTCGCACGTACCGGGCCGTCGCCGACGACGCCGACCACGAACTCGTGGGACGGGCGGGCGCCGCGGTCGAACTGCTCCGCGCTTACTGCCGGCTCAGAAACGAACTGCTCGTCCAGATCGACGGGTCGGTTCCGCACTCGCTCGACCGGGATCGGACGGTCGCCCTCCTCGCCGGCGACTTCCTCTACGCCGCGGCGTATTCGACGCTCGGCGAGATCGACCGTCCCACGCTCGACGCGTGCTATCGGACGCTCGCAGAGACGTCCAGCGACCTCGTTCGGACGTTCCACACCATTCGCGACCGGGCAGGCGCGAGCGCCGACGATCACGTCTCGCTGGTCGACGGGACGGCTGGCCGCCTCGGCGAGAGCGCGGCAGTCGTCGGTGTCACGCTCGCCGGGGCCGACGAGTCCCACCGGGATCACTTCGCGTCGCTCGGTCGCGGTCTCAGCACGGCGCGACAGATTCGACTCGCCATCGAGGACGAGGGCAGCCCCGACGGGATCGTCCCGCCGGCGGTCGACGAGGAACGGCTCCGCTACCACGCTACGCGGCAGTTCGCAATGGCGACGGACGCGCGCAACCGACTGCGATCGGTCGCCGAGACCGAGCGACTCCGCCCCCTCTTCGAGGCCGCGGAGTTCGATGCGTGACCCGCGCCCGTGCGGCGGGCAGACCGCTCAGAGATCGTAGCGGCTGAGGGCTTCGCTACCGCACTCGGGGCACTGCTCGGCGCCCTCGTCGAGGGAGGTCCCGCAGCGCCGACACTCGACCACCGACGCGGTCGACGACCCCAGCAGGCGCCGCACCCCGTCGACGATCGAGAAACTCATCGCGGGTGAACCACGTCGTGACAGTCCGGACACTCGGCCCAGACGTCGGTCTCGCCCGATTCCGTCTCGTAGCTGATCAGGACGTGACGGGACAGCACCTCCTCGCCGCAGACCGGACAGACGCCGAGCCGTGACGATTCTTGCGTGACCATTGAAATCACCTGGAAGCGTGAGCGCGGTTCGGACGCGGGGGCGCGCTCTCGGTACAGACTGCACGTCCCGTTCGTACATATACTCCAGCCTACCGCAGTGAAAGTGGTCTGGCCGACCCGTTCCGAGACGGGGACTGTCAGGCGCTCACGCCGAAGATATTAGGACGAACGGCTATCGCCGCAAGCCGCCTTCCTTCCAGACGAACGTGCCGACCGTGACGCCGACGACTCCCCGAGGACGGACCCGAACCTACGACGTCCTGCTGCTGGAGTCGGATCCGGTGGCCGTTGCCCCGTTCGTCGACGCGTTCGAAGCGACGGCGGCCACGAAACGCGTCCACGTCGTCGACGACGTCACGGCGGCGCTCGAGTTCCTGCATCGGCGGGGCGAGTTCACGGACGTATCGCGGCCGGATCTGGTCGTCGTCGACCTGCGTCTCGGCGGTTCCCGTGGAATGGAGATCCTCGCCGAGATGCGCGATGATCCCGAACTGCGGCAGATCCCGGTCGTCGCAACGGAGGCCGACGCTATCGAAGACGTCGCCCGGGCGTACGAACTGTGTGCGAACGCCTACGTCCACAGGCCGACCGACGCAGCGGGACTCGAACGGCTGGCCGAGACGCTCGTCACGTTCTGGCTGGAAGTCGCACATCTGCCGCCGAAGTCGTGAGGCGAACGGAGTCCACCGTCCCCGAATTGGCACTCCGAAGTACGGTGGAACGCCGCAGGCGATCGCGCCCACCAACCACATATAAGGTATTGATATATCCTTAATATTCATATTACGATTAATACTTACCCGAGGCGCTACAAGCGATGGTCATGCCACACGGACAAGACGTCGAACACGAGAACGACCCGAACGAGACATCGACGTACGAGTGTCTGCAGTGCGGCGACATGGTGAACTCGGAGTCCCATCCCGGCGAGTGCGAGTGCGGCGGCGAGTACCAGAACCGGGCGAAATCCCTCGAATAACCCACCCAACGGGATCATCAGATGGCCACAGAACCCACCTCGACAGCCGAGGGTGCGTCGTCGGAGACCGACGACCACCCGGAGACCGCACTCGAGACCGCGCGCCACCAGCTCAACGAGGCGGCGTCGATCATCGACGTCGACCGGAACATCGTCGAACGGCTCAACTACCCCGCGGCCGTCCACGAAGTGACGATCCCCCTGAAGCGCGACGACGGGACGGTCGAGATGTTCCAGGGGTACCGCGCCCAGCACGACAGCGTCCGCGGGCCGTACAAGGGCGGCCTCCGCTATCATCCGGAGGTCTCCCGCGAGGAGTGCATCGGCCTCTCGATGTGGATGACCTGGAAGTGCGCGGTGATGGACATCCCCTTCGGCGGCGCGAAAGGCGGCGTGGTCGTCGACCCGAAGGACCTCAGCGAGGCCGAGACCGAGCGGCTCACCCGCCGGTTCGCCAACGAGATACGCAACATCATCGGGCCGATGACCG
Organism: Halosimplex yunnanense; assembly: GCF_054504345.1. Lineage (NCBI taxonomy): Archaea > Methanobacteriati > Methanobacteriota > Halobacteria > Halobacteriales > Haloarculaceae > Halosimplex > Halosimplex yunnanense. Next base: position 446,220 of record NZ_JBTJEL010000034.1, on the reverse strand, counting down.
ACATCCCGGCGCCCGACATGGGAACCGGCGCCCAGACGATGGCGTGGATCATGGACGCCTACAGCGTCCAGGAGGCCGAGACGACGCCCGGCGTCGTGACCGGAAAGCCGCCCGTCATCGGCGGGAGCGAGGGCCGCGAGGAAGCGCCCGGCCGCAGCGTCGCCATCATCAGTCGTGAGGCGCTGGAATACTACGACTACCCCCTCGAAGACGCGACCGTCGCGGTCCAGGGCTTCGGGAGCGTCGGCGCGAACGCGGCCCGCCTGCTCGACGACTGGGGCGCGTCGATCGTCGCCGTGAGCGACGTCAACGGCGCCGCCTACGATCCCGACGGCCTCGACACCCGCTCGATCCCCTCGCACGACGAGGAGCCCGAGGCCGTGACCAAGTACGCCGACGAGACGATCAGCAACGAGGCGATCCTCGAACTCGACGTCGACCTCCTCGTTCCCGCGGCGATCGGGAACGTGATCACCGAGGACAACGTCGACGACATCGAGGCCGACCTGATCGTCGAGGGCGCCAACGGGCCCACGACGTTCGCCGCCGACTCGATCCTCGACGAGCGCGGCGTCCACGTGATCCCGGACATCCTCGCCAACGCCGGCGGCGTGACGGTCAGCTACTTCGAGTGGCTCCAGGACATCAACCGCCGCGCGTGGTCGCGCGAGCGGGTCAACGAGGAGCTCGAGACCGAGATGCTCGCCGCCTGGAACGCCGTCCGTCAGGAGGTCGAGACCCACGACGCCTCGTGGCGCGACGGCGCGTACATCGTCGCGCTCTCGCGGATCGCAGAGGCCCACGAGAGCCGCGGACTCTGGCCCTGATCGGGGCGGTCCGCTCTCAGGTCACGTCCGCGTTTCTCCCTCGCTGGCGATGCCATCACCGAGTTCTCTCAGGCCCGCTGGCCGTCGTCGGGGAGCGTGAAGAAGAACGTCGACCCCGTCCCCGGTTCGGACTCGATCCAGATGCGGCCGCCGTGGCGCTCGACGATCCGCTGGCAGAGCGCGAGGCCGAGCCCCGTCCCGGACTGCTCGTCCTGCGTGTGGAGGCGCTGGAACACCCGGAAGACGCGGTCGGTCTGTTCGGGGTCGATGCCGACGCCGTCGTCGCTGACCGCGACCGTCCACGTCGTGCCGGTCCGCTCGGCGGAGATCTCGACCGTCGGCGGTCCGCTCCCGCTGTACTCGATCGCGTTGCTCAGCAGGTTCTGGAACACCTGTCGCAACTGGCCGCTGTCTCCCCGGACGGTCGGCAGGTCGCCGACGCGGATCGACGCCTCGGCGTCGTCGATCTTCAGTTGCAGGTCGCTCGTGACGTCCGCGACGACGTCGTTCAGGTCCACCCGCTCGGTCGGCTCGTCTTCGGTCTCCACCCGCGAGTACTCAAGGAGCCCCTCGATCATCTCGCGCATCCGCTCGGCGCCGTCGACGGCGAAGGCGAGAAACTCCTCGCCCGACTCGTCGAGGTCGTCGGCGTAGCGGCGCTCGATCAGCTGGAGGTAGCTCGTGATCATCCGCAGCGGTTCCTGTAAGTCGTGGGAGGCCGCGTAGGCGAACTGTTCGAGACGCTCGTTCGACGCTTCGAGCCTGCGCTGGTGTTCGCGCCGTTCGGAGACGTCACGCCCGATCCCCGCCAGCACCGACTCCCCGTCGGGGGTTTCGAGCGGGGACGCGACGAACTCGTAGGGGACTGCCTCGCCGCGTTCGGTCACGAGGTCGGCTTCGACCTGGGTGTGACCCGTCTCGAACCCGCGCTCGATCGCCTCCCCGATCGCCGTCCGGTCGTCCTCGTCGAAGAAATCGAGGGCGTGCATCGACTCGATGTCCTCGTCGGTGTACCCCGTCACGTCACAGAGGGTCTGATTCCACCGCTGCAGCGACCCATCCGTGTCGAGGACGTAGAACATGTCGTCGATCGCGTCGAGGATGTCGTCGGTGTACTGCTTGTAGTGTTTCAGTCGCTGCTCTCGCTCGCGCAGGGCGCGTTCGGCCGCTTTCCGCGGTGAGATGTCGCGGAACAGGCCGACGAAGTAGCGATCGCCGTCGAAGAAGAAGTCGTTCAGCGAGATGCCGAGCGGGACCTCCCGGCCGTCCTTGTGCTGGCCGGGGAGTTCGACGTACTCCCAGTCGAGGTTCTTCGTCCCCGTCTCGAGATAGCGGTCCAGCGCGGTCAGGTGGGCCTCGCGGAGGCGCTCGGGGATGATGCTGAGTTTGCTCCCGCCGACGAGTTCGTCCGGGGAATACCCCAGCAGGTGTTCCACCGCGGGGTTGGCGTACTGGATCCGACTGTCAGTGTCGAGGACGATGATCCCCTCCGAGAGCGCGTCGGCGAGCGCGACGAACGCCCGTGCGGGGGCGGCCTCCTTGTCCGGCAGCGCGGCGCTGCCTCGGGTGCGATCCGCGACCCGATCGGCACCCTGATAGAGTATCGCGACGATCGCGTGGTCGGTGTCCTCGGCGTCGGGAACCGCCTTGAGGAGCGCTTCGCACGCGACGACCTCGCCGTCGCCCGTCGCGACGGGGAGCGTGAGCGCAACCGACGAGGAGACCGCGTCCTCGTCCCGCAGTATCGCCTCGAGGGACGGCGGCGACGTCGTCAGGAGGTCCGTGAACGACGCGCCGAGGAGGGCGTCCCGAGGATGGGAGGTGAGCCTCCCGAACGCGTCGTTCAACGCGGTGATCTCGCCGGTCGACGCGAGGTGTGCGACGCCGATCCTCGCCTGCGTCAACGCCGGGGTACCAACGCGCGCGACGCTGTCTCCCCCGGTCTCCGGGTCGTCGCTCGCTGGGGACACGACCCTTCTAGTGGAGCGACGACGATAAGCGATTCCCTGCAACAGCAGCCCGATCGCGCGGTTTCCGGCCGAACGCCGCCGGGTCGGCCACCGGGTGGTTCACCGCCGGTCACACCGGGGCGTTGCGCCCCCGGCGACCGGCGACGTAGAGCGGTACCATGAACAGGAGGGTGGCGGTCACCCAGACGACGAGCCCGAACAGGAGTCCCCACAGCAGCATAGGCGTGCAGTGGGACGCCTCGGAGATTGTTATACGGCGTGTAACGTGAACTCATGGCACGATAACGGGGCCGTCGGGCGCCGGGCGGCGGCCGGTCTCCTCGCCGGTACCGGGAATTTGTTACGCGTCCTCGCCCTCCGATCGGGCGAATGGGCCAGGTCTCCACGCGGACGCGGGCAGTCTGGCGGCGCGCGGCCGGCCTCGGCTGGCCGATCGCCGTCCAGCACACGTTCACCACGCTCATGCGGACGGTCGACCTCGTCGTAACCGGGCTGTTCTCGCCGGCCGCGGTCGCCGCGGTCGGCCTCGCCGACCTCTTCGCGCAGATCCCGTTGCGGCTCGGACTCGGCCTCGGGGCCGGTGCCATCGCGCTGTCGAGCCAGGACACCGGTCGCGGCGACGACCTGACGCGGGACCGCGCCATCACGCAGGCGCTCGTCATCGGCGCGCTCTGTGGGCTCCCGCTGGTCGGTGTCGGCCTGCGCTTCAGCCGGGACCTGATCGGGCTGCTCGGCGCCGAGCCCGAGGTGGCCCGCCTGGGCGGACTGTACCTGACGCTCGTGTTCGCGGCCGCGCCGATGCGCATCGTCGGCCTCGTCGGCGCGCGGTCGTTGCAGGGGGCCGGCGACACGACGACCCCGATGGTCGTCAACGGCGGCGCGAACGTGCTGAACGTCCTGTTGACCGTCGGCCTCGGGCTCGGGATCTGGATGGCGCCGGAACTCGGGATCGTCGGCGTCGGCGTCGCGACGGCGGTCAGCCGCACGGTCGAAGCCGTCGCGGTCACGGTCGCCATCGCGAGCCCGCGGACGACACTTTCGCTCGCGCCGTCGCGCGACTACACCATCGCCCGCCAGCTCGTGACGGTGAGTCTGCCCACGTTCGCCGAAGGGATAAGCAACTCGCTGGCGAACTTCCCGTTCAACGCCCTCCTGCTCCTGTTCGGGACCGAGGTCAACGCCGCCTACCACATCGGCCGGCGCGTCTACCAACAGCTGACCGGGCCACTGTATCGCTCGGCGAGCACCGTCGCGAGCATCATCGTCGGCCAGACCCTCGGCGAAGGCGACCCGGACGGGGCCCGGTCGGCCGCCGTCGCGCTCCTCTCGCTCAGCCTCGGGGTGTTGACCGTCGCGGGCGCCCTCATGTTCGTCGGCGCCGAACAGGTCGTTCGCGTCTTCACCGACGACCCCGCGACCCGCCGCAACGCCGTCGCGTTCACGCGCGTGTTCGCCGTCTCCATGCCCTTCTTCGGGGTCTTCTTCCCGCTCTCCGGCACTCTGCGCGGTGCCGGCGACACGCGCACGCCGTTCTACGCCCGCCTCGTCGGGACGTTCGTGTTCATGGTCGGGTTCTCGTACCTGTTCGGCGTCACCCTCGACTACGGGTTGCCGGCCGTCTACGCCGGCGTCGTCCTCTCGTACGTCTGCTGGGCCGTCGTCGTCGCTGCAGGGTTCCTCCGTGGCGAGTGGGCGGAAACGGCCGCCTCGATGATGGCCGAACGCGCCGACCGCGAGTCCGCACCCGGCCAGTGACCGCTGGCACCCTTCTCGAGACCAGTACACCTTCCCAATACTCAAGCCCGGGCCACGAGAGTGTTCGACCGATGGATCACGTCGCAGTGTTCGGGATCGGTAGCACGAACTTCCGGTACGCGGTCGCCACCACCGACGGCGAGTTTCTGACCGATGTCGCCGTCTCGCGGACGCGCCACGACGAGCTTCCCGACCAGCTCGTCGCGGCCATCGGGGAACTACAGGGAGAGACGGCCCACGCGCTGGACAGCGTGGCAGTCTCGTGCACCGGGCTCGTCGATTCGGCGGCCGGCGCGATCCGCGAACTCGATACGCCCGCGGGCGAGACGATCGACCGAGTCGACGTCGCTACACCGGTCGACCGGGCACACGGTCTGCCGGTGAAGCTGGTGAACGACTGCAACGCCGCCGCGCTCGGCGAGTGGTACTACGGAGCGCGGACGGACCAGCGCTGTCTCGCGCACGTCACGTTCGGCACCGGCATCGGCGGCGGCGTCGTCCAGGACGGCCGGCTTGTCCGCGGTAATAGCGGCCAGGCCGGTGAGTTCGGGCTGTTACCCATCGCCCCCCACGGCGACTACGAGAGTACGGGCGTCGACGGCGCCTGGGAAGCGATCTGTTCCGGGCGAGGCATCCCCGAGTACGTCGCTCAGAGAGCGTCTGGGGACGAGTCCTCGACCGACGGTCGGGCCGAACCGGAGACGAGGGAGCGATTCGACGGCTCGACGACCGCCGAGGACGTCTTCTCGGCCGCTGCCGCCGGAGACGACCACGCGTGCGACTGTCTCGACGAGATCGCGCGGTACAATGCTGCCGGCATCGCCGCGATCTGCAACGCGGTCAACCCCGGGCTGATAACGATCGGCGGCGGCGTCGCATTGAACAACCCCGACTGGATCGTCTCCGGCATCGATCGGTATCTCGACCGGTACCTGTTCGTCGACCGGCCCGCGCTCCAGATCTCGCCGCTCGGCGACGATATCGGACTCTACGGCGCGCTGGCAGCGGTCCGGGCCGATACGGCGGACAGATCGGAACCGTCGGAGGACGCCACCGCACCAGGCGGTCGCTGACCGTCGGTAGCCGCCCGACGCTACGCGGAACACTCCGTCGTGTACTCCTCCAGCAGCCGCAGGAACGGCTCGATCTCGGCGTAGTTCTCGCCGCGGGACACGCTGTTTGCCTCCCGGTTCCACTCGATGTACCCGGCCCGATCCAGCTTCGGGAAGTGAGCGTGCTGTAACTCGATCGCCGTGACGTCGGCGCCGGTCGCCCGCTGGACGGTCGAGCGGGTCACCTCGGCGTCGTCGTCGAGGAGCGAGAGGAGGACGACCCGTCGCGGCCGCTTGGCGAGGGCGGCCATCGCCTCGTTCACCTGCGACGACCGGAGCCGCTCCGGTTCGTCGAGGTTGCGACTGACTGTGCGGTGGGTCGGTGGCCCGGTCCATTGATTCAGTTCGTACGTCGCCCACTGGCCGATCATCTCGACCAGCGTCACTTCCTCGGCGGCGAACGGTTCGTCGCGGGGGTCGGTGTCCGCGAAGCAGACCGTCCCGTACAGTTCGCCGTCGACGGTAACGATCGTCCCGACGTAACTCCGGAACCCGAACCGCTTGTAGGCCGGGTCCTCGAGCCACCCAGCGGCGACGGTGTCGCCGATCGCCATCGTTCCACCGGGGGCCTCGATGGTTCTGCGGCAGAACGTACAGCCGAGCGGTATCGGCTCGGTCGTATCGAGGTGGCCGTCGGGATCGTGGACGACCTCCACACGTTCCGCCTCGGCGTCGAGGTCGATCCGGGAGAGATAGGCGTACTCGAGGTCGAACTCCTCCGTTTCGCTCTCGAACAGGCGCTCGAGTTTCGTCCCCATGTCGAGGTCGGGCACTAACAGGCTGCTCCACAGTCGCTGGATATAGGCCAGTTCCTCGCTCCGATCGGCTGCACAGATGGTATGTGACATAGATATCCTACTCGAGTGGCCCTGGTCCAACATCGGAGGACCCAGTGCCGTCGGCAAGCGTCTGAACTACGGGAGACCAAAACAAATGTTTTTTCATTATATATCTAACAGAGGACAGAAGACACGGCGAACGGCCCGCTCTCGTATCCTCCGGTGAGCAGGCCCGGATCGGGAATCGGGACCGGCCTGCTGAATCAGTCATTGCTCTCGAGAGGTCGAGCCACGCAGGCATTCGAATCCGGAGACAGGGTGTGCCCGGAAGAACGGGCATGGACGACGGCGCGTGTGGGTGGAGTGTCGGCAGCTTCGTCGAAGCGGATGGCTTCGCTTCACCCGTCTGCACGGGCAACTGTCCGCTTCCGCGGGACGTCCAATTAGCGTTCACCCTATCCCTTTAGGTATCTCGCACGATACCTGGGATGGACACGCAAATACGACGCAATAAACGGGTTCCACAACTGGGTAGGAGGCTCCGCATGACGGTCCGAAGCGCACGGTCGCCTGCAGACGTGCCTCTTGGTGTGAGAATGGTCCAGATGAAATTTTCCGCCACAGGGGAGTCAGATCTCCCAGTGTACCCGCTGGTGTCACGTCAGTGAGCCGCTACAGAACAGTCGTTGGGCGGCTTGTATTCCGGAGAAACGGTGGGTGCATGGACGGTTTCTCACAGCCCACGGCGGGTCCGGGTCTGGTTTCGTGGACTGCATATCCGGATAGGAGCCTATCAATGATGAGCATTCCCCCAATTCATTTAGGTAGATCCGGGGATCGTTCGAGTGTTCGCCGGTGTCCCACCGGAAGCTACCAGAGGGAAACGAGGTGGTTCGTAGTACTCAGTAGTCCGTCACTTCTCTAAAATAGATCTATTCCGTAGTATTCTCTAATCGTCGTTCGCCACTGGTTCGGACAACCGAATCTCCAAGCGGACTTGCGAACACCGTTATCGCTCGACAGTGTCCCCGATCGCGAGCAATATGCCCGTTGGTAAGCTCTACTATCAAACTGTAGTACACAGCCCGCCACCCGTATCGGAGACACCGAACGCCGGATGATTTCACGGTAGAAAGCACATCTGAACGGTAAAATCCCGAATAACGCAGCCGGGTACCACCTGAACGGTTTCGCCGAACGACAGCACCCGTTGATCGACGGGGACGATCACCGCTATCGAGAACCAGCCCGCATGACTGGAACTGTATATGATTGCATACCATTAATATTCTAACATACTTTGATATTTTATGATTCTTCTATTCTCGTCGAGAACCGGGCCGCTCACACCACCACAGCAAGAGCATTCCGGTGTGGCCGGCATGCTGAAACTCGACCGTCGACAGTTAGCATCGAGTCCTATTTTCCGCTCGAACCTTACGCACATATTACTGTAAGCGACGGTTGCCTTCCACTGGGGTCGTCCAGTGAGATGGGTTGCAACGAACGTATCTACTGCCCAGAGTCACCCAGCCGATCACCGTGATACCAGAGGCCAACGTTTACCCCCTGTATCGGAGCCGCTGCGAGGTCTGTCGCCGGATCGTCTGGCTGGTTCCAGTATCGATTTGTAGTCCGTCCGCGAACGCCGACCCGTGAGCACTGACCCGTATCGCGTCGGCGTCATCGGCTGCGGTGGCATGGGCGAGGCGCACGCCCGAGCGTTCCGAAAACACGGCCGGACGGAGGTCGTCGCGGCCGCGGAGCCCAACGAGGAGGCCCGGCAAGCGTTCGCGACGGAGTACGACGTCGGCGAGACGTTCGAGACGTACGAGACGATGCTCGACGCGGTTGATCTCGACCTCGTCTCGGTCTGCACGTGGCACTCGACCCACGCCCGGATGACGATCGACGTCGCCGAGTCGGGCGTCGACGGCGTGTTCTGCGAGAAGCCGATGTGTACGAGTCTCGGCGAGGCCGAAGCGATGCTCGACGCCGCCGACCGCAACGACACCGTCCTCACCGTCGGCCACCAGCGGCGCTACGATCCGATCCACGAGAAAGCCCGCGAACTGGTCGCCGACGGCGAGATCGGCGACCCTGTCACCGTCGCAGCGGGGTACCGCGACGGACTGCTGAACTGGGGGACTCACTTCGTCGACCTGACCCGCTACGTCCTCGGCGACCCGACCACCGAGTGGGTCATGGGCCAGTTCGAGCGCGAGACCGACCGATACGAGCGCGGCGTCCCGATCGAGGACCGCTGTCTCGGTCAGATCTGCTTCGAGAGCGGGACCCGGTTCACCCTGGAGATGGACCTGCCGGAGCCCGGCGAAAGCGGCCGAGAGATCCACGTCCACGGCACCGAGGGATCGCTCACCCTCACGCTGGGCACGGAGGTCGCCGTCAGGAACGGCGACGGCGTGTCGACCTACGCCCCCGAGCGGGAGACCTCGAGCCGCTACGAGTACCTCGACGAGATGATCGAACTGATGGACGGCGAGCGCGAGGACCACCGCTGCAGCGGCTGGCAGGCGCGCCACACCATCGAGATCCTGATGGCCATCTACGAGTCCGCCCGGACGAACGGACTCGTCGAGACGCCGCTCCAGACCCGGGCGAACCCGCTGGAAGCCATGCGCGAGAACGGCGAACTGGAGCCGGAGCATCCCGGCGAGTACGACATCCGCATCCCCTACCGGGGCGTCGACGAACTGTGACCTGTTTGACGGCAGGTGTACGACTCGGCGGTCGCCCAGATGCCGGTCGAGGACGGGCAGCTCTCGGACGTCGGGGACGAGTCGACGGTCCTCGAGTCCGGGGACGAAGCCTCTGACCCGTCAGCAGAACCGCTCGACGAACGGCCAGACGCCGTCGGCGTAGTAGCGGTGTCCCCCGTCGCCCTCGTAGAGCGCACAGTGCTCCGGCGCGTCGGCCGCTTCGTAGATAGTCTCCAGGTGGTCGAACGCGCGGCGCGCCCCCTCGATCGGGAAGATGTGGTCCTCTTTTCCGTTGACCGCGATGAACGGTCGCGGCGCGATTAGACCGGCGATGTCCCACTGTTCGCCGACGCCGAGGACGCCCGGCAGGTAGTTGCACTCGCAGTGGTCCATCGCGGCGATCGACTCCTCGAACGAGCAGAAGTACGACGACACCGCGGCGACGTCGATGCGCTGGTCGATGGCTGCTGCGAACAGCGTGGTCGCGCCGCCGCCCGAGTGACCGGTGAGGACGATCCGGTCGTCGTCGAACCGGTCGCGCTCCTCGACGAAATCGAGCAGGCGGGTCACGTCCCAGACGCGGTCGCCGGCGAGCGAACGGCCGAACAGCTGGGCGTGGAGCTGTAGGGTGTGACAGGTCCGGTAGCCCAGTTCTTCGTCCGCGTGGTTGGCGAGATCGCCGAGTCCGCGCGTCGTCGGCGCGAACGCGGCATAGCCGTGCTCGACGGCCTGTACGGCCATGTCACGCTCTTCCTCCTCCACCTCGCGGCGCTGCTGGTCGGTCTCCGGTCGACCGGTCGCGACCGCGCGACCGCCTTCGCCGTGGCCGTGCAGGGTGATCGCCACGGGATACGGCGGTTCGTGGTCGTCGGGGACGAGCAGCGAGACCGGGAGTCGAAAGTTCGATTCGGTTCGCAGTCGCCACTCCTCTCGCTCGTATCCCCCCTCGTCGGTCGTTTCGACGCGTTCGGCCGCCAGCGACGGCACGCCGGCCTCCTCGATAACGGGGAGTCCGAGGACCGACCGGAGGTCCTCCCGCGATTCGGCTTGCCACTGCTGGAATGCCTCGCCGGTCTGTCCGTCGTACGCGCGGTGGCGCTCGTGGTCGCGGAACAGTCGCTCCGTCCATCGGTCCGGATAGCGGTGCTCGTCCATCGTCTCCCGATGGACCCGCGCCGGGGATAAATCCCGCCGGTCGATCACGGAAAGTCCGCCCCAGCGGCGTCGTCGACGAGCCGAGGTCGCGGGCGAGCACTCGCCGAAAATTCGCCCATCGAGATTCGGTCGGTCCGTGCCCTCGCGTCGGGTTCGAGACGAAGGTAGCTGGAAACTCCACACAGACGAAATCGTTGCAGACGTTCGGTGGTTCGACTGTCGCGAACTGGCCGCGGCTCTCAGGGAAAAACGGACAGCGATCGACACCTGAAGGTAGGATTTCCGGCCAAAACATAATATTTGCATTCAAATCATATTCCACACAATATTGCAGAATATACGTACTTCACCACGGGCGATCGGGAAGGAGAGATCACAGTCCAGTATCGTCCGGATACGAGACGACAGGGGACGTGTGCCTTACACCCGCCTTCGTCGTCGTTCCGACCGTTTCACGTCACCGGCTGCCGTCGAAGTTTCGACACACCCGAGGTCAGGGTCCTGTCTCGGAATTAGACCACGTCAGGCGAGAGATCGGCCATATCAGGAGACGATGCTCTCAGACCCATCCAGGGGTAGAGAATCGTCGATACTTCGACGATAATAGTAAGAATTGTGTTTATTCATCAAACCTGTTTAGACGTAATAATAAGTACGTGGCCCGGGACCGGGAGAAGTACTACTCTATCGGACGGGAATTCCGGAACCGGACCACGAATCGAGCGGGAGGTATCGGCAATCGGGCCGGGCTGGGTGTGGCGTACTCGGACCGCCCAGAGAGTCCCTGAAGAATGGGCCTCAGTCCGATGCCGTCCCCGATCCGAGCGTGGCTTCGTAGGTCCCGTATCGCCGGATGCGGAACCGCTTCCGGCCGGTGTCGGAATCGACGACCCGTTCGGCGACCCGGTCGCTCGTTTCGAGCGTCACCGTCCGGACGTCCCCGGACATGAACGCGACCGTGTTCCGGAGGCCCCGGTAGCGGTGTTGCATCACCTGCTCCGGAATGAGCGTTCGGTCCGCGTTGGTCGCCTTGGTGAGCGTCAGCGTCGCAGGGCTGGAGTCTTCTGCGCGTTCGCCACGTTGAGAGGTGACCGTCACCGTCGCCCCCGACCGGTCGACGGTCACGTCGCCGGTGGATTCGATAGAGACGTCCTCACCGGTGAGTTCGACGAGGGCCGCGCTCTGGTCGGTCTGGTCGCCGTACCCGGCGACGACGCCGTAGGCCCCACCGCCGAGGAAGCCGAAACTCGCTCCCCTCCCGTCCCCGATCGGGGACAGGGATTTCCCGTCGTAGGCGTTCAGCGTCCACGATTTCGTCTGCCCGGGATAGAGAATCCGACAATCGGCCGTGTGGACGTACGGTCCGATATGGAACCATTGCCCGCCCTCCAGTTTGTACAGATTCCAGTGGCCACACTCCGTCGCCGACCGCGACTTGTTGATGAAGGAGAACGTGACCTGTGCCGGCAGGCTCGCCTGCTCCCGGTCCGGCCGAAGATACGTGGTCGTCCCCGCGTCCGCATCGTGGTACCAGGCCGTCGACGCCTCGTCGGCGAGTTCCGGGAGCGTCTGCTGGTCGTACCGAGTCGATGCGCGGGGTCCCGGGTGGTCCGTCTCCCAGACGGCGAGCCGGAGCGTCGAGCCGGAGCGACCCCGGAACTCGTAGACGCCCGGTGAGAGGCCCTGGCCGGCACCGTCGGGATGGCCGACGACGGCGTACTCTCCGCGGACCGTCTCGCCGGGGTCGAGTCGGACCCGTTCGGGAAGCCACTGCTCGACGCCGGACGCCAGTCGCCAGTAGCCGTCCTCGTCGCGCTCGAACTCGGGCGCCTCGTCGACCAGATCGTGATTCGCCGTCGGGGCGAGGACGAGGCCCTCGCGGTCGGTCAAACCGTCGATCCCGGAGCCATCTGCGAACGGTTCGGGATTCCTGCTGGAGAGGCGGCCGAACGGCGGCGTCCACTCGATCCGGAACGTGTTCTCGAAGTCGTTGGCGTTTTCGAGCGCCGCGGCGACGGTCGCCGGCGATTCGTCGGTGGCCGTCGAGACGAACCCCGACGTGATCTCGCCCTCGTCAGCTGTCTGGTACTGCGTCGGGGCCAGCGCATACGTCCGGTCGACCGTCTCCAGATCGACGATGCTCGTGAAGTTGGATCCCGAACCGCCTTCGGGCACCGTGACCGTGTCGCCCGACGACCCCTGTGTGGGAGTCGAACTCGGAGGATCTGCCGTGGAGGGTTCCGTATTCGGCGAGCCGGACTCTGTCGATTCGGTCGACGTGGCGTCGGTGCCCGGGCCGCCGAAGCCCGAGCAGCCGCCGACCCCGGCGGCCCCGATGACCGCGAGGAACGTCCGTCGGTTCATACGAGACGCTTCGGACGGAACTCAAAATGTGTTCCGGAGAGTACAATAACGAGTTGACTTATCGAGGGCCTCCTCACCCGTGATGAATCCGCAAGTAGGTCGTGTACTCTTTCCGGAGGAGACGCCCGCGTTCGCTCTCGATAGCGAGCAACTCGTGGGGCGTCTGTTCGGCCAGTTGCGGGTACTCCCGCTTCGCCCGCCGGTCGGTGCTCTCGACGACGAGGACGTCCCCGTCGTCGAGGTCCTCGAGCGCCCGCTGGACCCGGGCGATCCCGCTCGCACAGCCGCGACCGCGATTGTCGACCGTCAGGTCCGGTTCGACGTCGGACGCCGCCTCGGGGATTTCGTGCTCAGTCACTGTCAACCACCTCCGCGTCGTCGTCGGCCGTCGCGCCCCGCGGTGACGGCTCCGCTCCCGACTCGCCGCCGAGTTCCTCCAGTTCGCAGACGCCCTCGACGGGCGAACAGGCCCGCCACATCGGACAGAGTTTGAAGATGACGACGAGCAACCCGATGGATCCGAGCTTCGCGAGGACGGCCAGTCCGACCGGGTTCCCGACGTACAGCGCGACGCTCGTCCCCAGGCCGTCGGCGGCCTGATAGAGACCGGTCACCAGCAGCGTCGGGATGATGAACCGGACCGCCCAGCGGAACCGTTCGAGCTGTTCGCCCGCCGCGCGGACGGTGGCGATCGTCGGTCGCTTCTGCCCAGTCGGGACGGCGACGAAGATGTTCCACACCGCACCGCCGATCCACACGGTGAACGCCAGCAGGTGGAGGACCCGGACGCCTGCGGCGACGGGTCCGAGTCCGCGCATCGTCACCTCGGCGACGGCCGTCGCAACGACGACCGCGAGCGCCAGCGCCAGTGCGGCGAGCCCCACCGGGCTCCGGAACTGTCGCTCGACCGCCCCGCTCCGATAGGTCGTCACGAGCGCGAGCCAGGCCGCGACCAGCGCCGCGTATCCGACGGCCACCGCAGTCTGCCCGAACCCGTCGAGATACTGCCGGACCAGCACGAATCCGGCGACGACGAGAACGCCGATCGCGCCGATCGCGATGCGGTCGAAGCGATGGTACATCTCCGCGCAGTAGTCGGCCGCGCCCTCGCCGATGTCGGCCGGCCGCACGAAGAGGTGCTTCCAGACGAACCCGCCGGTGAGCACACCCAGCGCGACGAAGAACGCCCACTTGGCGAGTGTGACCGCCGCGCCCGCCTGGCCGTTCAGGGTCGTCGTGACCCACGTTCCGATCAGCGACGCCGCCAGGATGACGGTCAGTGCGACCTTCGGAAGGGTGTACCTGTCGAAGAGTGCGTCCGTTCGCTCCGCGGCCGTCGAGTGCTGAGATTCTGGCATGGCGAGTGGGCTTTCGGGTACTAGTTAGGCCGACCTAAACTAAGTGTCCGGGCGGATATATTCGGCCGAGGTGACTCGGCGGTCCGCCCGAAATGGGCCGACGTGGAATCAGAATCGATCGAGTGGGAACAGATCCCGGCCGAGACGGTCACTGCGCCGATCGTCCGGGAGTGCCCGTCCTTCGAAGTGAAACTCGAACACCCCGGTCTCGATCCGTCGGGACGCGGCGATCGGTTCTTCCCGGACGCGGTGCCGTACGAACTCGACGAGACCGCGCGGACGTTCTACTGGCGGCCCGCGCTTGCGGCAGAGTCGGCCGAACCGGACGACTGGGATCTCGTCTGTGCGACCACGCACGAACTCGCCGGTCTCGACGGGTTTCCGGCGGCAGTCCCGGCCGTCGCCACCGACGGCGAAGACGGGACGACGGTCGTGGTCGGCGGGACAGTCGCCGGCGACTCGACGACGAGCCGCGTCCGGTCGTACGCGACGCCGACCGTCTCGCTCGACGGGCTGTCGGACGACGCAGTCGCTATCACGGCGGAGGGGGACGAGTACCAGGTCTCTCGGGGCGACCGGCGATGTATCCGACTGGCCGAACGACGAGTCGAGCCGGTGGCCGAAGACGGCGGGCAGACGACGGTCATGCCGGAACTGGTCGTCCGGTATCCCGGGCGACGCGAACTCCACCACCCAGCGCCCGGAGCGAGCTACCGGCTGTTTCCCTCGTTCGGCCTCGATCTGGATGACGTACCGCGGCCGCTCGCGGTGCCGACTGCGGCCGGCGAACTCGACGACGAAGCGCTGGCCCGGAAGTTAGGGGTCGACCTGTCACAGCGACCGTACCCCGAGCGAGTGCTCTGGCAGGCGCTCGCGTACACCGCGTTCGATCCCCACGCCGAGACGACGGCAGCGCTGACGCAACTCGAGACGGGCCATATCGTCGTTCAGGCGGGGAACTTCTAGACCGATACAGCGGTGAGAACGCTGCCGAAGGGATTCGCCACGGAGATAATACGGCTACTGCGAGAACGGGATACTATGGGAACCGAAATCGATCTGCGCGAACGCACAGGAGACGACCAGCGGGAGGCGCTGTTCGAGACGCTGGCGGACGCGGCCGTCGAAGAGGACGTCGAAATCGTGGCCGACGAGGACGTCGACCCTCATCTGGTCCGGTATCAACTTGAACGCGACCGGAGTCTGGAGTGGGAGTACGCCCACCCCGACGAGGAGCCGCGGGAACTCCGCGTGACCAAAGGCGAGTCGCTGGCAGACGGCGAACTCGGGACGATCGACGTTCGCGACCTGAAACCCCAGCGGCGACACCAGGCGCTGCTCGCCATCTTCGACGAACTGGACGCCGACGAGGGGTTCGTCCTCGTCAACGACCACGACCCGAAGCCGCTGTATCACGAACTCAGGTCGATGCACGGCGAGGTGATCGAGTGGGAGTACCGGAGTCGCGGGGACGACGGCTGGCGCGTCGAGGTCGTCAAAACTGACGACTCGGAGGCCGACGAGGAAGACGTCGTCACGCGCTACGACGTGCGCGAGATCCCGAAACAGGAGCGCCATCCGACGATCCACCACCGCTACGGGATGATCCCCGAGGACGGGACGATGGAACTGATCGCGCCGCACGAACCGCGGCCGCTCCTCCGGGAGTTCCGCCAGCGCTACGGCGACTCGTTCGACTGGGAGGTGGTCGAGGACGAACCCGGTCGCTGTCGCGTCCGGATCACGAAGGGCGACGAGGCAAGTGGAGAGACAGCGACGACAGATTCCGACGACGCGGCCGAGACGGACGCCGACGACGGGTCGATCGAGGTCACCGAGGAACTGGACGTCCGCGATCTGCCGCCGGCCCAGCGCCACGAGCAGATCTTCGCCGCGTACGACGACCTGGAGGCCGGGACGGGGTTCGTCCTCGTCAACGACCACGACCCGAAACCGCTGTACCACCAGTTCGAGGCCGAGGAGGGACCAGCGTTCCGCTGGGAGTACAGGCAGAAAGAACCCGGCGAGTTCAGGGTGCTGATCGGGAAAGCGGCGGGCGCGGAGGCCGACGCGACGACCAGCCGGACGACCAGCGACACCCCGGATGCACCGTTCTGAACACCAGCGACCGAGTCGCCGACACCGATCCCAATGACCGAAATCGACCCCGAACGGACGCTCGCATCGATCGTCGAAGACGCACCCGGTACGGCTCGCGCGTTCGAGTCGCTCGGACTCGATTACTGCTGTGGAGGCGACCGGACGCTGGTTGACGCCTGCGACGAGGCGGGACTGGCCGTCGAAGCGGTCCGGGACCGACTCGCCGAGGCCGGCGACCGCTTCGAAGCGGACTGCCACGAGTGGGACGGGCTCGCCGACCTCGCGGACCACGTCGTCGAGACCCACCACGACTACCTCCGGGAGGAGCTGCCGGCGCTGGAGGAACTGGTCGCGAAGGTCGCCCGCGTCCACCGCGAGAATCACCCCGAACTGTCCGAGGTCGAATCGGTATTCCGCGAGCTCGCCGCGGAGATGCGCGAGCACATCGACGAGGAAGAGAGCGAACTGTTCCCGCTCGTCAGGCGGCTCGACCGCGGTGAGTCGCTCTCGACCGCGGAGGCCGACCGCCTCCGCGAGGAAGTCCGGACGTTCGAGGACGACCACGCCGCGACGGCCGACCGCCTGGACGAAATCGCCGACCTGACCGACGACTACGCCGCGCCCGACGACGCCTGCGCGAGCTACCGGAGCATGCTCGACCGCCTCGAGCGGCTCGAGCACGACACCCACATGCACGTCCACGAGGAGAACAACGTGCTGTTCGCCGAGGCCGAGGACCGACTGCCGGCCGCTGCGACCGGGTGAATCCGGAGCGCGTGGACAGATGGGCCCATGGCCGTGACAGCCGACGACCTCCGGGCCGTCGCGGAGCGCCTACGGGCGGTACTGGCCGTCTACGACCGCTTCGTCGCGGAGCGGCCCGACGAGTCAGGGGCCGTCCCGGAGGAGGGCCGGCAGTACCTCGCCGACCGCGGCAGCGACTCGAGCGACACGGACGCATCGCCCGGGGTCGCGCTCGCCGCCGAAATCGAGGCGTTGTACTACGAGGCCCGCGAGGTCGAGGCGGCGTACATCCAGCAGGTGCGCAAGGGGAGCCGGCCAGACTGGTCGCGAGTGCTCGCTGACACCGATCCGGTGCGCGAGGCGGCCCTGCGAGTCCACGCGGCGGGGTTCGGGATCGACCCGGAGACCGGCGACCCGGGCTATCTGCTCCCGCGCGAGCTGTGCCCGGCGGCGCTCGTCTCCATGAACCCCGGGTCGTCACCCGTGACCTTCGACGACAGGGTCGCCCAGTACCGGGCCGTCGCGGACCGGTTCGACCGCTCGCCCGACGTCGTCTACTATCCGGGGTCGGGCCACGACGTGAGTCCGTCCGCGGCGTTCCCGGACGCCCGGGTGGTGTACGGCGACGTCGACGCGGCCGCGATGGCCGACCTGGATCGAGCGGGGTACGAGGCGGTCGGCGCCGACGCCGCGGGGTACGAACTGGACTCGGGGGCCGACGTGATCGTGTTCCGCAACGCCGGGCTGCTGGAAGAGCCGGTCGTCGGCGCGAACCTGCGGCCGGGCGGGTTAGTGCTCGCCAACGACCATCTGGAGTCGGCGCGACACGTGGCCGGGATGGATGCTCTCGAACTGATCGGCGTCGTCCCGAACGAGTGGGCGGGTGACGTGCCGCCGGTCGAGACGGACCGGTCGAAAGGGCCTGCACACCGCGCGGTCGAGGCGGGCTCGTCCCTCGACCTCTACGTGTTTCGCAAGCGAAACTGAAGCGCCGGCCACGGGGGCGCCTGCCGACGCGATTTGACGGCCACGACGGCCGTGCGATGACGTTCCCGGTACCGTTTTTCGGGTACCCGGCCGACGTCCGGACATGGGCGATTCCGACTATCACCCCGAGACGCTCGCGACGGGGTTGGACCGATCCGGCGGCGACACCGGCGACGTCGTCGCGCCGATCCACCTCACCACGACCCACGAGATGGACGCCCCGGGCGAGGCGGCCCACGGCTACAAGTACGCGCGGTTCGGCAATCCGACCCGAGCGGCGCTAGAGCGCCGACTCGCGCGCCTCTCGGGATCCGACCACGCCACCGCCTGTGCGTCGGGGACCGCCGCGATCGCGGCGACGTGTCTCGCGACGGTCGAGGCCGGCGACCACGTCGTCGCCTTCGACGGCATCTACGGCGGGACACGGCTGCTCTTCGAGGACCTGCTCGTCGACTCGATGGGCGCGACGGTGGAGTACGTCGACGCGACTGACCCGAGTGCCGTCGAGGCGGCGGTCACCGCTGAGACGGCGCTGGTCTGGATGGAATCGCCGACGAACCCGCTGCTAGAGCTGTGTGACCTGGCGGCGATCGCGGATATCACCGCGGGGGTCGACGCGACCTACGTCGTCGACAACACCTTCGCGACGCCGTACTTCCAGCGACCCCTCGATCTGGGCGCCGACCTCGTCGTCCACAGCACGACGAAGTACCTCAACGGCCACAGCGACTCGCTGGGCGGCGCGGTGCTCACCGACGAGGACGCGCTCGCCGAGGCGGTCGACCACGCGCTGGCCTACGACGTCGGCAGCCCGCTGGCACCGTTCGACTCCTACCTCGTGAGCCGCGGGCTCCGGACGTTCC
Source organism: Halosimplex yunnanense (assembly GCF_054504345.1). Lineage (NCBI taxonomy): Archaea > Methanobacteriati > Methanobacteriota > Halobacteria > Halobacteriales > Haloarculaceae > Halosimplex > Halosimplex yunnanense. The sequence continues at coordinate 427,486 of NZ_JBTJEL010000034.1, read as the reverse complement.
CGCTGCGGATGGACCGCCACGAGCGCAACGCGACGGCGCTGGCCCGGCACCTCGCTGACCACCCGGCAGTCGAGCGGGTCAACTACCCCGGGTTGGAGAGCCACGCGCAGCACGAACTCGCCGGCGAGCAGATGGACGGCTACGGCGGCATCCTCTCGGTCGAACTGGACGCCACGGCCGCCGAGACCCGGGCCGTCCTCGAGGAGTTCGACGTGTTCACGCTGGCAGTCAGCCTCGGCGGGACCGAGTCGCTGGTCGACCACCCGGCGACGATGTCCGCCTCGTACCTCTCCGCGGAAGCGCGCGTTGCCGCCGGCATCCCCGACTCGCTGGTCCGCTTCGCCGTCGGCATCGAACATCGCGAGGACCTGATCGCGGACCTCGACCGCGCGCTGGCGCACCTGTGAGCGCCGTCTGACCAACCCACCAGCGGAAGGGGTCTCCAGGACCCGCTCAGGCGCTTCGCCTGAGCGCGGCGAGTACGAGCGCCGTCAGCGCGAGCAGAACGCCGATCTTGACCGCGATCAGGGTTCCGATCCGCGACTCGAGGATAGCGGGGGCGGAGAGCCCGACGAGTCGGCTCGTCTGGTAGACGCCCGTGGCGAACAGGAACGGGATCACACCGGCGAGATGCCGGCGGAAGCCGCGCGCCTGCGACTTGAGCGCGTCGGCAGCGGTGGGCCGGGACCGGATCGTCGGGAGCACGACCACGTTGTGCCAGACTGCGCCGCCGAGCCACAGCGAGAACGCGCCGACGTGGACGGCCCTGACCAGCCAGTCGACGGGGGTCGTTCCCGTCTCTACCCAGGCGAATCCGCCGAGCGAGAGGACGGCGACGAGCAGCAGGGCGGAACGAAGAGGCGATTCTCGACTGGCCGACGAGCCGGTACGGGACCGCCGACCGGCGAGCCAGAGGATCGGTGCGGCGACGACGCCGAGACCGATCCCGAGCGTCCCGATCCCCATCGACATTCCGGCACCTCGCCGGCCGAAGTACGCGACTCCGGCGACGGCGAACGCCCAGACCGCGACTGTTTCGACTCGATACCACCGGTCTGCGACGGATGCGGCGTCGGCGGGATCTGCGAACGCCACCGCGTCGTAGGGGGCCACGCGCCAGTAGCACCCGCCCGCGAGGAGACCCATCGAGGCGAGGAGCGCCCACGTGAGCGCGCGAGCGCCGAGCGGCCTCCCGAAGTGAGACACCCAGACGCCGACGAACGACGCGACCGCGAGCAGCCCGAGGACGATTCTCGGCTGCAGTCCCTTCCCGGGTCCGGTCCGGCCGGGGTGTGACTGCTCGTCGGCGCCGCGCTCCTGAACGTCCATACCGGCTTTTTAGGCGCCCCTAAACTAAGGCGTACGCCCGGAGATATTCGGCCGAGCGGCAACCCTGCGCGGGACGAAGGGATTCGGCACGGGACTTTCCCCGGTGGAGGAGAGACAGTGATCCATGTCTTCAGAGACGCGGGCGGGGTCGTCGATGCCGTCGCCTGCACTGCCGGAGATCGAACGCAGCGCGGCACGGTACCTCTTCGCGGTGTCCGTGCTCTCGGACGCCGACGACGACACGGTCAGCACCGGCGACCTCCGGGAGTACCTCGGCGTGGCGCCCGCCAGCGTGACCGAGATGATCGCGAAGCTCGACGACCGGGGACTGGTGAGCTACGAGAAATATCAGGGCGCGACGCTCACGCCTCGCGGAGACGAACTCGCCGCCGACCTGTCTTGGCGGTTCTGCGTCGTCTCGACGTTCTTCGACGCCGAACTGGGCGCGACGCTCGACGAGGAGACGGCCTTCGACATCGCCCTCGCGCTCCCCAGCGAGGGCGTGTTCGCGCTGCGAGAGCGCGTCGGCGCATCCTGTCTCGGTTTGTGCCCGGAGACGGGCAACGAATCCGACGAGTGCACGGCGGGATGACCGATTTCCCGACGGCGTCGTCCGTCCACGGATCGATACCGCCCGCTCCGCCACGAACGTGTCAGCCAGTACGTCTTTGTGGAAACCGGCTGTGACCCCACTATGGGTCGTCGATCGACTCGCCCGACCGTCCGTTCCGGATTCCGTGACGAACAGGACAGTATTGTGGTGACGACGTCAACCGACTCCGGAGCGACTGCACCGGGAGGCGACCGATGACCGACGCCGACCCGCGGCGGGACCTGTACGACCGGTCGTCGTCGGTCCTCGTCGGTGGAGTGAACTCGCCGGTCCGGAGTGAGTCCCAGCCGTATCCGGAGTTCGTCGACCACGGCGAGGGCGCGCGGGTCGTGGACCCGACGGGGACGGAGTACGTCGACTACGTGATGGGGTACGGGCCGCTGTTGCTCGGTCACGACCTTCCCGGCCCCGTCCGCGAGGCGGTCGCCGCGGCCGTCGACGACGGGCCGATGTACGGGCTGTCGACCGAGCCGGAGATCGCGCTCGCCGAGTTCGTCGCCGACCACGTCGACTCCGTCGAGCGCCTGCGGTTCGTCAACTCGGGGACCGAGGCGACGGCGGCGGCCGCACGTCTCGCCCGCGGCGTGACCGGCCGCGACCGGATCGTCGTCATGCAGCACGGCTACCACGGCGGCCACGAGTCGTTCCTCGTCGAGGGGTCGCCGGACGCGCCGCGACCGAGCAGCGGCGGCGTCCCGCAGGCGTTCGCCGACGCCGCGATCCCCGTCCCGTTCAACGACCGGGAGACCGCCGTCGACGCCTTCGAACGCCACGGCGACGACATCGCGGCCGTCATCACGGAACCGATCCTCGGCAACTGCGGGATCGTCGAACCGGCCGACGGCTACCACGAGACGCTGCGGGACCTGTGTGACGAACACGGCTCGCTGCTGATATTCGACGAGGTGATCACCGGCTTCCGCGTCGGCGGCCTCTCGTGCGCGCAGGGGAAACTGGGGGTCGAACCGGACCTGACGACGTTCGCGAAGGTGATCGGCGGCGGGTTCCCCGTCGGGGCCGTCGGCGGCGCCGCCGAGTACATGCAGTCGTTCACCCCGACCGGTGACGTCTTCGAGTCGGGGACGTTCAACGGCCACCCCGTGACGATGGCCGCCGGGCTGGCCACGCTCGAATACGCCGAGGAGAACGACGTCTACGACCACGTCGACGCGCTCGGGGACAGGCTTCGGGCGGGGCTGGAGGACATCGTCGCCGACCACGCGCCCGAGTACACCGTCGCCGGCACCGACTCGCTGTTCAAACTGCTGTTCACGCGGGACGGCGCCGACGCCGAATCCCCCTATCCGCGGACCGGCGCCGACGTCCGGAACGGCGAGGCCGACCGCTGGGCGCGGCTCCTCCGACCCGCCATGAAAGCCGAGGGCGTGTTGCTCCCGCCGAACCAGTTCGAGAGCCAGTTCCTCAGCGCCGCCCACACCGAGGCCGACGTGGAGCGGACGCTCGAAGCGTACAAGTCCGCGCTGGCGTGACGCTCCCCGCGAGGCGAATATCTCCGGCAACAGCCGTACCCCCGTCGGCGACGAACGACCGGGCATGCCGAGTATCCCGTCCCCGTTCGGCCGTGACGACGACGCGCTGTTCGAGCCCTACGACGAGTTCGCCCCGGACACCGCACCGAAACCCGGCAGGTTCCTCGACGGTCACGACGTGCTCGCCGGCTGCGACCACCTCGCGTTCCACCGGCTGACCCGCGAGCTGTTCGAGGAGCGGACCGTCTACGACATGACGTTCAACTACAACCTCGCCCGGCTGAACCTCGACACCCGACACAAGAACGCGGGCTATCGCTACGCCGTCGAGCGCCCGGACGCGTCCGACGCCATCTCGGCCGACGGCATCGACCGCGTGCTGCGCGCGGAGTTCACGCCGACGACGCCGTTCTGCCCGCAGACCCACACGCTGACAATCGGATCGTTCCGCGCGTGGAACGGCCTCGCCGACCGCCACGAGTACGACCTCGTCCGCGTCCGCCCGGCACCGATGCACCACCAGAGCGACGCGATCGGCGAGCAGCTCGCCGAACTCGAACGGAAGTACCTCGAAACCGGCGACGCGACCGTCGACCCGGAGGAGAGCCCCGAAGTCGGATCGACGCCGATGGAGCGAGCGAAGGAGAACGAGGGCGCCAGCCGCGGGTCGCCCGACGCGCCGTTCTGACGCAGCGGACTACCCGGCCGTGATCGCCAAACCGTGCCGCAGCCGGTGGACCGCACGAACATCTCCGGGTACAGGTTCCTGTCCGAACGGCCCCTCGCGTTCGACAGTGGTGCCAGCCGAGCGCCGTCTCGAACCGAACGGGAACGTCCGGGGCCGGCCACGAACGCCGTCTCGTGCGAGCAGGAGGGAATAGACGTGGCCGTTTCGGGCGGGACGAGCCGATGGACGCGCTCGTTCGCGGTCGGGAGCGCCCTGTCGATGGTCGCGCTGCAGGTCGCGTTCCTCGTCGACGCTTCCTACCGGGTCGTCGCCGTCGTCGGCCTCTTCGGGGCCGTCCTGCCGATGGTCTTCGGGATGGCGTACCTGCTGCTCCCGTCGTACGTCGGTCGGACCCTCGCCGCGCAGCGACTGCCGGGCGTCCACTTCGTCCTGACCTACGGCGCCGTCGGCCTGCTGGCCGGCCACGAACTGCTAGTGGTCGATGCCCCGCTGGCGGCCGCGGGGGCGGTCCTGTGGACCGCGGGAGTCGCGATTTTCGCGGGGACGCTCTGCTGGACGGTGGTCCCGGCCATCACGTCCGAGAACGGGAGCGGAATACGGCTGTCAGGGGCGCGAGAACGCCAGTCGACGCGCCTCGCGACGATGGTAATCCCGGTCGCCGTCGGGTATCTCCTCGTCGGGACCCTCGCCTTCCTCTCGACGGCGGTCGGGTCTCGACCGCTGCTGGGTGGCGGCCTGCCCGCGGTCGTCCACCTCTACGGGACCGGGTTCGTCGCGCTGTTGATCTTCGCGCTCGGGTGCAGACTCCTGACCGGCTTCTTCCACGTCACGCCGCCGGCGTCGCTCTCGTGGCTCGTCCTCGCCTGCGGCGCCGTCGGCCCCGGGATCCTCGCGACGCAGTTCTGGCGGCCGCCGTGGTTCCTGGTCGGCGCGATCACCGAGTTCACCGCGATGGCGGGGTACGCCGCGCTCGTCGCCGTCGTAGTGCACCGAACGGACAGCAAGCGGGTAGGCCTCTACGGCATCGCGCTCGGCGCGCTCGCCGGCGTCGTCGCCGTGGGGGCTGCCGTTTACGCTCTCGGAGACGGCAGCGGAGCCGCGATCTCGATCCACGTTCCGGTCGTCCTCGACGGCTTCCTGATCCTGACCGTCGTCGGGTACGCCTACCAGTTCTTCCCGGTGACGAACGGCCAGTTCCGCGGCGCGACGGAGCGAACGGCACGAACAACGACTGGCCTGATCGCGGTCGGGACGTTCGGACAGGCGATCGCCGCGGGGCTGGAACTCCGAGGGCTCCGTGCCGCGGCGGCGCTGCTCGTCGGGGTCGGCACAGCGGTGTACGCCTACCTCTTGATACGGCGGTTCGCGGAGTGAACTGCCGTCGAACTCCAATCGATCACTTTTCGGATGCGCGAGGGGCGATTCGAACGCCCGTTGCGGCCGTGGCACGGCCGCGTGATAGGCCGGACTACACTACTCGCGCGCAAAGACGGGGGGCAGCGGGAGCGGTGGCGCGTCAAGGCGGTTCCATCGCGTCGATCTCCGCGAGGACCTGCCGCGGCGTTTCGGCGTGCTCGATGAACGAGAGGACGTTCTCCGACCAACCCGAGACGTTGTAGACGTTCTCGTACCCCTCTGGGGTGACGAGGTCGCCGTACGACGCGAGGTCGATCGTGTACAGCGAGGCTTCGGACGCGACGGACTCGCGGTACGCCTCGAACGCCCGACGGACCGTCATCGCGTCGTCGTCGACGCCCCACCGGGAGTCCCAGATCTGCATGTCGGTGAACAGCACGACGCGGTCGACGGCGACGGCCTCCTCGCGGAGGTGCGTGAGCACCTTCCAGCCGTTCGTCGAGTGCCCGACCGCTTCGTCGACGCCCAGGACGGCCCGCTGGCGCTGGAGGACCGGCGTGTCGACGTGGGTCGACACCTCGCGGAAGTCGTCGCCGAACCCGCCGACGCGGGCGCCCTGCTCGGCCAGCACCGCGCCGAACAGCGCACCGATCTCCTTGTACCGGAGCGCGCTGTTGTCCGACAGCGACGCGTCCATCGACCCCGAGAGGTCGACGCCGACGAACGTGTCGCCCAGCCCCTCGGGCACCTGCTCGACGGAGGCGTCGACGGCCCGCTCCAGCCAGCGCTCGACCGCGGGAGCGTCGATCCCCGCTTCCTGCAGGGCCTTGTAGGCCTGATAGTACCGGAACGGGTACAGCGGGGCGCGGCGCACCGCTTCGAGGTCGAGGTGGTCGACGATCGTCGCCTCGGGGACGCCGGCCTCCAGCATGTTCCGCAGGTTCCGGATCGACGCGAAGATCGGGAGCGAGTGGTCCTCGCTCTCGATCAGCGTCTCCCAGGCCTCGCGGGTGTTGCCGCGCTCGGAGATCACCGTCTCCCAGGTGTTCGGGGAGGGGAGCGGTTCGACCTCGGGGTAGTCGTCCAGGTCGCCGCGCATGAACCGCTCGAACAGGGCCTCCTGCTCCTCGTCCACTGGGGCCGGGTGGACGCGGTTGAACACGTCCCGCAGCGTCACCTCGCGCCGCGGGAGCGCGTACTTCCCGAGGGTGTACTCGTCGGCCATCCCGACGAGCGCGTCCTCGATCCCCCGTCGGAGCGGCCACGGCGCCGTCCCGCCGAAGCAGTCGTCGTGGACGGCCAGCGCGGTGGCCGTCTCGTCCATCCGCCGGACGACCGCGGGCGCCCACTCGCGGATCAGCGACTCGTCGGAGTCGTCCTTGAACCGGTCGTCGTTGGCCGCGAGGACGAGCAGGAGCTGCGGGACGTCTCGCAGGTAGAGTTCCTGTCGGGCGTAGGCCGCGAGCTTGAGCACGAACTCGGGGTCCTCGGCCGCGGCGGCGTCGAACCGCTCGACGACGGCGGCGAGGTGTTCCTCGTCGTCATCGTAATAGGAGTCCTCCAGCAGCTGGTTGATCGTTCGCTTGTACAGTGCGAGCCGTGGGTCGGCGGGCTCGAACGCTTCACCACCCTCGTCGTTGGTGGTCCGCGTCGCGTCCGCGACCGTCTGTTTCGTGTCGTTGAATTCCATGCTATCACCGGAGCCGCAACTGGCGACCCCGAAGGGTGCCGCTGCTACTCGCGAGCGGCGGACGTCCCCGGCAGGAGTCGAACCTGCACCGTCGCCCACGAGGGCAAAAACCCCCACTGAGGCGACGCGCTCCCGAGTGAGCGGCGAGGACGGTGGTCGGAAGATCGCCGTCGCGTGTGGAACGGCGTGTTACCGGTTACACTAGGGCGGAGGTTCCGCCCCCGGGACTCGAACCCGGATCGCCCGCTGATGAGGCGAAGGAACGCGACGGCTCGACGACCACGTACGCGTGGTGGCGACCGGAAAATCGCCGGAGCGGTGAGCGGTTGCCGAACCACGCTGGACGCTGCGTCCACGCCCGGGGCCTTTGCGTTCGGCCGGCGGACGGCTGCCGGCAGTGCCGACAGCGCGCCGGGATTCGAACCCGGATCATCGCGTACAGAGCGAAGTAACGCTCCTGCTCGACGGTCGCCGCCGAGACGTGCGTATCGCGATGGGACGGCCGGGAAACCGACGGAGCGATGCGGGATTTGAACCCGCCGGGCGCCTGAGGAAGTAACGCTCCGTCTGGACGGCCGCCCCCGATGCTCCCGGAGGGAATCGAACCCTCGAACTCTGCCTCGAAAGGGCAGCGTCCCTCGCCAGCGGGGACTCCGGGAGCGCAGACCGGGCACGAAGCCCGCGAAACGCCGGGACGAGGATTCGAACCTCGCACGAGTCGGGTAACAACCGAGCTCCCGCACCAGGCGAGACCTCCCGGCAGAAGGGCCGAGCGGGACTCGAACCCGCGTCGAACAGTCGATTAAAAGTCGACCACTTGGCCGCTAAGTTACCGGCCCGCAGCGGGCCGCCCGGGAATCGAACCCGGCATAGCGCGGGTTAAGAGCCCGCCGCACCACCGTGGTTGCTTGCGGCCCGCAGTGCGCCACCTCGGATTCGAACCGAGGCCTCCGGCGTGGGAGGCCGGCGTCCTGACCGAACTGGACTACTGGCGCGGGCTTCGCGAGCGGGTGATCCACGTGCTCCAGCCCGGACTCGAACCGGGGGCTCGGCCTCGAGAGGGCCGCGAGTTTGGCCTGCTACTCCACTGGAGCGCGAGCCCTCGCTCCGTTCGGAGGTCATCGGGCTCCCCGCCGGACGGCGGAAGGGCGATTCGAACGCCCGTGCCCTGTGCGGGCACCGTGGTTCCAGCACGGTCCCTTGGCCGAGCTAGGGAAATTCCGCCGGAGGGTGAAACCGGACCGGACCGAACCGGCGCGCATCCGGTCACCCGATGGGTCGACGAGGATTCGAACCTCGGTCCCGTGCACCCAAGGCACGGATCTTCGGCCGCTGGACCATCGACCCGAATAGTCATTCATCGATACGTCTGCTCACGCGACGGGGCCGTGGCGAACGCTTGCCGTAGCTCCCGTCACGCCGGGCGTGCTTGGACCGCGCGAGCGGTCGGGAATGCCACATCGGCCTGTGCAGGTCGCAAGCCCTTCCGGACTCGACTCCGCCGGGGATTCGCTGCGAATCCGCCGGCGGGAGCCGCCTGCCTCGATGAGCATCCCCGGTGCGTCACTCGGGTTCGAAACTCGAACGCGCGTCGCGACCGCGGCCAGCGTAATCGCCCAGAGCTGCGGAGTGCCGCGGCTGATCGCGGTCGGCGTGGTCCCAGTCATCTCGGGCGGTCCGATCCCATCCGAGGGACGGAACCGTCGCTGGGCGAGCGGTCGTAACAGGCCCGTGTTCCCCGGCCCCAGACGGGTAGTCCGTGTGTGGGGTCGCGTTATGCGGGCACGGTCGTCCGGACGTCACCGGAAGCGGGTTTGCCGTGACCTTCGAGGCAACCCGGCTTCCACCGGCGTTCGCCCGGTTCCGCACGCAGATCGCGTCGGGATAACGGGACATCCGCGGCTTCGAGGGAGCGAACCTGCCGCGGCGTGAGTTTTGCGATCGTCATGCGGAATCACCGTGGTTGGCGTCGAACGCTTCAATTACGACTCACGACGGTGGGCGTATTAGTTCTGATTGAGGCGTGGTAGACACACGCGCGGTCCCGCCGTCCGGAGACTCACCCGACGATATCGAGCGCGCCGGGATACGTCCAGATCGACCCGAAGATCGCCTTCGCCGTCGCGACAGCGACGTAGGCGAACGTGAGGAACATCGCGGCGACCAGGACGAGCAGGAGGACCGTCCCGACGACCCCGAACACCGCATCGAGCGGCGCAGGCAACAGCGATAGGTCGGTCGTCTGCCCGCCCACGGTGAGGTCGTCGGCACCGAGGAGGAACGTCACGAACGCGACGAGCGCGAGCGTGGAGACGCTGAGGTGCCAGTTTATGGCGTAGCGGGCGTTCGTCCGCGTGAACGCGTGATCTGACGCAGCGTACACGACGAGCGGGCCGAGAAAACCGGTGAACAGCCCGAGCAGGTGGACGAGGATGCCACCGAGAGAGCGTTCGTCGAGCAACTCTGGACCGGATGCGGGTGGTGTGGAGGTCATGGTTGTGTCGATTACAGGGTGTCGAATCTTCGGTTACGTCTCGGGGAGGAGGTTCAGCGGACCGAATCGATCGCGGACCCAGCGGGCGATCCGCTCTGCCCCGAGCAGCCCCAGACTCACGAACAGGAGGTCGAACGCGGTGCCCCAGAGGACGACGTCACTCTGGGTTCCGCGCACGTCGAGCCCGCCGATCGTGAGCACGCTGCCGAGGGCGAGCAGTATCAGGCTCAGCTGGAGCCCGGCGAGTACGAGGGTGCGGATTCCGGCCGTGTCCGAGAGCGTGAGGAATCCGCGGGTGGAGAGCCGATCCAGCGGGGTGTCTGTCTGCAGCGCGCGCTTGCCCTCCGGCGAGAGCGGCCACTCCGACTCCGGGTGATCGACGTAGTACAGCGTGATCGAGTCGGGATAGGTCTCCGTCGCGACGACGTCGATCTCCTGTAGCTCCCGGAGCCGGTTGCGGACGGTCGCCCTGCTGACGTCGGGCTTGACGCGCGCGTGCAGTTGGCGGATCGAGAAGAACGGGCGGTCGGACTCGAGCATCGTCTCGACGACGTGTTCCTGCGTGAGGGCGTTGTCGAGATTCCGCTCGATCCGTTCGTCGATCCAGGGCGGAATCGGGGACACGGTATCACCCCATTATCGACGGGGGTGATTAAAACAGGGCCCGGATTTCGAGCGCTCGAACCGTCGTTTCACGGGCTCCAAACGAGTGTGCCCCCGTCTTCACAAGCTGAGAAAGCGGCGTGTCACGACCCGAAAACAGGGGTTTCGGCGAACTGCTGGATTCGGTCACACTGAGCGCCGATCGCCGTGCAAAACGCGACCCAGCGCGGTCGGTCGACCGGGGGCCGAGCTCGATGCGCGTGTAGCTACGATCCGCGTCGGTCGCGGAACCGCCGGAGTATCCCGGAGAACCGGAGTCCGTAGCCGACCACCGCTGGGGCGAGTGGTTCCGACGCGGACACCGAGAACTCCCCCCACACGAATCCCGGCCGTCGCCGGGAACAGAACGTTTTTCTCCTCGTTACTGGACCTCTCCCAATATGAGAGGCACACCCAAGGTATGGGATCCCAATCTCGACGACGACCGGTACCAGAATCCGATCGTCCACGCGGACTACTCCGATCCCGACGTGGTCCGGGTCGGCGACGACTACTTCATGACCGCGTCGAGTTTCAACTGCGTCCCGGCGTTGCCGATTCTCCACTCCCGCGACCTCGTGAACTGGCGGCTGATCAACCACGCCATCGACGAACTGCCGCCCGCCTTCGACCGCCCGCAGCACGGCAACGGCGTCTGGGCGCCCTCGTTCAACTACCACGACGGGACGTTCTACATCTTCTACGGCGACCCAGACCGGGGCGTCTTCATGACGAAGACCGACGACCCCCGCGGCGAGTGGTCGGACCTCTATCACGTCCACGAGGCCGAGGGGTGGATCGACACGGCGCCGCTGTGGGACGACGACGGCGACGCGTACCTCGTCCACGCCTTCGCAAAGAGTCGCGCCGGGTTCAACAGCGTCATCCACGTCGCGCCGATGGCGGAAGACGGAACCCGCCTCACCGGCGAGAGCCGCGAGGTGTTCGACGGCCACGACGACCACCCGACCATCGAGGGACCGAAGTTCTACAAGCGGGACGGCGACTACTACATCTTCGCGCCGGCCGGCGGCGTCAGCGACGGGTGGCAGACCGTGTTGCGCTCCGAGGACGTCTACGGCCCCTACGAGGACCGGATCGTCCTCGCGCAAGGTGACACCGACGTCAACGGCCCCCACCAGGGCGCCTGGGTCGACACACCCAGCGGCGAGGACTGGTTCGTCCACTTCCAGGAACTCGACCCGTACGGCCGGATCACCCACCTCCAGCCCATGGAATGGGCGGACGGCTGGCCGGTCATCGGCCGCGACGAGGACGGCGACGGCACGGGCGAGCCGGTCCGGACCCACGAGAAACCCGATATCGCTGCCGACGACCTGCCCGAGATGGTGCCCCAGACCTCCGACGACTTCGAGTCGGCGCGTCTGGGACTCCAGTGGCAATGGCACGGGAACCCCCAGTACGGCTGGTACTCGCTCACCGACCGCCCCGATGCGCTCCGCCTGTTCCCCCACGCCCCCGACGACGCCGAGACCCTCTGGCCCGTCCCGAACCTGCTCCTCCAGAAGTTCCCCGCACCGTCGTTCACGGCGACGACCGAGATCGACTGCGACCTCGAAGCAGACGCCGCACACGGCGGCCTCCTCGTCATGGGCGAGAAGTACGCCTACCTCAGCGTTCGCCGGACCACCGACGGCCCCGAACTCGTACAGGGTCGCAACACCGACCCGACGGACGGTGACGCCGATACGGTGGACGAGCGGGTGTCACTCGAACGTTCGTCTGCGCAGTTGCGGGCGACCGTCGAAGACGGCGGTCGCGTCCAGTTCGGGTACGCGACGGGCGAGGACGACTTCGAACCGATCGGGTCGCCGTTCCAGGCCCAGCAGGGACGCTGGATCGGCGCCAAGATCGGCCTGTTCGCCGTTCGGTCGCCCGACACCGCCAGTGCGGACGGACACTGCGACTTCGAGCATTTCCGGATCAAAGAGTGAGGCAGGAGCCTTTCACGGATAGCAGTCGATCGAGCGGCCGAGAGTAGCCCCGTTCTGTGTTCGACGACGCCCGCTACGTTCGATTGCGGACCGGATGCATGAGAGACTCGGTCAATTGTTCGACGCGGAGTCTTCAGGCGCGCTCCTCGGGACCGGCGTCGAACTGCTTGAGCTGTTGGGCGTCGGTGAACGCGTATCGCTCGACGACCAGGCTACAGACGAGACTCGACAGTCCGGCCGCGCCGAAGATCATCGCCATCACGACGAACTGGTACTCGGCGGCGTAGACCGGGTTCTCTCCGGACATGATCATCCCCGCCATCAGTCCCGGGATCCAGACCCAGCCGAGACTGCGGAGCGAATCGACCGTCGGGATGAGCGCGGCGCGGACGCTGCGCTCGACGTACCGCGACACCGCTTTCGAGGGCGAGACGCCGAGCGCGAGCGTCGCCTCGATCTCGTCTCGGTGCGTCTCCACTTCACCGCTGAACCGGTCCAGCGCGAGCGAACTCGGTTTCATCCCGTTGGCGATGATCATGCTATCGACTGGGATGAGGTCCCGGACGGTCCGGTCGATAGCGCCGGCGGCCGTCATCGTGACGATGACCGAACCCGCTCCGAGAACGATCCCGACCGTCGCGATCCGGAATGCACCGGGCATCTCCTCCGCCCGCGAGCGAGCGATCCACGCGCCGCCGAGCATCATCCCGAGAAGGACGACCCCGCTCAGTGCGAACGGGAGCGAGAACAGGAGGCCGACGACCGTCCCCATCAGTAGTATCTGGACGAATCCGCGACCGATCGCGATCCCCCACTCGCGCTGGAGTGCGAGCCCCCGCAATGCGACGACCCCGATCACGACGGCCGCAAGCACAGCTGCGGCAGCCACCTGCCACAGGCCCTGGACGACGGCGGGATCGCGGAACTGGTCGACGATCATCCGACGACCTCCCCCAGTCGCTCGATCGAAGTCGCTTCGACGCCGTCCGCGCTGAACACGAGGGCGCGCGAAGCGAGCCGCTCGGCCTGCCGCCTGTCGTGGGTCACGACGACGCACGTCAGCGACCGGTTCTCGCTGATCTCTCCCAGGAACGCCTCGACCGTCCGCTCGGTCTCGGCGTCCAGGCTCCCGGTCGGCTCGTCCAGCAGCAACACCTCGGGCTCGTTCAGCAGGGTTCTGGCGATCGCGACCCGCTGTTTCTCACCGCCGGAGAGCGTTTCCACGGCCCGGTCGGCCGTATTGGGCAGTCCAAGCTGATCGAGCGTCGCCGTCACGTCCGGCTTGTCGACCGATTCGCCGCGCAGCCGCGGGCCGAGCGTGACGTTCTCCCGGACGGTGCCGTCGACCAGCGCCGAGTGCTGCGGGACGAGTCCGACCCGCTTGCGCAACGTCTGCGGATCCATCTCCCGGTAGTCGCGGCCCTCGTAGTACACCGTTCCGTCGATCGGTTCGTCGAGCCGGACGAGCAACCGCAGGAACGTCGACTTCCCCACGCCCGACGGACCGACGACGGCGACCGTCTCGCCGGTCTCGACGGCGACCGAGACATCCTCGAAGACCGTCTCATCCGCTGTTCGGTACGTGAGCCCGTCAGTTTCCAGTTTGTGAGTCATTCTCGTTCGTCGAATATTCTGCCGGATCTAACCCGACTCGGTGGCGTCGGGATCCGCCCCCGCCTCGTCCTGTCCGGATCGGAGAGTACCGTCTTGTGACTTACTGTCGCTGAGCGGATCTATTGGGACGACTTGCGGGCCGTAGTCCGTCTCGATGACTACGGCTTCGATGTCGAAGACATCTGCAAGGAGCTGTCGCGTAATGACCTCACCGGGCGATCCGCGGGCGCGTACCGAACCATCCTTGAGCGCGACCACGTGGTCGGCGTGGCGGGCCGCCTGGCCGATGTCGTGGAGGACGAGCACGACGGTCATATCGCTCTCGTCGCGGAGCGTCTCGACGATCTCCATCACTTCGAGCTGGTGCTGGGGATCGAGAAACGTCGTCGGCTCGTCCAACAGCAACACGTCCGTCTCCTGGGCGAGCGCCATCGCGATCCAGACCAGCTGTTTCTGCCCGCCGCTGAGGCTGCCGAACTCCCGTTCGCGCAGGTGGCCGACGCCTGCCAGCTCGATCGCCTCGTCGACGGCCGCCTGGTCCTCGTCGTCGAGCGATTCGAAGAAACCAGTGTGGGGATACCGGCCGCGCTCGACGAGGTCCTCGACCGAGATCCCCTCTGGCGCGACGTTCTCCTGGGAGAGCAGACCGAGCTCCCTGGCCAGCTCTTTCGACCCGAACGAGTCGATCGCTCGGCCGTTGACGAGAACCGTCCCTTCGTCGGGGTCGATCTTGTCCGCGAGGCCCTTGAGGAGCGTGCTTTTGCCGCTCCCGTTGGGCCCGATCAGTGCAGTCACTTCGTCCGTCGGAACCGCGATCGATTGCCCGTCGATGACTGGCTCGTCCGTCCCCGGATACCCGAGGACGAGGTCCGTCCCGCTGAGGTCCGCCGTCTCCGTCGTCGCCCGCTCGTTCGCGGTGATCTGGTCGCCGGTTGCGTCGTCGCTTTGCTTCCGATCTACCTGCGACGGTTGTCCGTCGCTCATCACACTTCACCCAGGTTCTCTTTTTTTCGCATCAGGTAGAGGAAGTACGGGCCGCCGACGATCCCGGTGATGACGCCGACCGGGAGCTGTGCCGGGCTCAGCGCGAGCCGCGCACCGACGTCCGCACTGACTAACAACGCGGGCCCGAGGAACAGACAGCCCGCGAGCAGTGCCTTCGAGTTGCTACCGACGATGTTCCGGACCATGTGCGGAACGATGAGGCCGACGAAGCCGATGAGACCCGCGACGGCGATAGCGGCTGCCGTCGAGAGCACGCCGATACCGGCGAGGGCGAACCGCATCTTCTCGACGGGCATCCCCAGCGAGTCCGCCCGGTCCTCGCCGAGTGCCAGCACGTCAAGCTCCTGCGTGACGGCGAACGCGAGCACCATCGAGAGGAGGGTGAACGGGAGCGCGATACGCACTTCCTGCCACCCGGCGTTCATGAGGTTCCCCGAGAGCCAGGCCTGGGCGGACATCGCGACCCCGAGGTCGTCGATGAAGAAAAACAGCGCGCGCTGGACGGACCCGAAGACGGTTCCGACCACCACGCCGGCGAGCACCAATCGGACGGGACTGGTGCCGTTCTTCCACGCGATAGCGTACACGAGCAGGAACGCGAGTCCCCCGCCGAGCGCTGCCAGGAACGGCAGGAACGGCATCAGTTCGTAGGCCACCGTCAGTAAGACGAGCACGACCAGCCCGGCGCCGTCGCTGACGCCGAGGATGTACGGGCTCGCGAGCTCGTTGCGCGTGATGATCTGGAAGATCGCGCCCGAGACGGCGAGGTTCGCACCGACGATCGCACCGACGAGGATGCGCGGTAGTCGGAGGCTCCACACGACGGTCTGCCGGCGCGTCATCCAGTCGGGGCTGTCCGCGCCCAGGAACGTCCACCGCCAGACGTCGGCGTTGAACAGTATCTCCGTGTCGAAGACCGTCTGCCACGCCTCCCCGACGGTCAGCGGATACGCGCCGAAACTCACCTGCAGGATCGTCGACGCCAACAGGACGGCCAGCGAGCCGATCACGATGACGGCGAGCTTCGAGCTGACGAACCAGTCGCTCCCCGCGGCGCGCAGCTCCGCGAGCCGGTCGAATACCTTCGCCATCGATCCCTAGAAGTTACCGTTGATGACGTCGCTGACCCGCTGTCGGTCGAACAGTTGCTCGTCCTCGGGGACCTCGTCGACCGGACCCGGCCACTCGCCGAAGCTGTCGGGCCAGGCCATCTTCGCGACCGCTTCCGTGGCGAAGAGGTCGACGATCGGTCCCTGATACTGCCCGCCGATACGGAGGATGTTCCCCTCCTGGACGGCGGTGAGCTCCTGGCCGTTCGGATCGTTCTCGAAGGGCTCGACGATGTTGTTGACGAACTGCTCGTGGGTATCCGAGGTCAGCGAACCGACGACGGCGAGGTAGTCGGGGTCGTGGTCGAGCAACTCCTCGTACCCGATCGTACCGCCGCCCGGGATCTCCGCGTCGTAGCCGTCCTCGAAACCGAGTCGGTAGAGCGGCAGGGTCTGGTTCTGGTACTGGTCGACGACCGAGAGGTAGAACTCCCCGGTCGTCGGGTCGACGCCGCGCCACAGCGCGATGACCGATGGACGTTCGCCCTCGGGCGGCAGCTCGGCCTCGATGGTCTCCATCATCTCCTCGCGGATCGATACCCATTCCTGATACTGCTCCTGGCGCTGGAAGACCGTCGCGATCTTCTCGAAGACGTCGTAGAGCTCGTAGTAGGTGTCCTGTTCGTTTCCGAACGGGTGAGCCGGTCCGAACCGGATCCCCGTCGCGATGAACGGACCCGTCGCCTCTTCGATCTCCCGGATGTCCGAGTCGTCCCAGTCGGTGAACCGGCCCAGACCCCGGGGATCGATGAGGTTGACGTCGGCGTCGGCGGCGAGGAAGTTCTCCTTGTCGTACCCCGATTCGGAGCCGGTCGCCAGCGCCATGATCTCGTCCTCGTTGAATTCGACGTCGGGGAGGATGTCGTAGAACTTCGTCGGCGCCCGCGCCATGTCGGTCGCCGCCACCGGCTGTTTCCCGAGGGCCATGCCGATATCGAGGTAGACGCTCGGAATGACCGTGTACGTCTCGGGGACTTCCTCGAACGTAAACTCGCCGTGGGGCGCGATCTCGACCGTGTACGGCGTGGGGTCCGCCGTCGTTTCAGTCGGCTCTGTGGTCGCCTCGGCTTCCCCCGCGGGCGTTTCAGTCGTCTCCGAAGACGAGTCAGCGGGAGACGCAGCCGTGTCGCCCGAACCCCCACTGCTGCTGGAGCATCCCGCGACGCCTGTAGCGACGAGACTTGCGGTACCTACGAGTAGTTGCCGTCTACGTGCCATCACAGATTAGGTTCGCCTAAATCGTATTAGTGATTCTTCCCTTGCGGTGTTTCACACCGTGTACACCGCTCGGAACCGTCGTTTCGGTGTGATGTCCGCGGATGCCGAAACCAGTTCACCCGTCGATGCAGCTACGGAGCGGAATCGCCTCCGCTCGCCAGTCTGTGATGGTCCGGTTGGCCCACTCGACCACGTCGGGGTGCGTACTCCTGAGAACGTAGAATCCGTTGTCCGCTTTGCGGTCGATAGTCAGAAACGCCGTTTCGTCGTCGTGAACGGCGATTCCACAGGGGATCTGCTGGTCGATACTGTAGTAAACCGTCCGCTCGGCCATCGCCTCTATCTTTCGCCATTGCTCTGAGAGGGTCGGGTCGTCGGCGATCGTCTGCGTGACGTTCGCGTCGAAAACGACGGCCCCATCGGGTTCATCTCCGTTTCGCAACGCGTCTTCGAACGTGTGGAAGGGGAGCGAGAGGAAAGTCCCGAGGAGCGCAAGCCGCGTCGACGAGTGCCGAACGCTGCTTGCAACGGCGCGGGCGGCAGACATCGGGTCGTCTCCGTTACCGGTCACCAGTTCGGCAGTTGTGAGACAGCGGAGGTCGAAGTCCAGCCAGTCGACCGGCAGGCGGTCCAGCACCGCAGCGTCCACCTGTCCCACCGAGACTGTCCCGAGTAACCGCCTGAAATCCCGGGACACGGATCCCCCGTACCGCGTCAACTCGTAGGAGTTGCCGGGCAGTTGCCGCGCGATTAACTCTCGGTCTTCGAGGTCGCCGAGAATCCGACTCAACGTCACTCGCGTCGCATCGAGCTCCTCGGCAATCTCGTCGCGCGGACGACCGCCATCGCTCAGGAGAGAGAGCACGTGAATCCGATGTTTCGAGCGTGCGAGAAACGCGACGGTCTCGATCGCGTCGTCCCGGTTCGCGACCCGGCGCGCGACAGAGAGGTGATCCTCCACGTCGCGAGACAGCGATCCAGTGATTCCGGGACAGCACCGATCGGAATCGGATCCGTCAACTCCCCGCCGATCCCCTCCGGTAGAGCCCACCCGTTCGAACGCAGCCGTGTCGAGTAACTGCTTGAGGTCCCGGTACACCAGTTCGCCGTACTGCGTCAGCTCGTACGCGTCTCCGGAGGACCGCTGGGCAACGAGCGTTCGCTCTTGCAGGTCGTTGAGGATACGACTCAACGTTACGCGCGTCGCATCGACCGCTTCGCGTATCGCTGCTCGTCGGCGACCGCCATCGCTCAGCAGAGAGAGTACGTGAATCCGATGTTCCGAGCGTGCGAGAAACGCGACGGTCTCGATCGCGTCGTCGTCCGGCAGCAGACATTCACACTCGGCGTGGCCGGCTGGGTTTGCGATAGTCACGGGATCGGCGTTGTTTAGGCCGGCCTAAATCACTTCCTACTTCGCTCGCGAGCGGTTCGATTCGGAAGCAGCCAGCGAAACCTCGGGGGCTCGAAACGGAAATCTCGTCATCTGGTAGTTACCCAATCTCCTGACGGGGAACGGGCCCGTAACACAGAGTGAACGGTCGTAACCGGAGAATCACTAAGTCTATCGTCGGGACAGACCGAGCCGATGGAAGCTATCGTCGGGCCGCCGACGGCGTACACCGCACCGTCGACGAAGACACCCCGATCGAAGCGGTACGCCCTCGATCTCGTGAACCGACGGCTGTCGTGACCCGAACGCTTGCGTCTCCACATCGCTGACCTGCGCATTCCTCGTCGCGGATGCCTGAGCGGAGAGTGTCCCTGTTCAGGCCATGAACGGACGTAAGCCGGGAATTAATAAGGTTCCATCAATCGGAATGACGTTCGATGAGCCCAGAATCACGCGCCAGTTCCACAGAGACAGGAGACGATCGGTTCTCACCACCACCGACTGCACGAGAGACTCAAGCGGCGAGATGTGGAACTGATGAACGCTGAATACGACATCGTCGTCGTCGGTGGTGGTGTCGCTGGACTCACGGCGGGGCTGTTCACCGCCCGGAACGGATTGCGGTCCGCGGTGATCGACGCTGAGGAGTCTATCCTGCGGCGAAACGCGCATCTCGAAAACTTCCCCGGGTTCCCGGCTGGCGTCAATCCGCGACAGCTGCTGGAGTTGATGCGCGCACAAGCGAGAGATCCCGGCTGCGAACATCACACGGGGACCGTGAAGATCGTCACCCGGGACGGTGAGGGATTCGCGGTCGAAACCGCCGACGGCAGGCGGTTCCACGCGGAATACGTCGTCGCCGCGACGAAGAACGCGACCGAGTACCTCGACGGCCTCGACTGCGTAGAGATCGTCGACCGCGGGAAGCCGTACGTCGGCACCGACGAGCGCGGCCGGACCGACGTCGACGGGCTGTACGCGGCCGGACGCCTCGCCGGGAAACCACATCAGGCGATCGTCTGTGCCGGCCACGGTGCCGAGGTCGCCGTGACGGTGTTGGAAGACGACGGTCGACCGTTCTACCACGACTGGGTAACGCCGTCCGGGTATTTCACCGACCGCGGACGTGAGGTGCCGCCTGGCTGCGAGGAGATCGACGAGGGCGAACGCCAGCGTCGCGAGGCCCGGGCACTGGCGACGATGCGGGAGCGGTTCGCCGAACCCCACTCCGGCGAACAGGTCACGCACCCCACCCTCCGCGACGACTGATCGGCGATGAACGGAGATACGTCGGCAGTCCGGTACTCGAACGAACGGGGTGAGCCACGGTGAGCGCCGTCCCCCAGTACCTCCTCGCGCTGTACGTGCTCTCGCATCGCGGTTCCCCGCCGCTGCAGACGAGCGACGTCGCCGATCTGCTGGACAGGTCCCATCCGTCGGTCACCGAGATGTTCAAACGCCTCGACGAAGACGGTTTCGTCGACTACGAGCCGTACCGAGGCGTGTCGCTGACCGAGACGGGTCGAGAACGTGCCGCGGCGTTTCACGAGACGTACGTGACCGTCTCGTGGTACCTCCGGGACGCTCTGGAGGTCGAGTCGCCCGAGTCCAGAGCGATAGAACTGGCGGCCGTACTCGGGCCGGACATTGCAGAGCGTCTCGCGGCGGAACTCCCCACCGAGACGGACACCGGACAGGAGTTCGAGGCCGAGCAGCGGACAGCACCCTCCGAGGACACGCCGTAGCAGACGGGACCGGGTTCGATCCCCCGAGACACACTGACTGAGCGAGGTTACTCGCGCCCTATCTGTTCGTCGAAGAAGTCGTCGACCAGCCGGTCCACGTCCGGGTCCTCGAAGCCACCGTGTCCGGCCCCCGCGACCGTGTGCAGCGAGACGGGCGAGCCGGCGTCTCGGAGCGCGTCCCGGAGGGAGACGCTCTGGTCGTGGGGGACGATCGGGTCCTCGGAGCCGTGGACGATCAGAAACGGCGGTTCGTCGCCGTCCACGTACGTCGCTGGATCGGCGCGTTCGACTCGGTCGGGATGTTCGTGGATCGGCCCGCCGATGAGTTCCGACTCGGGGGAGTCCGGCGCTTCGTGGTCCTGTTCGCTCCCGGCCTCGTTCATCGAGAGGAAGTCCGTCGGCCCGAAGTAATCACAGACTGCCCGTACCGCCGCGGAGTGGTCGGGATAGTCGTCCGGCTCGCCGAACGACGCGTCGTCACCCGTCGTTCCCACGAGCGCGGCGAGGTGGCCGCCAGCCGAGGCGCCCCACGCGGCGATCCGGTCCGCGTCGAGAGCGTACGCCCCAGCGTTCGCCCGGACCCATCGGACCGCGGCCTTGCAATCGCGTATCTGTGCGGGGAACGTCGCCGTCCCGCTCAGTCGGTAATCGACGCTCGCGACGGCGTATCCGCGTTCTACTTGCCGCCGTGCCGGCCCGACGTCGGCGCGGCTCCCGTGGCGGAACGCACCACCGTGGATCCAGATGACGACGGGTGTCGGTTCCGGACGGTCGTCCGGGAGATATAGATCCAGCGCCAGCGGGCCGCTCTCGCGTTCGACGTATTGGATGTCACGTTTGAGGTTCATGTGTTGGAAGATGAGTGATGGAATCGAAATCGTGGCCGAAGTACTCGCACGCGCTTGCGACGGCTACTCCGATTTCACTGCGAATCCTGTTCCGTCCGCCAGCGGCAGTAGTACCGATTCGAGCTGTGGATGGTCGAGAAACCGGTCGTTGAATTCGAGTATCGCCTCGACGCGTGTGTCCGGTTGTTCGTCGGTTACCGCGGCCTCCGGGACTCGGCCCCCTCTAAAGAGGTTGTCCACGACCAGTACGCCGTTGGGGCGAAGTAGCGGAACCACGTGTTCGAGGTACGTCTCGTACTCGTCTTTCTTCGCGTCGATGAACGCGAGGTCGAACTCGCCGTCGAGTTCGGGGAGCAGGTCCGTCGCATCGCCCCGCTCGATGGAGACGGACCCCTCGACGCCGGCTTCGGCGACGAACTGCTCGGCGACCTCGATTCGGTCCGGGTCACGTTCGAGCGACACGACGTCCGCCCCAGCGCGTGCGATCTGAACTGTCGTGTACCCGATCGCCGTACCGATCTCCAGCGCGCGATCCGCGCCAGTCGCTTCGACGAGCATGGTCTGGAACTGTGCGACGTCGCGCGACGCGATCGGTACCCGGTTCTCGCGAGCGTACGCTTCCATCGTTTCGAGATGGTCGTCGACGTCCGGCTGCATCTCGCGGACGTATTCGGCCGTCTCGTCTGTCAGGATCGAACGCATACGTTCGCTTCGCGATTCGTTCCCGTATAAATTACCGCTGAACAGGTGTTCATCGCGTGAACAGGTGCCAACGGGGAGATATTCTTGACCGAGGCGGTTCGTTTTCGAATGCGTTGTCGGTGGACAGCAGCGTGACGAGCCACGACGGCTCGAGCGCTGATCAGAAGACGCGACGAAAGCCCAACAGGAGCGTGACGACCGCCAACACACCGAGGCCGCCGATCACGGGACGGTCCGACAGCGATTCGACGGGTGCGCGCGTGACCGCGACCGGGAACGACTGGGCAGCGACTGTCTTCGAGTCCTGGTGGGTCGCACCGTACTCGTCGCGGACGACGACCGTGACGTTGGCCGGTGAGTCGGTCCGCTCGTACCGATACATTTCGCCGGTCCCGACCCGTTCGCCGTCGACGAGCCACACGATCTCGTGATCGCCGTAATCGTTGTCCACCCGCGCTTCCATCGTCACTGTGGGGTCGAAGTACGCTGACTGACTGTCGATCGAGACCTGCGGCGGATCGTTGACGAGGAGCCAGAACCGGCGTTCGACGCTCTCGCCGTTTTCGAGGGCCGCGATGACGTGATAGTGTTTCGGCCCCTGGGTCTTCGGCGTCAGTGAGAACGTCCCGTTCTGGGAGTGAGTCGCCAGGCCGGGAATCTGCGAGAACTGGTAGCTGTGGACCGGATAGGTATCGTTCTGGAGACGGGTCGAAAGGTTCACCGGCACCCCTCGTTCGACGACTGGGACCGTCTTGTTCTCGTGAGTCGCCGTCCCCAGAACGGCCGACGAGTCGAGAGACTTCTCGAGGGACGAGTTAGGCGGGGCACCCGTCAGTTGGGCCTCCTCGTCGCGTTCCCTGTCGTCGTTCTCTCTATCGTCGGTCGGCAGTTCTATCTCGATCGTCCCTGCTGTGGTCGGCGACTGCCCGGCGAGGTCACGCGCCGAGATATCGATATCGTAGTCGCCCTCGGTCCGGTTGTCCGGGAGTCGGAGGTAGAACACGAACCCCCTGCTGTCGTTCGACGGGACCTCGAAGTACCCCCTGTCCGCGCCTGGGACCGGATCGTCGTGCATGTATCGGGCCCCCTTCGCCGCCGGCGCGACTCCCGTCAGGTTCCAGCCCTCGGGGAGCGTGGCGTTGAATCCGACCATGCCGCTTCGCTCGGAGCCGCTGTTCTCGAGCGTGACGTGGACTCGCCGGTGCTGTCCGCCACCGCGGTCCACCGGGCTCTCGTCCGTGAACGAGAGCTGCGAGTCGATCTCCGGTTCGGTGTAGGCGTACGGGTTCGAAGGTTGCGGCGGCCGCTCGTCGGTGGTCACGTACCTGTCGACCTCCCCGGCGAGTCCCGGACTCCCGACGGTTTCGACGATCTCGAGGAACTCTTCGTGGGTGAGCGTGCCCTCGTGGTCGTTCATCCGACGGAGGACGTCCTCGAACGTTCGCTCGCTGTCAGTCGCCGCCCGTAGTTCGCGGTCGATATAGGCGATGACGCGAGCACCGGGGGAGTACGGGGTGCGCCAGTCGGCCCAGCTATCGGGCTCGACCAACCGAGCGTCCGCGTCGACGTCTCTCACCGCGGTCTCCTGGACGAAGTTCTCGAAGTCGTACAGGCCGTGTTGCCACAGCAACAGGTCTTCGTAGTGGGTGGCGCCCCCCTCGACGGTCCACCGTGTCGAGTCGTCAGCCGTGTACGCCTGTAACTGCTGGTGGACAGCCTCGTGGACGACAGTTGCGACGTTGGTTCCGCTCCGCAGGAGAACGTCGCCCGCGGTGTTACCCGTCGCACGCGACTCGAAGGTCCGCCCGGCGACCCCGCCGATATCTAGATCCACCACGAAGTACGTGGCTTCGCCGTCGCGGTCGGCCCCGACGTTCACCTGCGTATCGGTGTCCTCGATCGCGTCGAGCATGACGGTAGCGTTCCCGCGAAAGTCGACGTGGTCGGGGACGACGACCCGGTATTCGCCCGTCGACGTGTCGCGACCGTACTCGTCGTAGCCACCCAGCACGGCGAACTGCTCGCCCGTCGCACCCTCCCCGTCGACTGAAACGTTGGTACTGAGCCGGTCGGCGTCCGTGCGGATACTGTCGTAGGTCGCGCCCACGACGGCGTACCCCTCTCCGCGGGTCGTTCCGACCGGCCCCGGACCGAGGTGATCGGCCCGTGCGACGTACTCGATCCGCGCGACATCGCCGTTCCCGTCCCACTCGAAGGTGTCGCCGCGTCGGCGGACGTTCCGCGTCGAGACGTCGTCGATCGGATGGGTGATCGACTCCCCGACTGTCCGGACGCCGTCTCCCACGTGGAACTCACGGACTACCCGGATCTCGTCGGCGTCGGTCCCTTCGAGAGAGAAGGTCGTCTCGACGACCAGTTCGTCC
Source organism: Halosimplex yunnanense (assembly GCF_054504345.1). Lineage (NCBI taxonomy): Archaea > Methanobacteriati > Methanobacteriota > Halobacteria > Halobacteriales > Haloarculaceae > Halosimplex > Halosimplex yunnanense. Next base: position 403,211 of record NZ_JBTJEL010000034.1, on the reverse strand, counting down.
GACGCGGCGTCCGAGAGCGCCGAGGCGGGGCCACCCTGCTGATCGACGGTCCCGACCGCCGACCCGACTGGGAGGGCCGACACGACGAGGACGGCCACGAGGAGAAGCGACGGTGATCGCATACATCGTCACGTACTTAGTATCGCATATATATCCCACGGCAACTGGCCCGCGAACCGACGTAACTGGGAGAGCGAAGAAAGTGTCGTCGGCTGGGGTTTCAGTGACGAGCCCGACCCGGGGTTGCACACACTGGGACTTTCCCACCTCATCCGTTCGGTCCTCCAGGAGTGCGGTTGTCTCCCTGAGCGGATACCCGGATGGACGAGCGTCTCCTATCGGCCCGCCCCGCTCGCCGCGTACCGTCCGGAGCGCGGTGCTGGTTGGTTCTGTAGTACAGTTCCGTGGCGGGCTTCGCTGTCGCCCTCTCCGACGTCCTCTATTCCGACGATGCCGTTCGCACTTGCGTCGAGGGCGAATACTGACTACAGCCGCCTCGTGGTCTGGGACGGCCTTTCGAGCGGACCCGACACTCCACCCTTCCGAGCCAATCCGTCGACCACGGAATAATCGTCTCGATCGGGGAATTTCAGTGACCGTGCTGTGGCCACGCAAGGGCGAGACCCGCGTGGCGCGTTTCACCATCGTTTAGTCGCATTGTCGCATCGAAACAGGTGACGGCGTCCGTGTGGCGGCGGTCCGGCGCCGGTAGAACTGGAGTGCCCTCCCAGAGATGACCGCAAATGACCAGCCCTCCGAAGGAGACCAGTCGGCGGACGGAGCGACGGATGACCCAGATGCGGCGGCGGCCACTGCTCCGAACGAAGTGACGTTCGATCGCGCAGGGATACGCGGCGGATTCCTGACCTGTGTACCGATCGCGCTCGGCGTCGCCGGGTACGGGATCGCATTCGGCGTGCTCGCCGACAGGGCGGGGCTGACCGTTGCTGAGGCGGCCCTGATGAGTGCGACTGTCCTGGCCGGCGCCTCCCAGATCATCGCCGTCGAGCTGTGGGCCGATCCGATTCCGGTCGCAGCCGTCGTGTTTGCGGTCTTCGCCGTGAACCTCCGGTACTCGCTGATGGGCGCGGCGCTGCGGCCGTGGTTCCGGCATCTGTCCGGGGCGCGGGCGTACCTCAGTCTGTTCTTCATGGCCGACGAGAACTGGGCGCTGACGATGCGCGAGTTCACGTCGGGGAGTCGGCGGGGTGCGTTCCTGCTCGGAAGTGGCCTCGCCATCTGGGTGTTCTGGGTCGCTTCGTCGATCGTCGGCGTCGCGGTCGGCGGCGTGATAGACGACCCCGCGACGTTCGGGCTGGACTTCGTCCTCGTTGCGACGTTCGTCGCACTCGCGGTGGAACTTTGGGACGGGTCGTCGACGGCTATCCCCTGGGTGGTCGCGCTAGTAACAGCGCTCGGGACTTCGCAGTTGCTGTCCGGCCAGTGGCACGTCATTGCCGGCGGACTCGCCGCCGCTGTCGTCGAGGTAGTCCGCCATGAGTGACGCGTTCGCCCTCGATCCGACAGTCGTCGGTGTCGTCCTGGCTATGGCGTTCGCCACGTATCTTACCAAGGCCAGCGGACTGTGGCTGATAACCCACGTCGGGATCAGCGAACGGGCCGAGGCTGCCCTCGAAGTGCTTCCGGGGGCCATCGTGGTCGCCGTTATCGGCCCGGAACTGGCCGCTGGTGGTCCCCCGGAGTGGCTCGCCGGTGGCGTCGTCGCCATCGTCGCCTGGCGGACGGAGAACATCTTCCTCGCACTCGTCGCCGGCGTCGGTGCCGTCGTCGCGTTTCGCACCGTTTTGTGACGTGATCGCGACGTCGATCCGAAACTTGAGCGATGGGGGTCTGACGGTCCGAACAGATCTTCGCCGACATGTGCTGCTGTCCACTGGCGCCGACCCCGCTTTCAGCTGCTTGGGCAGTCAGCGCCAGCCAGGAACGACCGGACGGTTACCACTAGGTGATACCACCGTGTAGAAACCTTCATACGGCGCGTGTTCCGAACCGGTGGTATGCAAACGCAGACGGGTAGCGGGGAACCGACATCGACCGGTCGGGTGAAGTCGTTCGTCTCGAACATGGGGCCGTCGTGGGTCGCCGGCGCGATCGCCGCGGGCCCGGCGACGATGGGATCGCTCATTACCGCCGGTGGTGCCTTCGGATACCGCCTGTTCTGGGTCGTCGTCCTCTCCGCGGTCGCCGGGGCGTTCGCCCAGTATCTCGCGATGCGCCTCGGACTGCTCACCGAACGCGGTATCGTCGGCGTCGTCACTGACCAACTCGGCGACACCTGGGCCTGGCTGCTCGTCCTCGACGTGGTGGTCGCGGCCGGGGCCGCACAGCTGTTGATCATGAAGACCGTCGCCGGCGTCTCGGCGACCGTGACCGGCGTCGACAGCCGTCTCTGGGGGGTCGTCTGGGCGGGCGTCCTCGCGGTCGGGCTCGCCTCTCGGGGGTACCGGTTCCTCGAAGTCGCCGCCAAAGTCCTCGTCAGCGGCGTGGTCGTCGCGTTCGTCGCGTCGCTGTTCGTAGTTCCGATCGATTCTGGCGCAGCGGTCGGCGGACTCGTCCCATCGCTCCCGTCCGGGAGCGCGCTGGTCGCGGCGGGGATCCTCGGCGGTGCCGTCCACATCACCCTGATAACGATGCACTCCTACACGATGCGTGCACGCGGGTGGACCGCCGACGACTCCGATCTCGCGACGTTCGACGTCGTCGCGTCGATGCTGGTCGCGTTCGGGACGTACAGCGTCGCGATCTACCTCGTCACGGCGAGTGTCCTCACCTCGGGCGACCTCTCCACCGTGGAAGCGGCACAGGCGCTGGGACCGCTCGCGGGACCGTTCGCGAAGTCGCTCTTCCTCGTCGGCCTTCTGGGCGCGGCGGTCTCGACGCTCGGTGCGAACACGATCGTCCCGCCGTTCCTCCTCGCGGACAAACTCGGCTGGGGAACGACACTCGACGACGACCGATACCGCGGGCTCCTCGTCGTTGCGGCCCTCCTCTCGGCCCCAGGCGCGTTCATCGGCGGGCCGGTCCTGAGTCAGCTGGCGCTCGTGCTCGCGATCGGGACCGTCGGAACGCCGTTCGCGATCGCGGTCGTGCTGTCTCTGCTCAACTCGTCGGCGGTTCCCGAACCGAACTCGACGGTCGCGAATCTCGCCGGGCTCGCCCTGCTGTTCGTCTCCGGAACGCTCGCGGCGAACTTCGTCAGGGAGCAGATCGCCGCGGGCATCGGCCCGCTGTCGGGAGCGATCCTCCTCTTCGCCGTCGTGCTGGGACTGGGGACGCTCGGGGTGTTCGGGAAGTTCATTCAGGGGGAGGGCGCGTTCGCGTGACTGAACTGGGGTTTCCGCTCGACGGGACGACGCTGATCGTCGGCCCCTCCCAGGCCGGCAAGACGCAACTTACTGCCCGCGCTCTGGAGGCGTGGATCGACCGGAACGGGCAGGCGGACGTCGTTCTCCTCGAATTCGGCCCGGAGTACGACCACAACGGGACCGTCCTCGGTCGCCGGCTGGAACGGTATACGGACATCCCGACGGACGTCTGGGTCGGGACAGTCGACGCTCACGCGCCCCGGTCCGAAAGCGAGAGTGAAGCGGAAATGCGCGAGCTCGCCAGGGAAAATGCCATGGCGGTCGCCGACCGGCTCGCGGACGCCCCCGCTGCTCCCGCGGCCGTCTTCGTGAACGACGTCACGATCGGATACCAGCACGCGTCTGGAGAGGTCGAGCGGCTTCTCGACTACTGCGACACCGCCGAAACGGCCGTTCTCAACGCGTTCGAGAGTGACGAACTGGGGACCGACAACCCGGTTTCCGCTCGGGAACGCGACGTCGTCGAGCGACTGCGGACGTGGGCCGACCGAACCATCACGCTCGACGGCTGACGAGAGGCACGAACGGCCGAATCCGCTCGGATTTCCTCGCGTGATCGGTCGGTTACTAGCCCCTCTTCCTCGGAGGTACGATGCAATTTTATCGTGCTACGAAGAGGCGAGGGCGCATCGGACGCCCTCAGGAGAAACTACGCGACGTGCTGGTTCTGCGGGACGAGGTTTACGAAAGACGAGTCGCCGTGGCAGGTAGACGGGGAATCGTACCGCTGTCCTCCCTGCAGTAGCGCGACTACGTTCGATATCACGATTAGATGAGATACGAGGGGCGTTTACCCTGATCAACCCGAGCTGTCTGACCCGGATCATCCCCCAGTGACAAAATTCGAGGTATGGATAGATTTTAGTATTCTTCAGAGGTTCTTCAGATATGACTCAGAGAGCAGATATACAAGAGAATGCACTCGGTTCAAGCGAGCGGACACTCCGCGTTGGGGACGACAATCCGATCCGGATCAGTGCCGGTCATCGGCTACAACACCACGACGGGAAGTGTTCGCGGCCGCATGGGCACAACTACGAGATCACGGTTTCCGTGACCGGGGAACTCAGAGACGAGGGGTGGATCGTCGACAAAAGCGAGATTACCGAGATAATATCCGAGTGGGATCATCGGTTCCTTCTCGAACGCGGCGACCCACTCGTTCCGGCGTTCCGGGAGAGTGGCGACGAGGATGCAGTCGTCGTTCTCGATCACCCCCCGACAGCCGAGGTCATGTCGGTCCTGCTCGAACGGAAACTGCTCGAAGCGTGTCCCGAGACCGTCTCGGACGTCTCCGTCGAAGTGAGTGAAACGAACGAACTCTGCGCCACGTACTGATGCCGGTCAACGCTGATCCCGATACCGAGGTCGAATCCCCAGCGACGGACTCCGAGGCGACACTCCCGATCAACGAACTCTTCTACTCGCTGCAGGGGGAAGGCAAACTCGCGGGCGTCCCGACCGTCTTCGTCCGGACGAGCGGGTGTAACCTCCGCTGCTGGTTCTGTGACTCCTACCACACGTCCTGGGAACCGACGCACACCTGGATGGACGTCGACGAGATCGTTTCCAAGGTCACGTCCTACAGTGCGGCATCGCACGTCGTCCTCACAGGTGGGGAACCGATGATGCACGAAGACGCAGCCACCTTGCTCGATCGACTCGCGGAAGCCGGCTATCACACGACGGTCGAGACCAACGGGACGATCTACCGGGACGCGGCTATCGACCTCGCGAGCATCAGCCCGAAACTCGCGAGCAGTACCCCGACCGCGGAGGCCGACCCGAAGGGGGACGGCGACTGGGCCGAGCGGCACGAACAGCGCCGTATCGACGTGACTGCCCTCGCGGATCTCGTCGACGAGTACGAGAGTCAGTTGAAGTTCGTCGTTACAGGCCCGGAAGATATGGCCGAGATCGAGACGCTCGTCGAGAAGATCCGCGCTGCGACGCAGACGACAGTTCCGGATTCTGACGTCCTCTTGATGCCGGAGGGAACGACTCGGGACCAGTTGGACGAATCCCGGAACGAAGTCGCCGAGCTCGCGACAGCGTACGGGTACCGGTACACCCCTCGATTGCACGTCGACCTCTGGAACGACGCCCCGGGCACATGATGGGCAGCGAGACCTTCGTAGGTGAACAGCGAGCGACCATTCGACGACAACTCACCAGTGACCAATGACTAACGACAACGGAGCAGTGATCCTCGTATCGGGCGGAATGGACAGCGCGACGGCCGTCTACGAGGCGATGGACCGCGGCTACGAGCCGTACTTCTTCCACACGTCGTACGGGCAGGAAACGGAAGAGAAGGAGCGGGAGTGCGCCGAGGCGCTCGCGTCGGAAGTCGACGCGGCCGAGTTCCTCCACGTGGAGACGCGACACCTCGCGGCGATCGGCGCTTCGAGCCTGACGGACAGCGAGATCGACGTCGCGAACGCGGACCTCGATAGCGACGAGATCCCCACGTCCTACGTCCCATTCCGGAACGCGAACCTCCTCTCGATGGCGACCTCGTACGCGGAAGCCAACGACTGTTCGGCGGTCTTCATCGGTGCGCACAGCGAGGACTTCTCCGGGTATCCGGACTGTCGACCCGAGTTCTTCGATGCGTTCCAGCAGGTCATGCAGGTTGGGACGAAGCCCGAATCGGAGATCGAACTCGTCGCGCCGTTCGTCGACTGGTCGAAGACCGACATCGCGGAACGGGGCCTGGAACTCGACGTGCCCTACGAGCTCACGTGGAGTTGCTACCGGGACGACGCGCCCGCCTGTGGAACCTGTGATGCCTGTGCGTTCCGACTCCAGGCGTTCCAGCGGCTCGGCGTCACAGACCCCATCGAGTACGCCGAGCGGCCGGACTACCTCTCGGATTCGTAGGCTTCGATCGAGAATCGCTGTGGCGGACGTGAATGCGGGGGTCGTCACCGAGTACCACGGTACACCCAAGGGCTGACAGAGCGCGATGGGAATCATGAACCTCGTTTAGTCCAGCCAGCGCGTCCCAGATATCGGCCCGACCGTCTGCTGGTAACGAGTACCTTCCGAGGGTGTCGCAGAGTTGCGCTCCGAACCGCTCCCGGTCGCTGGGCGACGAAAAGTGCACGCGGCGGAGTCCAGTAACCGCACCGCCGGGTCGATTTCTTGCGCCCCGATGACCGAGGCGTTCGTAGCCGAAGTTTCGGCGCTATGGAGACGCTTCAGTGATACCGGGACGCGGTTCGCTGCCACTGTCGGGTGGAGATGGTGACATTGAAACGAATGGACGGAGAGCTTCGAACAGATGGTCCCCTTTACGCGCAGGGAAGCGCTGAAAACACTCCCCGCGCTCGCCGCAGGGCTGGGCGGTTGCAGCGTTTTCACCGGCGACGATCATTCCCTCCCGATGCCGACGCAATGGCAGGCCCCACTCGACGCACCGACGCCGGTCGAATACCCGTCTGGCGGCCCACTGCTGGTCGGGTCCCAGAGCCCGTTCGACGACGATCCGGTGGTGACCGGCCGCGACCCCGAGACGGGCGACGAACTGTGGGCAGTCACCGGACGGAAGGGCCGCAAGTCACCGATCGGGTTCGACGACACGTTCGCCTACGCGTTTACGAGAGCCGAGGAAGTCTTCGCCGTCGACTACCGGAACGGGCAGATCGCGTGGCGAGTCCCGATAGCACCGGTCGACGACGCCGACCCGGGAGTCGTCCAGTTCGCGCCGCTGCCCGTCGGCGAGCGCGTCGTCGTCCCCGTTTCTGGGACCGGGGACGACATCCCTGACAGGCTCGAAGCGTTTGACCGCGCTACCGGCGACCACCTGTTCGACTACGGTCTCCCGTCGTCGATTGCGGGCACGCCGGCTACGGACGGAACGTGTGTCATCCTCGGGCTACTCGACGGAACCCTTCGCCGCATCGCCGCCGACGGGACCGAGGACTGGCGTGTCGACCTCGGGGCCGCTGTCGCGGACGTGACGGTCGCCGGCGGCACGGCCTACGTCGGGAGCCCAACCGAACAGCTGCTGGCCATCGACGTCGAGACCGGCGACGAGCGCTGGCGCGGAGCGCTGGAGAACACCCTGCTCACGCGCCCGCTCGTGGTCGACGACCGCGTGTTCGTCGGCGGCGCCGACTACTATCTGGCCGCATTCGATCGGGCCAGCGGAACCCGACAATGGCGTGCCGAACTAGCCAGCGCCGTCACGGCCGGCCCGACGCTCGTCGGCGACAGGCTCGTCACCCTCGTTGGCGGTACGAACGAGAACCGGGGTCCGGGCGGCGAGGTCTCGTTCTCGCCGACTGGACTCTACGTTCACGACACCGAGGGGGAACAGATCAGTGCGTATCGGTTCGAAGGCTACCTCGACGGCGGATCGGTCAAGTGGGCCGCAGCCGCCGGCGACGGTGTGTATCTCGGCCAGGAGTGGCAGCTGGCTCGACTCGGTGGCGAGGTGCTCGATGCCGAGTGATCGACCGCCGCGAGAGGCTGATACGCACAACGGGGAGACCGATCGAACACCGTCGGCAGACCAGCGGGCGAGCACACGCCGGCGCGTCCTACAGACGATCGGCGTAGTCGGTGCGGTCGGTGTCACCGGCTGTTCGAACGTCACGTCGTTCGGCGGGCCATCGCCCGAGTGGCGACAGTCGCTCTCGAACGCGAGCACGGCCAGTCCACCGGCGGCCGGCGACGAGTTCCTCCTCGTCGGCGCACAGGACAAGCAGTTACACGCGTTCGATCCCGCCACGGGAGACCGGGCGTTCGCGTACAAGACGGGCGGTCTGATCGATAGCCGCCCCGTTGCAGCGAGCGGCGGAAGCGCCCACCACGTCCGGAGTACCGACGGCGACGTCTACGCCGTCGACAGCTCGGGCGATCTCCTGTGGAGCCATGAGGGCGTCCACCGCCGCGGCCACCTCGCGAAGTCCGGCCCACTGGTCGTCGAGAACGTTCCGGTGTACGACGACCCCACTGTTCGCGGATTCGACGCGCAAACGGGCGCGACCCGGTTCACCCTGTCGACGAGTTCCCACCGGCTTCCCGGTCTAACGGCCGCAGGATTCGCGCTTCCCCTGCCATCCGACGGCGACCAGTCACGTGTTACTGTGCTCTCGCTCGCTGACGGCAGTGTACGATGGGAAACTGATCCGCGACCACCCTACGTATCGGCCGTCGCCGACGAGTCGCTCGTCGTGACCTACCACGACGCCACGCTCACAGCGTACGCGATCGACGACGGGACCCGCCAGTGGCGCCAGACGCTGGCCGACACCGAGCATCAAGCCGGCCCGTATCTCGGAACGGCGATCTATCTCACCCACGAAACGGATTCGGGTGACGAGATCGTGGCCCTCGATCGGAAAACTGGGCAGCGCCGTTGGCAGCAACCTGCGGGTTACCAGATCCGACACGTCGAACCTGGCACCGATGCCGTCTTCGTCGGAAGTCGTGTCGATGATCCCGACGGCGGGGTCATGGGTCGAATCGACTGCTTCGAACCGGACGGGACGCGCCGCTGGAAGACGACCGCCGCAGTTCCCGACGTCAGTGACATCGCAGCACTCGGAGAGACTGTGCTTCTGGCGTCGGACCGACAGCTCGTCGCCTTCGACCGATCGACTGGGACGACAGCGTGGACGCACGAACCGGACTCGTACAGCCGACTCGGTCTGGCCACGGATTCGAACTCGGTCTACGTCTCGTATCTCGACGACGGGGCGGTCGCGAAGTTCTCCGTTTCGTGAACGAGACAAACTACGAGTGGGCGGAGTTAGACACCGAGCGCCCGAGATGGACGGACCGGACGGGTGAGAACGTACCGAAGCCCGGACGCGAGAGTCGGCTCGGATACAGGCCGTGGGCTTCACTCCGCTCGGCCGCTCGTGGTCTCCACCACGTCGCTCGCCACCACCAACGGAATACTCGCCCCCAGCCCGCATAGACGGCGATCAAACTGCCTACATTTTCTCGTCTCGAACGGGATACTCGGATACTGCGCCATCACGTCAGAATTTGTATCCTCCTTCAAACTCCTGCTTTGATCCTGCTATTTGTATGATACAGTCGTCGCTGTGGGATCTCGTTCACTCACCATCGTTTGGGAGGGCACCGTTTGCGGGTGATTTGCAGCGACCGATCAATACACATGTCTTCTAGTTTGTGTTTACATATTGGGTTTTATGGATCAAGTGGGTGTATAGTCGGATCTGAGCGTCGTCACTCGGTCAGAGCAGCGCGTTGGCGCCGACGAGTTGGCACCAGCTGATCGCTGGAATCTCGTTCGTCGCTGTGGCCGGCGATACAGCGACCGGCTGTCGGCGGTCCGTCTCGGTCGTGAGGGACACGGCAGCCGTCTGCGATGCACTCGGAGTCGGAAGCTGCATCGAGCGAAGTCGTTTACAGGTGTGTGCTCGTATCTGTGAGCATGACAGCGTTCGACCCGGAGCAGTTCGAAGACAAGTACGTCCACTACATGGACGAGCTCCAGACCGCGTACAAGAACGCGTACCAGCACTTCCACGGCCGGTACGACTCGACGCTGCTCAAGTCGATCGACCGGCAGGTGCTCAACGAAAGCGAACCGTTCTACGAGGGCGACGGCGAGTTTCGGCTCGAACTTCCCGACAATCCCCGCGAGCGAGTTGGAGATCTCCCCGTCGACGACGAGACGTTCGAAACCGTTCTTGCCGAGTTCGCCGCCCGGATCGAACTCGAATTGCAGCGGATCTTCGGCTTCGAAGCGTCCTGAGTGATGGGGATCCGAGGCGGTGTTGCAATCCTCCGTTCCAGGTGGCTGTTCGCCCGAACCAGCTCGTGAGTTCGTGTTGAGCAGTCGGTTCTGCGAGTTTCTCTGTGGGAGGACGGTAGATGGACGCGCTCGCTACGGATAGCACGCGATGAAAGCCCTCGGCGCGCTCGCGGTCGCTGTCTCCGAAAATCGGAGATTTTCGGGATCGGGCGAGAGCACAGCTCTCGCAGACCTCGCGAATCTCCGATTCGCTCAGTGACGAGAGAGCTTCGCTCTCTCGAACCACGCGGGATATCCGCGCCTTCCGCATCGCCCGTGCGGATAGTGGCCCGCGCAGGCGACTGAACTGAACGCGAGCACGCCTCGCCCGTTCAGTCCACCAGGACCGTATAACATCGCCATCTAGACTACATGTCCTCCTGATGATTCGCTCATACGACTGCGGTTACACGACAACACGTGCTGACAGACGGTGTTCACTCGATTGCCCGTTTTGATTACAGCACTTGTTCAGGGTTCGTATCCACCACGAAAATCCACTCCCAATCGGGGTGGATTTTGACTTCTTCTCGAACTCGGCCACAATCTTCGTCCGTCTTGATACCCCGTTTTTGTATCACTCTCGTTGTCGTTTTCCCTCCCATCGCGTGGTTGGTACCGCCAACTTTTGTCTCCCACCTTCGGAATGTATAGTCCATTCCATCGTGATTTGGCGCTTTTACGGGGAGTGACAGGAAGAATCCAACTGCCGGTGTAGGACAAATTTGAGGTCCAGTACTGATCGAGACTCCTGGGCTCACGTACTTCCTCGTACTCGATCTTAGGAGTATAGATCGACCGTCTGGATTCCCATGCGTGATATTAGAGAGCGAAACCACTACAATAGCTCAGTAAATTGTAGTATTCAGCCCAGCATGTTTAGAAGCAGTAACTGCATCTCTTCTGGTATCTGTCCATACGGAAGTGATCGAATAGCGGTTTCTTATCTCTCGCTTTGCTGAAAACTCGAACGGGTGCATCCAATGACTCCGGAAACTGAGGCGGAAGCCAACACATCAATCCCGACTTGGTGGCTCCCACCGGTTACGGAAGACGTCCTCTCTTCATTACTGCTGATTCACACCCATTCACGCCGGGTCTCAAGTAGTTCTCGCCCATCGGCAACATCGATTGTCGACAAAGCAGGGATCGAAGATCTCGAACTCTCGTTCCCATCAGAATCGGACGAGGTTTCGGAAACCACTGGCCTCACTGGAAACATTCTGTTTACGAACCTCTATCGATGGAAGGTCCATCAGGAACCGTCAGATTCCTGGGTCGTGACGGAAGAGGTGTGGCTCTACCCGAGGTGGCGAACCGTCATGTCGTTCGTCTTGATGGGGTACATACTCCTCTGGTTGGGTGCAACTATCGCATACGGATCGCTGATAAATGGTGAAGTGACCAGCTTCTTCTCTCTTGGAATCGCTGGGATTCTCGCCGGGGCACTGTTTCAAGCAATGACTTTGATACTGTTCGGTTTAAAATTCGGCTTCTCACAGTTTCCGGAGCCCCTCAGTAAGTGGGATACTGGATCACTCCTCACAAAGCGGACCCGAGCATGCGTTCATTTGAGTCTCCTCATTCCACTGCTGTGCATCTGTGTATCTTACGCGTACATAACTGGATGGCAGGCTGAGAGCGTTTCTACCATCAGCGGTTACACATTGGCCGGTATGTCGGCAGTGATGCTGACGCTTTGCTGTCTCCTCTTTGTGGACTATCGCCTCCAAACCCGCCTTCAGTTAGCTAATCGAATCACGATGGAGAATAAGGGCAAAAAGGGTGGACCTGTCCGATCGCTTCTCCTTACATCGACGTTCACTATCTTGGCTCCGACTGTGTATCTCGTCGGTTATCAGAGCACAATTGGCTGGTATGGTCCCGAGGGAACATATCCACCAGACTGGGTCATCCATTTTCTACTTGCACTATTTCTCATCGGGGCAGTTCTAGCCCTCTTCAAATGGTATCGTGAGACCTCGTTCGCGACGACGTGGAAACGGGACGTAGACATCGCCTCACTCAGCAGACTACGACTCGCGATATGGGCGGGTGCGATCTCGCTCTTCTTCTGGGTCGGAGCCCTTTCGACACTCGTTGCCGCGTTTGACCTCGTTTTGAGTCCGTTTTGGTCATCTGAGCTCCTAGGAAGAGGGTCGTTCGCCGAACGGGCCCAATGGTACGCAATAGCACTATTGCCGTTTAGCTACATGATTTGTGGTCTCATCTATCAACTCCGCCGTCAAATAACTCGGATCCAAGCTCATCGACGAATAATCGACACGAACCCGACCCTCTCGGCATACGCTCCCTCATTCAGATGGGAGAGTCAAATTGATGCCCCAGTTATCGTTACAAATGGCGACGGGGAACCTCGGGCAGTCAGACTCCCGGAGACACCGGCGATATTTCTTCCGACCGAGACGATCGCCGCGTTAAACGACGACGAACTACGCGCGGTCCTCGCACACGAGGAGTCGCATCTTCGCCGCCACGGTCGGTGGTTCTCCGTTTCTGACGCCTCCCTTCGATTGGTCACCCCATTCGTGGGTACGACACTCGGATTGAGCCAAGCAGTGCTGTATGCTCTTTTCGGATTCCGACGGAGAGAGTATCGTGCAGACCAATACGCTCGCGCTCGGACTTCCGCTGAGACGCTCCTCTCAGCGTTGAATAAATTGGCCGAGGACGCGCCATCTTCTCAACCACCTGTAGAGACGGCTTGTGACGACACTGAGATCCCGTCAACTGATACTGACGGCGGTACGCTAACGCGCGACGCTCTCACCGGTGATATCGGCTTCGGGACCGATCCTCGGCACGGTGAAGGCCTGTTTCACCCTCTGTTCTCGTCTTTCACTGTCATCGCACATCCGTTACTGGAAGAACGGAAACAGGCAATCGATCCCGATAGGCGGTCACCAAAGGACGCCGAAGATATTACGCTTCGAGAATAAGTCTTAGTCTGATCTTCCGCCCATGACTTGATCTGTTGCTTCAATGGGGAGCCCAGCAGATCCTCCGATATGTCACGGGGAAACGACCATCATCATATATTATATGACATTTCGGATATGATGGCGTAGGTGACCGAGAACCCACTGTGGACGCTCCCGATATCCTTGGCCCGATAAAATCGAATATCAGCCATCAGAACCACCGTGTTGCCCGTTTCCCCAAGTCTTTTGTAGACCGTCTTCACTACTGGAACAGGTGAGAACAGTGTTGAATACCGCTCGGTGGGTGGACTTCGAAACATACACTTCGGCATAAGTATACGTCATGTGGGGTATTCTAGACGACGATGACGAAAGCCTTCCAGACGAGTGGAGACCTCCGGTAGAAGACGGAGAAATGGCAAGTAAACTCCTGAGGACCCGCCACCGTCGTCAGTTCGACTCCGACGTGTCGACGGTCGAATCATCACTCCGTGAGGTTTTATCCGGCGTTTCCCTATCCGAGACACACGAACGCGGCAACTCAAAGGAAATAACGGGGGTTCACTCACGAGGGGAGTCCGACGACTATTATCGGTGGGCCCTCACTCCGGAGCCAGAGGGTGGGGCCACTGTGACGGAATTATCGTTCTCTCCCTCTCGTTGGCGGAATCATATCGCACTCGCGTTGCTCGGTCTGATGTTAATGTGTCTCGCGACCCTCATGTCACATCTGGTCTATCCATTCGTCACGGACACGCAACTGACTATCTCCGGGCATGATTTCGTAATCGTTTTAGTCGGTCTCGGGGCTGCATCGTCCATCTCAGGAAGCCTATCCTTGCGCCCGCTGTTTATGTCGCCCCCAGAGGAATTCCTCGAGTTGCTCGACATTGGATACGGGGTCGAAAAGACGGAGAGAAAAGTGGGATGGCCGATAATTGCTCTGCAACTGGCTTTTTTCAGCTTGATGCTCGCAATGATCTACCTGAATGATTCCCCGTGGTGGGTGCACATTGCGATCTCAGGATACTCTGTCCTGATCCTCGTAATGAGCCTTGTGTTAGCTCTGGACGTTGTCCGAGGGACGAGATTTCGATTATTCGACCGCGCAACTCTTCGGCCCGTCGGGAAGCAGATCTTCATCTCGAGAACTAACTTTGGATTAGTAGCGGCGTGTGCTGTCCCCTCGATGTTTTATTTCGTCTTGGCGGTACTTACGGAGTCACTGATGCCGTCTCTTTTCAACGCCCAGCTGACAGATGCGATCGCGTTCGGATATCTGGGTCTGTGTTTCGGCCTGATGTACCAGGCCTACGAGGAGGGGTCTATGGTTGAACAGTGGAAACGCGACGTAGACATCTCCAACTTGAGTACCCCCAAGCAGGCCGTTTTCGCCGCCTTGACGATCCTTTTGTTCTATGTGGGGCTCGTCCTCTCCGGGGCGCTCCTACTGGTTGTCGTCTCCGACTCGTTCACTCTTGAAACCCCGGGAGGGATCGCCCTCGAAGTCGGCACTTTTGCGGCATCGGTCTGTGTTTTGATGATAATTTACCCGGTTTCTGCGACGGTAGCACACGCGGTCGCTCACGTCGTAGAACTGCGTGCGTACCTGTCTTCCATCGAGGAATACCCGCGACTGTCTTCGTATCGACCGAACTTCGAGTGGGACAATCGCACCGACACGCCAGTTTTCGTCGTCTCAGGAAACCGGACCCTCCGAGCGGTTCGCCTGCCACGCTCACGAGCAATCATTGTATCAACCGACGTGATCGGGGAGCTAGACGAGGATGAGCTCCGCGCCGTCCTTGCGCACGAAGAAGCCCACCATCTGCCCCACTCTGGCAAGACGCTCCCGTATTCGGACGCATTTATCCGATTCGTGACGCCGTTCATCGCGGTGTTCACGGGCCTTGGTCAATCGGTAATATATGCGATCGCAGACTTCCGCAGGCGTGAGTACCGGGCAGACCTGTACGCGAGCGACCAGACATCAAACGAGGACCTCCTCTCGGCACTCGATACACTGTCCGAAGACGGTGACAGGGGTACGGACACATCGGAGAAGACGACGGATGATGCGGGAGAGTCGACAGACGATGGTCAGGGTCTTGTGACGCGTGACGCTATGACATCGGGTGTGTCGGCGGTGACGGATCCGAGAGACGGTAGTGGGTTCTTCCATCCGATGTTCTCGTCCTTCAGTGTGACCGCACATCCGCTCTTGGAGGAGCGAAAACGTGCAATCGACCCGGATCGACCGATTCCCGAGGATGCGGCCGACGTTGGGTTACCGAAGTTAGACGACCGGTGACCTGTATTGTAGTCTTGTCAACAATGTTGTAGATATCGGCGGCCGGCACAGGCCTCTGCTATCCAGATTCGTATATCAGCGGTAATCGGGCTCTCGCTGGGCCGGGACTATCCTAGAGTGGTTCATGTCCGACTTCGAGCGCAAACCCTTCCTCAAACATATTTATACTCTCGGTGATCTGTTCCGCTATGGGTTCCGAGAGTTCTGATGGAGTGACTTGGTATCTTGCGGGGGAGGCGTCGGTCAACGGTAGTGGAGACCAGGCGTACATCGGGCTCCCCTCGATACTCATTGACCCCGATGAATCCGACCGTACAGTGGCGGGGAGCCTCCCGGACGATCTCACTCCACCGTTCCGCGAGAGCGATGAAATTGATTGGCACTACCAGACCGACAGCGGGTTGATCGTGATGTCGTATCCGCAACTGGAGGAGTCGAAAGCGAACCCGAGGGGCCCCAAAACCGAGGAGAAACGCTACCAACACGTCGGACAAGGGTCCTACGGGCCCAAGCCGATGAACGAAAGCGGCTCGATCTCTTCCTGGAAGCTCACTGTCCCGAAGAAGTTCTTCCCAGAGAAATATGAGGGCCCCGCAAAGGCTTCGAGGCCGGTGGAGGACAAAGCGGCCCTAAACGAAGACACCAGTGGATGGGTCGTTTTCCACGACGAGATGGTAGTCGACAGCCCATACTCCTGTTACTTCCTGCGGCGAAACGGCGAGATCAATCAGTTCATCACGTCGGTCGTGCGCCCGGAGGACGATATCGTCGTCTTGGTGGACGGGTTCCAAGACATGACCAACGAGAGCATCGAGAGCCTCTTCGACGACGAACCGGAGAGGGGCGGCCCACGATTCCTGTAACCTATCGGGAGAGAATATTTCACTAAACGGTTCTCGAGGCGGATTCTACCTTACACTCTTGCTCACGGCGGGATTCCTAGTGGTAGCCATCGGGCGACAGATCTTTCGGGGGACCGCGGTACTCGTCGATGGCCAGCGTCGATGCCGTTCCGGAATTCAGTCACTGATCCGGTCGGAATCGGGATCGCCGAATCGCTTGAAAATGTCGTAGATGAGCGTATGACAGCGGTCGGCTTCACGCCCGGCCCGTTCACACGCAGTAAACGCCTCTACGAGATCGTTTTCGTCGAAGTCGCGGGGAACTCTGCCATGAAGGATCAGGTTCGGCTCGGCCTCCGGCGTCAGATACGGACTCACGTGCCGGCGTGCGATAGCGTGATGGACGTCACAGAGATCGCCTACGAACGTCAGGTTATCACACCCGAATCCGAGACC
Organism: Halosimplex yunnanense; assembly: GCF_054504345.1. Classification (NCBI taxonomy): domain Archaea; kingdom Methanobacteriati; phylum Methanobacteriota; class Halobacteria; order Halobacteriales; family Haloarculaceae; genus Halosimplex; species Halosimplex yunnanense. Next base: position 386,496 of record NZ_JBTJEL010000034.1, on the reverse strand, counting down.
CTCATCTAGCGGCACGACGAGACCGAACCGGCACAAACAGCGGCGTGTACGGTCCGGACAAGTGACTCGAAGTCGTGCACCGGTCCCGGGGAGAGTGAACGTGACAGTCTCTTCTCCTCTCTCGTCTCGGGCGGCATTGGTGAATCTCTGGACGACTTGTCCGCCTGAAAACTCCCAACCTGCTCCCTTTACTGTCTCTACAAGCGTCTTGAAGGCATCTCGATCGTAATTCGTTGTCTTGGAGGGCATCGCCCGACATTCCGGGGAGCTACATGAGTGGTTTGTGGGGAGTTCAAACTGACTTCGGAATCGGAATTCGATTTTAATCCGGAATTGGCCATCAAATCAAACACTCATTCAGTTAGGAGGGTATCTCCTTATACAACACCACCATACAATCGAGTACGCCCAGCGAGGGGCGAGGTAGACAACAGATGACGACCAGACAAGACAAGCGCGGCGAGAAGCCGGGCAATGGAAGCGATGGGAAGTCTCGTGAGAGCGAGAGCACCGGGAGCAGGGGTAACGACGCTCTCCACGGCTACGGAGAGTACGACACGGTCTCGGGGATGCTCACGGACGCAGAATCGAACGTTCGCGATCAGATGAGTTCGGACCTCAGAGCGGCGAACCCGAACCACCGGCGCCGGGTGATCCCCGGGCTCGGGACGGGCGCTTCCCGGTTCGCGTTGACGATGCTGTTGAACTTCATCGGCAGGGAGCTCATCAAGTTCGAGCGGATCCCCCCGGCCGGCGGCAAGTTCGACCCGCAGGGCAGGGCCTTCGACGGGTTCGAGTTCCTGATCATGGACTCGACCGGCGAGGACCGCCTGCGGGGCATCCTCGAGCACGCCATCAAACAGAGTGAAGCGATCAACGTCGACGAGGACGAGAAGGCGGCCGAGATGGTCGACTACGTCCTCGAGAACGTCATCGAGACGTTCGTCATCGGGGACGGTCGGGGTACGAACCAGCACCTTGGACTGGCTTCGTTCGCTCGCTACGCGGAGAACTTCGAGCCGGTCGCTGAGACCCTGAACGGAAACACCGTCTTCGACGCATTCGTCCCCTTGAAACTCGGCGGCGGGACGTCAACCGCGTTCGCCGCGACCTTCGACGCGGGGCTCCGCGACGGAGCTATCCCCTCGGCCGAGATGGGCGGCCATTCGATCACCCTGGAGATCCAGATGCCCAGCATCACGGACAGCCAGGAGGTCCAGACCGTCGACGGGTCGCTGATGACGAACCAGCAGCAGGCCTTCGAAACCTTCCGGTCCCTCGAGGGCCTCCGCGAGGACAGGCTTGTCTCGCGCAACTACGTCGTCTCGAAGGACCACATGGCCATCTCGGGTGCGGCGGCCCGGTTCGACTGGACGGTCGACGAGATCGTCAAACACCGGGGGTCGATCCACGAGTCGACCGACTGGACCCAGATCGACCGCACCGTCTCGACGAACCGCGAGATCCGTGAAATGCGCGAGCCGGGCTGGGCCAATCTGACGCTGGCTGAAACCTTCTCGCTCGAACACATCGCGCGGGATCAGCCCGAAGATCTGTATACGAACGGCCGTGAGGCCGACATGGACCCGGCAGACATCGACGCGACCCACCTGGCAGGTGAGACGTTCGTGCCGGCGTCGCTGCTCGTGCGCTCCGAAGACGACCTCGCCGGCCGCCACCCGGCCATCGCGCAGCCGGACGGCTACGAGGAATCGCTGACCATCGCGTCGCGCCTGCTGCCGTATCACGCTCGGGGGCCGGTCAACACGGAGGCGCTGACGGATATCTTCGTCGTGCTCGTCGTCGGGGGCTCGCAAGACCCTATCATGGCCGATATCGACATCGTCGAGTCCAACCTGGCCGCCGAGCTCGGCGTCGACAAATCCATGATCACGACGATGATCGTCGAGGGCGCAACGGAGTACGATGTGGTCGGGGGTCCGAGTTGGATCTCCCTCGGCGGGTTCTTCGGCATCGACAACGCGGTCGACTCCTTCAAGCAGTTCGGGTAAACGAGACCCCATCTACCACTATTCCAACAGATAATCCAATGTACGAACACGAACATCACGAACGACACTCGGAATCCGCCACGTTTGGCGGTTCGAACGCACAGGCGCTCGGCGTCGTCATCGACGTCGCCGACGAGGTCGCCGCGGACGCCTTCACCACCGTTGCGGGGGTGATTCGATGAGGTCGACGGACTCTGACGCGACCGCAGACTCGGCCTCGTCTTCGGCGGAGTCGGGCGTCGAACAGGTCGCCCGCTGGCTGATGTCCGCGCTCGGCGTGTTCCTGGTCGTGAGTGCCGGTATCGGCGCCTGGGCGATCGTCAGCACGGGCTTCTCGCCGACCATCGGCGATGAGGTCTCACCGCTGACCGTCATCGGGCTGCTGGCGTTGCTCGGTGTGCTCGTCTCTTCGCTGGCGATCTGGCTCATCAAGCGGCACTTCCTGGCCACAAACGCAGATGAGGCGGACGCGACCACCAGCGACGAAGACGACGAGGTCGCCGACCAGAGCCGGGAGCGCGACGAGGACATCGGTGGTCTGGAGACGGCCGAGCGGAGCGGCCTGGACGGCGATGCGGACCCGATGGAGCGCGGGGACCGTGACAACCCCGTCCTTCTGGGTCAGGACGAGTCCAGCCGTGAAACCGGACGCGGCAATGCTGAATCTGGCCAGGCGGGTATCCAGAACTCGTCGGATACCGATCTCACTGAGACGGAGAAGTCCGGCGGTGTCGGGATGGACAGCCAACCTTCGCCCAGCGAAGCCAGGTCGGGGGGGGACTCTTCGGGAAACTGAGTCCCAGCGAGCGGGATAGCCAGCCGGCAGAGTCGGCGACGGACTCTGTCATCGACCCGGCGCCGCGGACGCGCCAGGTCGACGGCAGGGACCAGCCCTCCACGACAGACCCCACACGCCGCGAGGACGACATCGCCGACGACCGTGGCGATGCGGTTTCGCCGGCCACCAGAAACCACTCGACCGAGGACCCCGCTGACGCAGGCCCCCACGACATCTCACCCGCCCCACGCGAGTACGTTCCCGACGGCATCCGCGACATCCTCGGGATGGACGAGTGAGGTGTCGAACAACGAGATATTCGAACAGACGACCAACATTAGTTATGAAGCAACCATCAGTCACGATTCGTGGACTCGAAGGGAGTACCGAAGTCGAAGCGAAATTCGATACCGGCGCAGTTCGGACGGCTATCGACCACAAGACGGCGGCAGAAGTCGGCGCTGGCCCGGTCGCCACGAGCGTCAAGACGAAGCAAGCGAGCGGCTCCGAGCGACGTCCGGTCGTCCCCGTCTGGATCGAAGTAGACGGGCACCACCACCTCGTCGAAGCAGGCCTGAGCGATCGCGAGGACATGAGTACGAATGTCCTGGTCGGCCGGGACGTTCTCGACGAACTCGACGAACGCCCACTCGCACCGTGACGGTCGACCGACCTGGCTCCCGCTGACCTGCTCCGCTCATCCACGGCCCTCCACCCGTTCCCCTCCCCTAACCAGAGGCGCCCGTCAGCAAAGTCGGTCGAGAGACTCACTCGGCACCGACGGGCGCGGCTACGCCGATGCAACACTCTTCGACCAGACATGACCCCATCAGCAATCCCGTCCGCGACGCAGACGTATACTATCAGCAAGGCGAAGTCCGACCAGTCGACCCTCCTCTGCGATGGCGAATACTGTACGCTTCGCCGGGACATCGCTCAAGAGATCGGTAGTTTCCCAGGCGAACAGGTCCGCCTCAAGCCTGAGGGCGACGAAGGACGAAGTGCGGCGTTCACCGTACACGACATTCACGACAGCGATGCAGAGATACGCATAGCCAGGAACGGGCGAGAGCGGCTTGCTCTCAACGCTTCGGCAGCGGTCCGCGCATCTTCCATCGTCCCGGTCCACGAGCTGACTCGGATGGAAGCCTTCGAGAGTAACAATGTGACTGAAACGCTCTGGGATACAGGTCAGGAGTCGGTCCTCGTGTGCGCCCCTCACGACGGATTCGAGAGCAATACGGCGCAGGCCGCGGGCATCGTCCGCAAGCGCATCGGCGACGAGCGAGCGTCGGCCTGGTTCGTACACGCGTTTGGTCCCGACGCGTTCGATAGATTTCACATCACGTCGGCCAACATCTCCCCCGCGTCCTACCCCGGGCTGGCGACAGTCGCAGACCGTGGGTTCGACTACTGCATCAGCTTCCACGTTTTCAGGGGCGATGACGTCCTCGTCGGGGGACTCGCTGATAAGACGCTTCGAGACGAACTGGGCGAGCGCATCTCCGAGGCGATCAACGGCAAGCGCCACGTCGAGACCGAACGCTCGGAGATGAGATATGCCGGGAAGACCCAGGAGAATATCGTCAACCGGCTTACTACCGATTCCGAGTCAGGTATCCAGATCGAGATGCCTGCGCTCATCGCACACCGGTACCGCAAGCGAGTTGCGCGTACCGTTGCGGACTTCTTCGACGAACGTCTCTCGTCGAGCGGTGAGGGCAAGCATGACTGATGGCGAGTGGCGCTTGCGCGACCTCCTGCTCCTCGGCCTGAATCCGACGGGGCTGGCGCTCGTCCTGGCCGGCACGCTCTATTCCGCCGGCACTCTCGTCGGTGTCCACCTCATCTCTATCGGTCGAAATCCCGTGGGCGTGTCCAGGTCCTCACCACTTCGCGGATCTGCTCCGAAGGTAACAGTGATGCGGTCATCCAGCGCGTACGGAGTGAGTCGGTCAAGACAACGGAGCTCGGAGAGCGTAAACCTCTGCTCGCTCACACTGTTTCGTCAGGTTCGGGAAGAAACCGGCAAACTGGCCGACTGGTTCGGACTGAGCGACGTGAAGTAGAGTGGATTCGGACGGTCAGAGCGGGCAACGACGAAGACGGGTTTCCGAAGCGTTGCTCGGGATCGACGAAGAAGAATGGTCCGCTACGGGTCCGGGCGAGTGAGTTCGAGACGAATCAACTCACCACGGGTTCCAAATGATCTAGTCCCCATCGTCTTGGACTGCTTCAGCGACCTGGCCCAGAGACAATTACCCACTGGTTCCTCTGTTTCTCGGTTGAGACACTATCGATTCGGCCTCCCAAAATCACTTATGTTCTAGGTCCGCCTAGAAGACCAATGACCGACGGATCGAGCGGTTCTGGCGCTGGATCGTACGACCTCATCGTCGTCGGTGGCGGAGTAGCAGGGACGACGGTTGGAACGTTCGCGAGCAGATACGGGCTCTCGACGCTCGTTCTCGACCGCGGGCGCTCGTCGCTGGGTCGGATCGCACATCTGGAGAACTTTCCGGGGTTCCCGGCCGGGATCGATACACCGACGTTCTACGAGTATTTGCACGCGCAGTTAGATCGCGCGGGGGCGACGGTTGAGCGTGAGAAGGTCGTGGCCGCGAACCGCACAGCGGATGGGTTCCGCGTCGAGACAGCGACCGGCAACGCCTACGCGACAGATCGTCTCGTCGCAGCGGCCAAATACGGTCGAGAGTGGCTCGGGAGTCTCGACGTGGGGGAGTTTCTCGACGCCGACGGGGCGGTCGACATCGACTGGTCGGAACGCAAGCGCTATGGGCGAACCAGCGTCGACGGGCTCTACTTCGCCGGTCGGCTCGGAACCGCCGAGGACCAGGCGGTTATCGCCGCCGGACAGGCTGCCGAGGCTGCACTGGGTGTCATCCACGATGTCCGACGTGAAGCGGGATATCCCGAAGAGCTGGCGACCCACTACACCGACTGGGTATTCGTCGAAGGGTCAGTTGCCGGTGGCGACTGGGAAACCCACGTCCGCGACCGGTTCGCCGATCGAATCGCCGACGCCGACCTTTCCGAGTCACGCATCGACGAGTTGCGCGACCAGTGGGTCGCAGAGAAGACGGACCAGACCGTCACGCCGAGCGAACAGCGTGAGCGACAGCGTTGCGGTCATCGCCGCCTCCTCGAAGCCATCGACGACGACCTGATAGTCGAACGCGCTCGCGAGATCGAAACGGAAGGCTCCTCGACGTAGGAACTCGCCAAAAGCGAATCAGCGGCTCACAACGTCCATATCTACTGTGGACGACATTATACCACGGAGCGTCGAACCCGCAAGTTGGTAAGACCGACCTATTCAGACCGGAGGTTTGCCGGAGATTCCGGCGACCTCAGAAGTCGCCGGTGATGATGTCGGCGACGCGCTGGCGGTCGAACAGTTCCGTGTCGCTCGTGACGTCTCCGAACTCGTCGGGGAAGAGTTGCTTGGCGGCTTGTTCGGTCAGGAAGAGGTTGTGAATCGGCCCCTGGTGGAGGTAGCCGCCGCGGTAGACCCGGCCGTTCTGGACGGCAGTCAACTCCCCGCCGATGGGATGATCTTCCATGAACGCGACCACAGTATCGCGGAACTCGGCCACGGACTTTTGGGCGTGATTGCGGATCAGGATGACGTCCGGGTCCAGTTCGAGCAGGGCCTCGTAGTCCAGGTCGACGTTGTCGACCGAACTCTGGTTCTGGATGTCGGTCCCGCTGAGTGCGTCTCCGACACCGAGGTCACGCCACTGTTTCTTGCTCGTCCCCTTGTCGATGAGGCGGTAGGGCGTGAACTCCTCCGGTTCATTGCTCACCCCGTAGGTGAGAAAGACGTTCGGCCGTTCCTCGGTCGGGGGGAGCCGTGACTGAATATCCGCGATGAACTCGTCGTGAAGTTCCTTGAACGCCTCGTAGCGTTCCCGCTCCTGGAACACTTCGGCGACTTTCTCGAAAGCCTGATACAGCGTGTAGTACCGGTAGTCGTGCCATTTGTCCGACCGGCGGAAGATCAAGTTTCCGATGAACGGAGCGACGTTGTCGGCGATCTCGTCGAGATCGGACTGGTCCCAGTCGAACCAGTTGATCAGCATCTGCGGATCGTACAGGTGAACGTCGTTTTCGAGCTCGTAGAACTCTTCTTTCGTTCGGACTTCCGGGTACGATTCGAGGGGTTCCGGATCTACTTCGACTCCCGGTAGTTCGTCGTAGACGTCGGTGTAATAGCGGTCTGCGCCGCCGATTCCCGTCATACCGTCGGCCTGTCCGAGTGCGACGCCCATGTCGGCGAACTCGCCACAGTAGGCGATCCACCGTTCGGGAATCGAATCGAACGTCACCTCGCCTGCCGGCTCCATCGTCACGGAGTACTCGCCGGAGCCCCCCGTCACGGTCGCGTCCGCGTTGTCGGTCGTTTCGGCCGTCGTCTCTGCAGGCGTCGGAGTCGGCGATTCGACAGCCGTCTCTTCTGGGGCGGCAGACGTGCCGTTGGTTCCCAATCCGCCCGTACACCCCGCTAATACGCCGCTAAGCGCGACTCCACTACTGTACTTGAGCACCTTCCGCCTCGTCTCTCCCGTGTGGTTACCACTTTCCTCGACCATAGTTTTAGGCTAACCTAAAAATACTTAACAGTAACTATTTGCAACGAGGTGATACCTTGGTCACCAATGGGTTTTCGATGTCGATGTAGACAGATTCGGCGTCGAGACTCGAAGCGAGTTCATCACATCCCGCAAAACGGGTTCGGAGATTCCCCTTGCAGGGTATCTGCCGATCTTCGAGCAGTGCCGACACCAGATTGGAGGCCGGCGGTTCGTCCTCGGCTAGCGAGGAAACCTCGCTCCGGAGGTCGGCCAGCAGTGTCGATTCCTCGACGACCCCGCCGACACCGAGGGCATTGACGACCCCGAACGCATTGTTGATGAACAGGTAGTATCTGAGACACCGGTCAGTGACTGCGTCGGCGCAGACCGTTTCCACCCGCTCGTCGAGGCCGGGTACCCACGTATCGACACGGTCGTAGCGGGACTCGGGGAAGCAATAGCCGCCGTTGTCGCGGTAGAAGCCCGCCTTCGGCCAGCCATCAGTGTCTAACTTGACAACGGTGTTTTGCTGGTGAGCCTCGAACCCGACCCCGAGTTCGAAGTACGACCACACTGCCGGACGCACGGTCACCGCGAGGTACTTGCGGAACCACTCTCGGGCGACGGTCGCCGTTGACCGTCCCTCCCGTTCGGCAATCTGTCGAACGATCTCCGAGAGAAGGGGCGGTCCGTTCGGTCTGTCCTGACACAGTGCGACGACAGCGGCGACGTTCTCCGCCCGACTCCCCGCGAACGGGTTCTCGCGAAGCACGGTCTCGAACCCTGATTCAACCCCGGGCCCCACGTCGACAGTTACTGCGGCAGGATCGGCAAGCAGTGAGAACCGCGGATACGCGGCTGCGAGCCGGTCGCCGTATCCGGTGTCGAGTAGTTCTGCGACGGCGACAGCCAGCCGAAGTTTCGAGCGTGGGGTCGTTCGTTTGGCGTTCGTGATTTCCACACCCAGGGAGGATTTCACCATGTACGGCGTTTCCGGACTCCACAGTGTCCGGACCGACGAAGTCGGGTAGAAAGAGGGGCCGAACGTCCCGAGGTCCGCCAGGTGTCCGTCGGAGATCGCTTCTCGGACGTATTCCTGGGACCGGAGCGAATCGGCCTGCCATGGATGAACTGGTATCAGCCGTCGACCATCGTCAATTGCGGCCTTACATCTCGCCGGGAGTTCGGTGTCCGCCTCCCGAAGTCCGGCCGCGACCCAGTCGGTAGCACTCGTCTCCTTCGCCGACCACTCCGAGACCAATTTCGGGTCGACAGCGAAGTACCGAAGCCGCATGGACCCGCGAAGTTCCGGCGCGTAGTCTGCCGTATCGTATGCTGCGATCCCCTCCCGGCTCTTGGGTGTCGGATGCAGTAGGTGACCATAAAGGAGGGACTGCTCGGCGTCGACGAACGACAGCCCCTCGTGAAACGACGGTATACCGCCGTTACGATCGCTGAAGAACCGTTTGATTTCCCGCCGCGAGAGCAACACTCGTCGCAATAGATCCGTGGCTGCCGTCGCGGTTGCATCGGTCGAGAGGACGAGTTCGCGACGGACGAGCGCGGCGAGTGTCGCCGCGTCGATGGGCTCAGGTTCGCTTCCGCGACGAACGTAAACTGGCAGAGAGAACGTGTGCCGATCGGTCGCGGACACGTACCGGAGAGGTGCGAACAACGTCACCTCCTGCTCGGAGAGCTCCAGACGGAGTACATCTCTGTTGTCGGTGACAGCTGCTGGTGCCTCGGACGGGGGGACGATGCATCCCGTGTCGGCTTCCCGGTGATAACAGTTCACCAGCCCGTGAACCGTCGCCGATTCGGCGTGTTCCTCTGGCGTCTCGCAGCCGACACCCAGTGATCGCACTCGTGTCTGGTCAGTCACGGTCTCACCTCCCGTGACGCGTCGGTAGCGGCCGCGACTGCTTCGCCGAATCGGGCTGCGATTTCGTCGATCTGCGTTCGGTCGACGTTCAGTGGCGGAAGGAATCGAACGACCGCACTATCCCGACCACCAGTTTCGACGACGAGCCCGCGGTCGAAACATTCGGCTTTTACCGCCGAAGAAAGGTCACCATCCGGTGGTGGTGTAGCGTCGTCGTCGGTAGCGGCGGTCTCGATGAATTCGACGCCGAGCATGAGCCCGCGACCGCGTACGTCTCCAACCGCGTCGTATCGCGCTTCGATGGATTCCAGTTCCTCGCGGAGACGCTCGCCCATCTCGGCGGCGTGTTCGTCGAGGTCGTGTTCTAGAACGTGGCGGATCGTGACTTTCCCGGCGGCCATGGCGAGCTGGTGACCGCGAAAGGTGCCCGCGTGCGCTCCGGGGTCCCACTCGTCGAGTTCCTCGTCGTAGACGACGACCGCGAGCGGTAGCCCCCCACCGATGGCCTTCGAGCAAGTGACGATGTCAGGGGTCACGCCCGCGTGTTCGAAGGCCCAGGTTTCGCCAGTTCGACCCATTCCTGTCTGGATCTCGTCGACGATCATCGGGACGTCGTGCTCCCGGGTGATTCGCCGGACCTCTCGAACCCACTCGTCCGGGGCCGGGTTAACGCCGCCCTCCCCCTGAACGAGTTCGAGAATCACCGCTGCAGGATCAGTGACGCCGCTCTCTGGGCCGGCAATCACCCGCTCAACGAACCGGCTGATCGGTTCATGGTCGTCTGGGCCGAGCCCGAACGGATGACGATACGTCTCCGGAAACGGCAGATGATGGACGTTCGACATCAGTCCGGGAATCGGCTCCTTTGCTTCTGTATCACCCATTAGACTGAGCGAACCGCTCGTCATCCCGTGGTACCCGCCCTGGAACCCGAGGACACTTCGGTTTCCAGTCGCCGTCTTTGCAAGCTTCAGAGCCGCCTCGACGGCATCCGTCCCAGCCGGTGAGCAGAACTGTATCTTCGCTCGCTCAGCGAAGGCGTCGGGGAAACTCTCTAACAGCACGTCGACGAACTCCTCCTTCTCGGGTGTTGTAATGTCGAGCGTGTGGAGGGGACGCTCCTCTGCCAGCAATCGCTCTATCTCGTCCGTCACCGCCGGGTGATTGTGTCCGAGGGCGAGCGTTCCCGCGCCGGCCAGACAGTCGATGTACTCGTTGCCATCGGCGTCCACAAGCTCGGCGCCCCGAGCGTACGAAACTGCAAACGGCAGCGACCGCGGATACGTCCGCGCGTTGGACTCTCGACGCTGTTGGCTCTGCCGTAACTCCTCATTCGACTGGTCGTATCTCGAACGGTCTTCCGCGGTGGGGTCTGAACCGTGATACATAGGTGCGTGTTTTAGGCTGGCCTAAAAGCATAAAATATTATCGGTGGGTATAGTGAAATATACAGGTAGAGATGCAACTAACCGGCAGATCTACCGGCTCGGTCACTGGGCCATCAGGCGTCAGTACACACTCCGAAGATGGTCGAGTTCCCACGACTGCGCACTGTCGCGGACGAACTGCTCCCAGTGACTTCGTTTGACGGACAGATACGTCTCGATCAGCGGGTCACCGAGTAGGTCTCTCATCGTCTCGTTTGCTTCGAGGGCATCCAGTGCCTGGCCTAGCGTGCGTGGTAACCGCTCAACGCCGGCCTCGTTCCGCTCGTCGTCAGTGAGATTCCCCGGATCGACCGACAGGGGCGCGGGTGGTTCCAGTTCCCGATCGATGCCGTCATATCCCGCACCGAGCAGCCCAAGAAGGGCAAGATATGGATTTGCAGTGTTGTCGGCGCCGCGGAACTCCAGACGGAGAGACGACTCCGTCTGGTCAGCGGACGCGGGCGCAGGGATGCGTACGAACGCCTCCCGATTCTCCCGTCCCCAGCAAGCATAGCCGGTGGCACCGTTTTGCGGGCGAAGTCGTACGAAGGAGTTCGCAGTTGGTGCGGTCAGTGCCACGAGCGCCGGCGCATGGTCGAGGATCCCGGCGACAAACTGTCGACCGGTGATACTCAGCTCGCCCGTCTCCGCGTCGTGAAACGCATTCGCCTCCCCATTCCATAGCGACACGTGGAGATGACACCCGTTGGTTGCGTTCTCGAACGGTCGTGGGAGGAACGTAGCTCGGTATCCGTTGGCCCGTGCGACGCTGTCGACTGTCTCTCGAAGGAGAACGTGTTCGTCGGCCGCCCGCAATCCCGGTCGATGCCGAGTGACGATCTCGTGTTTCCCAGGAGCGTACTCCGGGTGATACTTCTCGACGCCGATGTCCTGGTCGGCCAGTGCGTCGATAGTTTCGACGACTGTGTTGTGCGTCTCGCGCATGCTCTCGGTCAGATACGCGCCAGCCGATCCGATCGTCCGATCGTCGCCGTCTGGTTCGCGCTCGAACAGGTGGAACTCGCTTTCAAAGGCCACCTCCGGGTTGAGACCCTCACTCTGGAAATCTTTCAGCGCGGACCGCAGTGACGAGCGGGCGTCGACGTCCCAAGGTGTCCCGTCGAGCGTCTCGATGTCACAGAGCATTGCGCCTGTGCGGTCTGCATAGGGAAGCTCTCGGAACGTCTCTGGATCCGGACGTAACCGGGCTTCACCGACCGTCGTGAGTCGGCCGTCCTTGTCCCGTCCACCGACTGCGTTGTACATCTGAATCAGTTGCGAAACGGTCGTCCCTCGTTCGACGGCCTCCTCAACTTTCGATGCTTCGACCGTCTGAGCCCGGATCGCTCCGCTCTGGGTTACAAACAGAAGCCGGACGAGGTCGACGTCTTGGTCGGCACATCGATCCTCGAGCGCTTGTGATCCCTTCATATCGTTCACCCCACTATTATTAGGCCAGCCTAAAAAAATGACGGTGATCACACAGATAGGGGTAATACCATGTGCAGTTATTATTATCGTCGTTTCATGCTATCTAGGAGAAACGTTTTTATGGTTTTAGGCTAGCCTAAATCACGAGGAAGTACTGATGATAGCGTCCAGTTGCGGTTCGATGAACAAGCGAACCGGCCATGCTCACAGCGGGGGCCGATAACCGATGGATCGAGCAGAAACAGTACAATCGACGCTCGGAGGGCGCTGCTGGGACGAGGCGAACCGGACGATGTTGCGGAAGATTCTCGCCGCGTTCATGCGGGAAGGACTTCTTTCACCAACACGGGTCGAAACCGTTGCTGCGGATCCGGAAGAACCGCGTGAAACGTGGGACCGGTATGCGCTATTGCTAACCGGTGGGATCGAGTATCGGTTCGACGTCCACCAGCGCGCGCTGGGGACCTATCGAGTTCGACCTGGGTCGGTACAGCGCTATGGGGACGACGGATGGCGGACCACTGACGACCCGATCCAGTTTCTCGTCGACGCACAGGGGTATCTCGGTACGGATGAGACGACGCTTGCCCGACTCCTGCGAGAGTACTACAACACGTTAGTTGCAGATACACACATCCGTGAAACGCAGGCTAATCGCGGCGACGAATCGATACTTGATCTGTCGTACGCGGAAGTTGAGGGAGAGCTGCGTGGCCATCCAAAGTACACGTACAACAAGGGACGGGTAGGATTCGACTACGACGACTGTCGCAAGTATGCTCCGGAGGCGAAGCAGCGCCGATCCCTGTCGTGGATCGCCGCTCACCGAGATCGGGCAACGTTCCGGTCGGTGGATGGGCTTTCGGAGTCAGCGTTACTCAGTACGGAGCTCGGTGACCACTACGACACCTTCCGTGCCCAGTTGGTAGACGACGGACTCGACCCGGAGAAGTACATTCTCTTTCCAGTCCACGACTGGCAGTGGGCCGACAGCGTGGTCCAGCTGTTCGCCGAGGACATCGCGGCGGACATGCTTGTCCCACTTGGCGAAGGGCCGGATACGTATCTTCCCCAGCAGTCGATTCGCACGTTCTCGAACGTGACCGACCCGTCGAAGGCTCACGTGAAACTCCCGATCCGGGTGCTGAACACGAACGTCTATCGCGGGATCCTGAACGAACAGGCCGAGGCCGCGCCGCTGGTCACGGGGTTCGTCAAATCGATCCGTGACGACGACCAGTTCCTTCATTCAGCGTGTGAACTCGCCCTCCCGGGAGAGATCGCAGGTGTCAGTTACGAACACCCGAAGTTCACGCAACTCGAGCGAGCGCCGTACCAGTATCACGAACTCCTCGGGTGCGTCTGGCGCGAAAGCGTCACCGACGCTCTCGGGCCCGGGGAGTCGCCGCTCGCACTGGCCGCGCTCCTCCAGGATGACTTCGACGGGACGCCAGTCGTCACGAAGCTCGTCGATCGGTCAGGGATGGCGGTGGAAGCGTGGCTCGACGCGTTCCTCGAGACAGTACTGGACCCGATCCTACACTGTCTCTATCGGTACGGGCTAGTATTCATGCCTCATGGAACCAACGTCACCCTCTTCCACGACGACGGCGCGCCGGAGCGGATCGCTATCACGGATTTTGTCGACGAGGTGGCTGTCGTCGACCGGGACTTCCCGGAACTCATGGCGAAGCTCCCGGCTCCCCTTCGGGATGACGACCGCTATACACACAACATTGTCAAGCGCAAACCGCCGGTGCTTCTCTGTCACCGGATAGTCGGGACGCTGTTCGACGGGGTGTTCCGTTTCGTCTCGGATGCTCTCGAACGCTCTGTCGGGCTCTCCGAGGCAGCATTCTGGGGACACGTGCGGCGGACTATTGAACGGTATCACGAGCGATTCCCCGAATACGAGGAGCGCTACGCCGCGTTCGATCTATTCAGACCGCGATTCAGAAACTACTGTCTCAATCGCAACCGACTGGTCGACCATGGGTACGAAGATACCCACACACGTCCGAAAGTTCGCCACCACGGAACCGTCCCGAACCCGCTTCAGGAGTTCACATGACTGCTCTGTGGGTTCACAGGGCCATATCGGGCTTGTGCGCGACCACTTTAGACATCTGTAACTGGTCCTGTGGTCGCTGCTTGGTGGGCTCCGGGTCACAAAACGGGGGTGCACCCGCCGTATGACTTCCGGCGATCGGAGTTCGGACGAATCTCCGTTCGATACCTACGGCCAGGAAGTATCCCAGCCGTTGCGACGTCTGTTCGCTCGATATGGTCGATCCGAACGCGCATGGCTCGCCGTCGGACTGCTTGCGAGTATTCTCTCCCACGGTGCAGGGCTCGTTACGCCCTTTGTCCTGGGCACGACTATCGACGCCGTGTTCACCGGCGAATCGGCCTACACCCTCCCGTTGGTCCCTGGTTCGTGGCTTCCGAAGAGCGCGCCAGACCAGTTTCGGCTCTCTGCAGCGCTGGTCGGTGGGTCTATCGTACTGGCAGCAACGACGGGCTGGCTTCGCGACTTTGCCATGAATTACTTCGCACACGGCGTCATGTACGAGGTCCGGGCGGACGCCTACCGGCAACTCCAACGGCTCGACACGGGGTTGCTCGACGAAGTGGAGACAGGAGAGGCAATGTCGATACTGAACAACGACACGACGAATCTCGAGCGGTTCTTCGATACTGCCCTCCGCGAAAGTGCCCGAATCTGTATCGTGACTGTTGGGATCACGGCGCTGTTGGTCCATCTCAACTGGCAGCTGGCTACGATCACGCTTCTCGTAGTCCCGTTGCTTGCCGGATTCACGTGGTGGTTCACGCGAGCCGTCGAACCGCGGTTCGCGAGCTGGCGTTCGGCAGTCGGATCCCTAAATACACGGCTCCAGAACGCTATCAGTGGCAACCACCTTGTCAAGACCACAGCCGCCGAGGACCACGAAGCCGAGCGAATCGAACGAGCCGCTCAAGACCTCCTCGACAGCGCTATGGGCGCTATCAGCCTGAGTGTCTTCTATCGTCCCGGGACGCGACTACTCACAGGCATCAGTCTATTCGTAACGTTCGTTGTCGGTGGTATCTGGGTAATTAACGGCCCGCCGGGTCCGTTCTCGGATGACTTGACAGTTGGCACGTTCGTCGTGTTCGTTCTCCTTACTCAGCGGCTTACTGCTCCCCTCGCGAAGCTCTCGGACATTGTGACCCGCTACGAGAACGCGAAGGCATCCGGGAAGCGCGTCTGCGGACTGTTAGACGCCCCCGTCCGCATCACTGATGCACCCGATGCGACGCACCTCGATGATATCGACGGCCGCATCGAGTTCGATGAGGTGTCGTTCGCCTATGGAGCCGACAGCGTCGCCCCCAACGAGGACCGTGTCTTCGACGGGCTCTCCTTCACGGTCGAATCCGGTGAGACAGTCGCACTTGTCGGTCCGACGGGCGCGGGGAAATCGACTGTCGCGAAACTTCTGTTACGTCTCTACGACGTGACGGGTGGGGCTGTCCGGATCGATGGCCACGACCTCCGCAGTGTGACTCTCGAAAGCTTGCGTACCTCGATCGGATACGTTGGCCAGGAATCTTTCCTGTTCGATGGCACAGTCACCGAGAACATCCGGTATGGACAGTTCGACGCGAGCGACGAAGCGATCAGGCAGGCGGCCCGAGCCGCTCGCGCTCACGAGTTTATCGAGTCGCTCCCACAGGGGTACGACACGGAGGTCGGCGAGCGCGGCGTAAAACTGTCTGGTGGACAGCGCCAGCGGATCGCCCTTGCCCGAGTGTTCCTTCAGGATCCCGATGTCGTCCTGCTTGACGAGGCTACGGCGAGTGTCGATACCGAGACGGAACTGTTGATACGCCAACGGCTGGAAGAACTCACTACCGACAGAACCACGATCGCGATCGCTCATCGACTTTCGACGATTAAGAATGCCAACCGGGTCTTGGTCGTCGAAGACGGTCGCATCGTCGAGGGGGGCACACACGACGAACTACTGGAGGACGATGGCCTCTACGCCGCACTCTGGCAGATACAGACGGGTCAGGTAACTGAACTCCCAGAGCGCGTTGAACGGTCTGTCGCCCGGAATTCCGTCCTGCCGGAGTCGTCCCAGAGCGACTAAACCACCTGCTTTCTGGTCGAACCTGCCGCAGTCTTCTACGAGGGCACGACGATATCCGACGCTTTCTCCGAGCCTTGGCATCGAGTACGACATCTATGCATTCTGTGAAGATCTACTCGGTGCGGAACAGAATTCGAGTATTATCCGTCAGAAAAAGCGGGACTGTACTGTTCGGACTGTGTCGAGGCTGGCGACTGGCGTCCGTCGTCGCGGACGGTGGACGACTCGACTCGTCCACGACGCTGTCGGACTTTGAGGAAGTGACGGACCAACGCAGTGGAACAGGTGATTCAGACGAGTCGGGGAGGACTGCGAGGGGTGTCTCGGTGAGTTCCGCTGCTGGGAGTGCGTCCGGACCGGTCGCAAGGAATTGCCCTAAGCGGATGCTCTGGCTCGATTGAAGCACTCTCCTCCAGATCTGGTTCCTTGTAAAAAGGCTGTTCGTTTCAGACTTTCAATACACCACACCAGATTCCACAGGCGGGGAAGACCGGGTGTTTCGGGACTTCCTCAAGTGATTCACCAGATGATGTAGTACTCGACGGCCACAATCGGCATCTCGCCCACCTGAAGAGGACCGATGACGCACGAAATAGTGGAAGGCGATCGTGTCCTTTCATCCTCAAATCATATGTCTGACGATGATTTATGCTATTGCGACCCCCCTGTTTTCACATGAGCAGTAAACCGTCGAACTCGAATACACCCGAACAGGAGCAGGCCGCTGAATCCGATGGCGAGTCGTCGAGCAAGAACGCAACAGCGTCGAACGGACTGAAAATCGCGCTTCCGGAGGGAAGCGAGAGCGTGTCCGACGCCATCGTCACGCACAGAGAGATGCTCCGTGAGCCGGACGAACACGGGCTAGCAACGGACGAGGACATCGCCCATCTCTCCGAGGCGATGGAGAAGTACTCCGAGGCCGTCGACGACATCAACCAACAGTACGACGAGACTGAAACGGACATCGCCGAGTTACAGGACGTTATCGAGCACCAGCAGGCACAGATCGACGAATTACAATCGATGGTCACCTCGCTCGCGGAAATCCTCGGCACTGAAACTGAGTGGAATTCGTTCGAATAGCCGACCCCGTTGCGGGTCGGTGGTGGTACCGCGGCGGTGAACTATCGGGTTACGACAATTCTACAGCAGGGCGATCTGAACTCGCGTGGACCGTCCCCGCTTTTCGAGCGACTCTTGCCGTCCCTCCATATTGAAAACGAGGCAGACAACTCTCTCACCCTGGGAACCCGACCGGCTCATTGGTGTTGCAACAGTAATTGGCTCAATCCCCAGAACCATTACTTATTTAATACATATGGAGAACAACCTTCGGCACCGAGTACTACAACGAACCGATCACGGCGGGGTCAGTGCGAAGCGATTTTGCTCACTTATTGACGATGGACCGACTGATCCTGTGGACCGATAAAATGCCGGCTCGTGATCTAGCTATCGGAGGGTAGTGAAATAGTAATTTGTGTTATAATTCCAACCCGAATAAGATTTGAAGACATTGGATCTCGTATTCTTCGATTTTGGCCAGTTATTTTATCATTCCTCTGGTTCCGATTTCGATCCCGAAATTCATCTCCCGTATAGTATCGACTGGTTGGGACGCCACCGAGGGACAAGATTAACAAATATATTACCCTTCTATATAGGGTCGGATAGCACCGGTTGAAACTGAAAATACCCACCAATAGCTTCAGATTAAGACGACGCCATCCTTTCGTATCCAACCCCGTTTAAATCGAAAAATATCGGTCCTAAACAGACATTACTCCGATTTCTTGACGATACAGGTGTACGAACCGACCGCTACAATATATGTGAGAGTACCGATCACTCGCCTAGACAATCCATCATATGGGGACCAGCCCCAGCCGACCCACGACTGCGGCTGCATCCCGTGAAAACCACCGCGAACGCGTCGACGACCGGGGCTGGAGTGCGTAATAGTACGAGAAAGAGAATGTCGAGATTGGGGGTAAAACCCGGGGTGCAGGTGGGGTGGAGACGACGTACCGAATACTGACAAACGAATACTGATATTTCTCCTCGGCAATGACCGAAGTGAATCTCCACGTCTGGTGGCCGTTCGATGGCGAAATCTCCACTATTCGGCGCTGTGATACCCCCTGAAAAATCCAACCACTCACCAGTGTACTCCCCCCGCTCCGCTCCAGCTATCCATATTGTAGCGGTGCTGTGGCCGAGTTGTCGGCGCCGAATTCCGGGATCTGAACCGGGTGTTCCTCCCGATCGACGCGCTCACGCGGGGTGGGCGGGTGACGAAGCCGCTCAGGTGCACCCGGTTGACGGCCAAGCACTCCGTGTGCTCGATCGCACTGCGGCCCGAGAAGTACCAAATTTATCCTGAGACTGTCATACTTGTCTCGTTCGGGTGTCACCCACTCCACCCGATGGTCCGTGAACTACTGATGCAACCACGATCGACACCTATCACATAGAGTTACAAACCGAACTGCCTCGAATGGCTAATCCAAAGTATCCAAACACGATCGGTATCCGAAAAGAATTCGTGAACGGGGTAGGTCCCGCTCTCGCCCGTGGCATCGATTCAGGTAGGGGTCGTGATCGCGGGTGACAAGCGAGTGCCAGTCACGGGCCGTCAAGCCGCACCAGCCAACACAACGAGAGCCCAGCACGAACCCAGTCTGACGGGTATTGGTTCCAGTCACCGGGTGGGACGAGAGCCGAGTTCCCGGAATCACCGGATCGTCTACTCCTCGCCCGGTTCGAGAATCTCGCTCCGCAGTTGCGCGAGCGTGTAGATGTCGGTACAACCGGGCTCGTCGATCCGGAACGAGGTCACCGGTGTGGACTCCGCGTAGGTCTTCTCGACGCGGGGTTCGCCCTCCAGCGGGTCGTTGAGCGCGGCGAGGACCTCGTGGGCCTTCGTGTTCGACATCGCCAGCCAGATCGCCTCGTCGGGCTCACAGGCAGCCATCTTGTCGTAGTCGTCCGGTACTGCGCGTCGAGTGTCGTGGTTGATGCGTTCGACCTCGACAGTGACGACGATCTCGCCGTCGTCATTGAGGCCGACGACATCCAGCCGATGATGCTCGAACCCGTCGGCAGCATCGGCGGCATCGTCCTCGTCCCCGAAGAAGCCGGCGGCGTCGACGCGTCCCTCCCGGAGATCGAAGTACGGGTGGACGGTCACGACATCGGACTCCGGGTCGTTCACGTACGTCTGGCGCAGCCAGCGGACGGCGACCTCGACGCCGAGGACGTGCTGGGCGGTCTCGTCGAGGTCGCCCTGCCCGTGGCCGTAGGCGACGCCGTGGCTGTGCGACTCCTGCAGGACGTCCCGGCCATCGGGCGTCACCGAATAGAGCTTGTGCGGATGGTTCGTGTCCTCCCGGAGCAGGCCGTCCTCAAGGAGTTCGTCGACGGCGTCGTCCTCCAGACCGGCGTACTCCTGGATGCGAGCCATCGAATCGCGGACGATATCGTACTCGGGGCGTTCGTAGACGCGCTGCTGGACGTTGTAGACCGCTTGCAAGAACAGCACCTGCTGCGGGGAGTACTCGGCGTCGGCGACGTCCGCGGGCGAACGGGTGAGGTTCGAGTCGACGATCGGAACGTCGTCCGGGTCGACCTCGGCCATCGAGTGACAGCACTCGACGGCATGATGCAGTCCCCGGAGGGTTGCGTTGTAGCGGGTCTCACAGTCCCCACAGCACAGCGCGTGGGCCTCGGTATCGTACTCAACAGGGTCGGGCAAGCGCTTCGTGTAGGGCAACAGCGTCGCCACGTGTGGCAGGTCGTCGCTCTCGTCGTCGACGGTGACGTCGAAGTCGGTCGTCGCCGGCTCGCCGAGCTCGATCCCGCCTGCTGCGGCAGTGCGTGCCTGAAGACGTTCCATCGCCTCCTCGAATTCGCGTCGGTCACGGCCCCGAAGCGGGCTGTCGCTCGCGGGGTGGCCCGGTGGCGCTGGCAACGACTCCCCGAGCAGCGGCCGGGTGGGTGCATCGCCGAAGCCCGCACCCGGGCGGACGAGCCACTCTCCGCGGCCGAGTGCGCCGAGACGGCGCTCCACCTCGCTCGGCGGCATCTCGTCCGTCGCAAGGACATCTGGCAGGTGGCGGTCGACCGAGACGTTCCCGACGACGAACGTGGCCGTCTCGTTGAGTGCCTCACGGTAGGTGTCGTCGGCGGGGTCGGGCGAGTCCAGCTGTTCGAGGAACTGCACGCCGAGTGTGACCGACAGGTCGAAACTGCGGCCCTGGGCGAGCAGCGTGTCGACCAGTTCCGTATCGGCGACGTCCTTGGCTTCCTCGAGGTAGAGGTTGACCTGTGGGTTGTCCGCATCGCTGGAAGTGCGTTCCTCGCGGGCCTTGAGCGCGGTCCAGAGGTTCGACAGCAGGACCATCGATAGCGTCCGCTTCACACGGGTTTCCATCCCGCCGAAGTCGAAGATGACGACGGTGTCCTCGTCGACGATCTCGCCGAAGTCGAAGCTGGGGTCAGTCTCGCTGGGGACGTGGTCGAACAATGGCGCGAGGCGGGCGTCGGTGGCGATGGTCTCGACGCGGGAGATGGCCCCACCCATGATCTTCGTGAAGACGTCGCGGTCGCGTTCGAGCAGGCCCGAGAAGTATCGTTCGAAGGTGTCCTCCGAGACCGAAGGTGGCGACTCACTGCCTTGCGTGCGCTGGAGGGCATCGTAGAGGCGGGAGTGGGGGAAGGCGTCTGCGCCGTGGACAGGGTCGTAGAGTGCCCGCAGGTGGTTGCGGATGACGCGGGGTGATTCGGTGGCGTCGTCGTACTGGCCGGCGGGCATGGTGCTGCGGAGGATCTCCTCGTAGTGGCCAGTCTTCCGCGAGCGGGCCTCTTCGCGTGGGAGGCCCGCGTCAAGGAGCGGTTCGATATCGAAGAAGGAGAACGCGGGGAGCACGCTGGTCAGGTCGAAGTACAGGACGTCTTCGAGGTCGCCCCGTGTCGCGTAGTGGGCCTGCAGGTACTCCTGGGCGGTGCCCCCGCCCTTGTAGTCGAAGAGGATGTCCGGCCCGTCGGTGGCGTCGAGATTCGAGAGCATCGCCCCGATCGTCAGGACGGATTTCCCCGACCCGGTGTCGCCGACGATCACCTGGTGGCGGGGCTGGTAGTCGGGTGGCAAGACCAGCGGGTCGTCGACGGGCTGGCGGTCGCTCGTGAGCGGCCGGGCGAGTGCCATCCCCGGCGGCCGGTAGCGGGCGAGCTTCCCCGGTTCGGGCAGTGCGATCCCCGTCCGTTCGCGGTTGCGGACGCCGACTGCCCGTTGTCCTGTGTGGGTGAGCGCGCCCCCGTCGAGCAGGCACAGGCCCGGGAGTTCGGCCGGGGTAGTGACGATGCCTGGGCTGGTGAAAGTGCGTCGCAGGCGATTCCACGTCCGTTCGTACGCGACAGGACCGTGCGTGCGGTCACACAGCGCTGCGAAGCATTCCGTGCCCGGGCCCTCATCGGCGTCGCCGTCCGTCTCGACTCTCCCTTCGACGCGATGGGCTGTCCCGTCGAGTGGACTGAGTGCCGAGGCGAGACTCTCGGCGATCTCGGTGGGTGGTCGGCCGCGCTCGTCGGGGAAGACGACGGCACGAGCGGTCACCTGGAACGTGCGATGGGTCTCGCGGTCGTCGAGGCCGTCGATGCGCGCCTGGTCGGCGGCGGGCGGGTCGTACGTATGGTCCGCGTCGACCGGGCGGGGGAACAGCGCTTCCCGGAGTTTCCCGCCGAGCGTAGCCGTGCCGTCTTCGAGCGCGAGTCGGTACTCTTCGACGTCGGGTGTGATATCCCTGTAGGGTCGACAGAGCGCCTGATAGACGACCGGGACGTCGGCGTCACGCATCGTCTCGACGAGGGTCGTCAGCGGCAGGCGGTGGCTCTCGTCGTTTGGATGCCGCTCGGTCGTCAGTTCCTCGAACGGCGTCAGCGGCGTCTGCCAGTCACAGGGACGCTCGCCGTGGCCGTGGAAGTCGACAGCGGCCAGCGGTGGCGTCTCCGTGTCGGTCGACGAATCTGCTTCGGTGTCCGCTGTGTAGAGGTCGGTGAGATCGGTCGGTGTCGCGAGACTCCTGAGGTCGCTCGGATGCCACGCGACCGTCTGGAGTTCGTAGGTGTTCGGGAATGTGGTTCGGAGAATCCGTTTGAGTTCGTCGTGGCGCTCGTCGTCGGTGATGCCGACGAGATAGCGGATGGCCGTGTCTTCGTTGCCGTCGGCGACGAGCAGCCACTCGACGCTCGGTCGTTTGGTTTGCCCGCGGAGTTTGTCGCGGAGTCGTGTCTGTGTCGCGCGTTCGAGCGTTGCGTGGAGTTGCTCCATCGCTTGCTCGACGGCCCGTGGCGAGAGTGGCGTGTCCGTCGGCCGGATCTCGACGTAGGGTCGTGGTTCGGGTGGGTCTATCTCGTCGTCGGTCGTGTCGAGTTCCTGCTCGTCGACGGGAACGGGAAGTGGGCGTGGTTCTCTGGGCGATTCGGCATCACCGGGACCAGTCGTTGCGGCTGTGTCTGGTTCGCTCGCCATCGGTTGTCGCACCTCGATTGCACCGTGTGTGTCCCAACGTGGCAGCGTACGTGTTATCTGAAATTCGTTTATTTATTGAATCCTTTGGATCCGCTCGCTGTCTCCCGGTTTGTGACTGGCGTGTGTGGAATCAAAGTCTAATGATGTTGGTCCGTTGTTCCAGTTGCGACTTGGGCATCCAAGGGAGAGTCACCGCGGCAACCGGTTAGCGGTGAAAGCCCTCGGCGGGCTCGCGGTCGCTGCGCGGGATATCCGCGCTCTCCGCACTGCCCGCGCGGATAGTGCCCGCGCAGACGACTCCATGAACGCGAGCCCGCCTCGCCCTTTCAGTCCGCCAGGAGTGCGGTTGTTCCCCTGAGTGGAGCAGCTGGATGGACGAGTGTCTCCTACCGGCCCGCCCCGCTCGCCGCTTACCGCCCGGAACGGCGCTCACGCTTCATATCGCAGGCCAGCGCTTCTCCCGTTTCGGTTCCGGACTTCCGGAGGCTTCCGGAACTCGGGGACCCGCGACGGACGTGGTTGCGTCGCGGGCGAAACGGGGAATGCGCTGGCCGCGCCGTTCCGGGCGGGTCGGCGCGCGGTGCTGGATGATTGTGTCCTCGACAGCGCGCGCTCGTCGCGCCCGAGGGCGCGACCGAAGGCGCGAGCGAGCGCGCGCAGATGAGTCTGTGTCGGACGGTGACGTCGGAAAACCGCGATGTAGCAGCATCGCGGTGGCGGCGCCGTGAGCGCCTTCGGAACCAAGGTAAGTTCCAATGTCTAGTGAGACGCGATTCGATAGTAAAGTTTCGGACGGAGAGACAGATGAACAAGAAGTCGAAGCGGCGGTCGACGAGCAGCCGGAACTGCGGCGGTCGGTCGACCAGGAGATTCAGGGCAAGGTCGATACGAATCACCCGGATGCCAGGCCGGAGGGCATGACGCTGGAAGGCGAAGAGACGTTCCGAGCGCGGGAAGCCGAGATTCGACGTACACGGCAGCGGCTGGACAGGCGGCAGTCCTCGGATCGCGAGGATCGGACGCGCGAGGTGGTGAAGTCACAGACGCGCTACGCCCAGGAAGATCCCCCAGCCGATCCACGGACCAAGTTGAGCAAGGAGCAACTCGCGGAGGTGAACAAGCGCGCAGCACAGATTGCAGACGAACTCGACGAACGTTCCAGGGCCGGGGCGGCGTACCGGATTGCAAAGAAGGTCAACGAAGGCGTTGATATGTTAAATGCAGCGTTGCTAGTGAAAGAAGAGATGCACGCCTCACCCGGAGTGCCAGTCCCAATCGGGACACTCGAGGAAGTACCACGGTCGACGGTCGACATCGAAGGTGAGGTGGTGCAGTTGTGGAATGCTGAGAATCCCCGGATTCAGCAAGTTGGATTAATCGAAGACGACAGCGGTCGAACAAAATTCACCAGTTGGGTGCGGTCAGACCCGAAGGTCGTTCAGGAAGGTGACCACGTCCAGTTGCGCCAAGTTGAGAAAAGCTGGTACGAGGGCCGCGTCTCGGTAGCCGTCACTGGTTGGAGCACCATCGAGTTCCCGGATCGCGGGCGATGGTGGGACGAGTAGCGGGCTGACTCTCCCTCCCTTTTTATTCGGTGCCGAACCAGCCCGGCCCCGCCTCCCCACCCACCGCTCCGTGCTCGTTCCTGCGCGCGCAGCCACGACCCTAACCACCGGCCCAATAGATATGGCAGAAATAAAGCAATTGGGTACTGAGCTGAGGGAGTTCATTCTGTGCTGGCGAGAGTTGGTTCGTCGGCGGACATCGGAATGCGATTTTTTCGGAAAAAGTGGTATGTGATCGCCCGCCCGCGTTTCCGACAGAACTCATCGAATCTCGCATACTCGTAGTCGTCGGGATTATCGAACGGTAGGTAGTGTCGCTCAATCCGTTCGCTCAATTGGTCGTCATCTCGCGCAAGCCAGTCAGATGGATTGCGGTCAGATTTCTCTTGGTTCTCCGGGATCAGCTGTAAATTTACGAGCGAATGCTTATACTCAGAACAAGTTGCCCGGACCTCTTCGTCGACATCGGCAAGCGATCCCTCGTCATCACTTTCGGGGTCATAGGAGAGCTCACCCTGTGGATAGATATGGTCGATTTGTACTGGCTGGGCGTTGTTTTCCTCGTTGTGGATCCTTTCTAGAGGAACGACACCTCCAATCCGATCAGTATACAGCCGTGATAGGAAAAGGTGGAGCCGAGCACTGTTGCCGCGGTAATCGGTATCTGCAAGAATTGTACTGAGTCGCTGGTAGGTCAATTCGAATGAATCGTCCTCACGTTCGATTGTGTTGAGCAACTCCGTCGTCGGGAATCGTGGATAGTGCTTCTCGATCAACTCCTGTGCGGGCTCTAAGACCTGCTTCGGTCCTTGTTCCAGCACGTTGTTGAACACCGTCGCACACAGCCAGCGATCGAACTGGTAGACCAGATCGGTTGGGAGTTCTGTTCCACCATTCTTGTGATGACGATGAAAGTAATAACAGATCGGAAGCACTGCGGTTTTCGATGTGAGGCACTTACTGCTGAGCCGGAGATCTTCTGTGATGACAGTAAACGCGTCTTTGAGAGCGCGCTGGAACGATGAGTTTTCCCATGTTTTTCCGGTTTTCTCCATTGTGGCAGGAGAGAAGTTGCGTCGACGGAACGACGGCTCCTCATCAGCGAGCGTAAGCAGGGCTCGGATCGTGAACCGCTTACCGAACCCGAATCCATAGGCGCCGAACTGCTGACTCAATCCGGTATTGAACTCCTCGATAGCCTCTTTCGGACTATCGATATCGAGTGTGTCGACATTGTCCCAATAAACAGACATCAACGAGAAGGCGATATCTTCATTCCCGAGCGGTTCACCGGCGTCATTTCGTCGGACAAAGAGTTCTACGGCGGTTTCGCTGTCCATCCCCGTGACTCGCTCGTACTGGAGTCGCGTATCGTCTGTAAGTGTCTTCGCAAGGCGTTCTAAATTCGCGCGGACGTTCGACTCAACTGTGTCGGCCGACGGTTCGTCGACTGAACGTTCGGAGATTACCTCATTGACGATCCGGTCGATTCCCGCATTGTCGGTCGTGTCGTCGTTGATAATTGAACGGAACTCCTCGACGGGCCACCAGTACTCTTTTTCATTGTCGGAGAGACGACCGTAGCTCTCGTCACGAAACTTGAACTGGTAGTGGTGATCCTGTGCATCGCGCTCAGCGTTCGGGTCGGAAAGTAAGTCCAAACACAACCGCATCGGAGTGTAGGAATCCCATTTTCGGTATTTGTGATTCTTTTTGTGCTTGTAGAACCGTCCGGACAAGCCGATCAAGAGTGCAGTGAGCCGCTGCTGACCGTCGAGTGCGAATTGAACCGGAGCATTGATGCGACCGTCATCGAGTTTCGCACTCGTATTTCGAACGTACCTGCGGTCGTTTGATTGGGTCCATTTCGAGGCAGGGAATTTCGAGCTGTTCGCGTAGCGTTGGATGAACTCGTAGGTCGCCTCCGTCTCCGCGAGTGAATCCCGAGTAACGTGCCATAGCAGGAGCGATCCAATCGGGAGCCCGCGAAGGAGCGAGTCAAAAAGAGTGGTGATCTGTTTGCGGTCCCAACAGAACTCTCGCTGCAGAGCTGGGATCACGATGGGGGGATCGACAGGCTCACCGCGCTCCTTTGTCACCAACTGACTATGTAGAGTGAGTGGAGATTCGCTACTGGGCGCTGTTTCGGGCAAAGAAGTCTTTCTAATGGAACTCTCCATGAATACGATGAATCGTATCTATGGTAATATATTTGCGACCATTTTCAGAAACTCTAAACGTCGGTGGATTCGAGCTTCGTAAGCGCTACGAGGGTTCACAATACTCTAGCAGGTTCGTGATCGTAGATCTCTAAATATCTCCCAGATAGTAGAAATCGTCCAAGCCAGTTTGCCAGATCATGCCAATATCTCGTCTAAACAAAGTATCTCCATTGTTCGGCACCGGACCGTCCCACCCCAACCTCCGCTCCGTGTTCGTGTCTGCGCGCAGCTAAACAGTTCGGTGGATTGCTCCGGTACGAAGCTAGTGTCTGGAGATAGTCCCTTGTCGTGTATTGTCTCGCCCCTTGAGGGGTGCGGGGACACTACTGAATCCCTCGCGAGTACCAATGGGACATCGTGCACTCATCGCCTACGAGTGGCCGGATCGGACTTACAATTGTCACTACACCACTGGGGTGGGATGCATCTCAGGCTCAAGCAGGACATCAGCAGCGAGACGACGTTCGGTGGTGATCAACCGAACGAAACGAGCCAATCCATCTACCCAGCTCCTTGAAGCCGCGACTGAGACAGCGATTCAGGACGCTCTAGACGGCCGTGAGTCACCGTCGCTTCCATTCGGTATCGATCCGTGGGCGACTCGGCTCACACTCGAGGAGATTATCACCGACCAGCTGGATTTCCTGCATCACGAAGCGTTCTACGTCGTAAACAGCGACTTCGAGGTGACCGCCTACCGAACCCACTGATTTGGCCTGAAGTACGACTGTGCTACAGTCGGAACTGCACCCACAGTCGGCAATGGGGCACTCAGGACCGTCCGGTGGTACGACGGCGAGCCAGTCGGCGACGGGTTCGCGCAGGGAGAGTTCCGGGCGCTGAAAGATATCGCTGGCGACCTTCTCGACCGTGGTATCTTCACACACTGCGAGGCCATCGAGTATCTCGAGCAGAAACTCGACGAGTGGGTCGGCGAAGAACAGGAACTCATCATCAAGCGACCGCAGGTCGTTGAGTGATTCATCGCGATTCACTCGAAATTCGGTGTGCGTCCATCTGAAAGAATTGTCTTCCGAACCGCAACACCGACTGCCTCCCCGAGCCGAGGCGGTACTGCATTTCCAATCAGACGGTACGCGCTTGTTCGGGCCTCTGGGAACCAGTATGTATCTTTGAAAGACTGTAGACGAGCCGCTTCTCGAGGAGAAAGCGACCGTGCCTCCGTTGGGTGGATGAACATGTGCCCATCCTTCTGAATATGTGCGATGATCGTCGACGCCGGTTCCGCAGGATTCTGCTTCTTATATTTATCAGAAAAAACGTCATCGCGGTATGGCTGGAGCCCAGTACTTACCTGACCGATGTTCCATCCGACGCCGTGACCAAGCAGCTTGTATATAGAGAGGTCGAGATGATTGTGCCAGCGGGCCTCATGGTCACGGAGAGGCTGCTCTTCCCACTTCTCGCCATCCTCGATGTCTCGAGCCCATTCCTGATACGGGGAGACGGGAGGAAGCGTGTACTCAGTCGCTTGGTTCGGTGGCATCTCCCCCTTGGGGGAAATCGGCGGCAAGTCCATAATCGCGTCTGCAACCGTGAGGTAGGGATGTCTGTAGTCCCGATCGGGCTCAAAGGAAGGGAGAACAGAAGATGAACCAGTTTCAAGCGTCTCCTGGGATTCATCATGGTCATCTCTCAGTTCTGCCCGAACCTGCATCTGCTGGTCTTTCTCTCGATCGGTCGGCTCTCGGTGGGTAAACCACCGGCTGAACTCCGGTAGAGTCTCTCCTGTTCGTCGGCCGATAAAGAAGAGCCGTTCTCGATGCTGAGGAACGCCGAACTTCGCTGCGTCGACGAGGAACCAGTCTGCAGTATATCCTAGCCCCCTCATTTCCTTAAGGATGATTTCCGGAACAGGGACCTCCTCACCAACCGGAAACTGTTCAACCACCTGTCCTGCCCCAGTCGGAAGAGACTCCTGGACTGTATCTGACTCGACAATGACTGTGTCGGTCAGCATCCCGGGAACATTTTCCATCACGAACGCCTGTGGCTGGAAATGCTTGACATAGCGGAGAAAATCAAGATACAGAACGTTCCGATCGTCCTCGTCGACGGAACGATCCTCAAGAGAACCGAGCTTTGAACGACCGATCGTAGAGAATGATGGGCAGGGTGGTCCCCCGGCAACGAGGTCGAGATCTCCTGGATCGATATCGGGTCCATCTTCTGCAGGGTCGGTTTCACAGATATCCGCCTGAATAGCGTAATCGCCGTGGTTTTCACGGTGGGTTTCAACCGCAGACTCGTCATCGTCGATCGCCCATCGTACGTCATAGCCGGCCTGTCGGAGTCCCTCAGTGAGCCCCCCAGCCCCACAAAAGAGATCGATCGCAGATGGTCGCGAATCCATTGTGCGAACGGAAGAACGGGAATGACGAAAGTCGTTCGGAACCGTGATCAGTTCTTGAAGGCGTTGACGACGACGGCCATATTCACGAGGTCGGGTTCGTCGGGAACGACCTGTTCCTTTCCATCAAGCCGGGCCATCTCTGCATTTTTTTGCTCTCGTAATTCGGCAAGCTCGCTACGGTGCTTCGCGAGTACTGCGCTCATATCCTCGCCCGTACGGTCGCGGCTTTCGAACTGCTCGATTCGCTCTTCGAGATCTTCCATCCGGTACTCGAAGTAGTTCTTGGCATGATCTCGACGAATACGAACCTCTCGCTCTCGGTCTTCGCGTGCTTCCTGTGCGAGGTCATCAACAAGCTCCCGTGCCATATCATCTGCTTTCGAGACGAGCTGTTCAACCTGCGCGGTCACAGTGCCAATTGAAGGATGTCCATCGATAGCTGACGTTGGCAGCCCACCCGTAATGTGGATATTTTCAGTCTGAGTCGCGCCATCAGGGGTGACGTAGACCTTCACGAGTTTCTCAGTCACCGTATCACCCGTGCCCGAGAGATAGCCAATTCGGTAGTGACAGAGGAGTCCCGGCGTCTTCAGTTCCTTCCCTCCAGTGAGGACAGCCGTCTGTCCACCGACAGCATCTGTATCTAGACAGTATGACATCATTGCCCGAACTACAGGGTGGTCGAGTGTGATGAATTCAAGCGTCTCGTCTACAAGCGCGTTCTTGCGGTCGAAGGTTGCACCGTCATATCTACTTGCGACATCCTCACTAGTGACTCGCTCAGGAACGACTAAGTCAAATACCTCATCACCGTCTTCTGCGGGGCCGGGATGAACGTTTTCGAGGGCCCCACCAAACTCCCGACAGACGGTTCTGACGAGATACTCGATGTCTTCGTCACTGACCGTATCAGTAGTACTCTCCTCGACGATATCGAGGATATCCCGGTCTTCCTCGCTCAGGTCAAACTTGTCCCGAATGAGGAGTTCTTCGTCGACGCGACGGACGGCCTCTTCTTGATCCTCCACGATGGTCTCGAGATCGTCGACGACGGCTTCTGGATTCTCACCAGTTGCGAGTGCGGACATGATCTGCTCCTCTAGATCGACATCTTCGAGTACGAGCCCGAGAACATCCGAGCTCATTCCGAGGGTTTCCTCGATCTCGTCGATCTTCTCTAGAAGCCGTTCGAGAATGATACTCTCTCGGGTATCTTTGAAGAACAGGTTTCGAATCTCGACAGTCTCCTCTTGGCCGTAGCGGTGGAGGCGTCCGATACGCTGGTCGATCCGTGTCGGGTTCCAGGGCAGGTCGTAGTTCACCATGATGTGGGCGAACTGGAGGTTCAGTCCTTCCCGCGCGGCGTCCGTTGCCAGCATCACGTTGGCAGGCCCTTCGAACTTCTTGAACTGTTGTTGGCGCTGCGACTGGGAGAGGTCGCCATAAATCTCCGCAATATCCCTGTCTCCGAACACTCTCCCCTTGAGATATTCGAGCGTGTCTGTATATTCAGTAAAGATGAGGATTTTCTCGTCAGGATCCTCTTCCAGAATCCCATCGACGTACTCCCGCAGTCGTTCTGCCTTCGAGTCGACTTGGATGGCCTTTGCCTGGTTGTAGAGGTCCCGGACTATCGATAGCTCTTCTTCGATCTTGTCCGGATCATTAGAGACTACGGCGCCACCAAGCTCCTCTTCGACGTGCTCGCGCTGTGCCTCCGTGAGCATCTCGGAGTCTTCCCGATACTCATCGAGCAGGCTTTTCGTGACTGGAGAAAGATTGCCTGGGTCGGCACCACCGGCCTTGATCGACTCCATCCGATTCTTGAGTGATTGCTGGATCGCGTAGATCGAGGAGACGAGGCGTTTCTGGTAGAGGACCATTGCGAACCCCGCAGCGTCGTTTTCCTCTTGGCTGGCGAGGTTGTAGTGTTCGGTGATATACTCCGTGATATCATCGTAGAGTTGCCGTTCCTCCTCTGTAAACTCGACCGGGAGTGTCTGAATGTTCTTCTCAGGAAACATCGACGACCCGTCGGCCTCGTACATTTCGTCCTTCAACCGACGGATCATCAGGTCTCGCAGTCCCTCTTTATCGACATCGTGCTCGTCGCGGAACCGATAGGGATTGAGTAGCGAGATCATGAAGTAGAACTGATCACGCTTCCCATTGTGCGGGGTCCCAGTGAGGAACAGCAGTCCGTCGGAAGTTTCGGAAACCGCCTCACCCACCCGGTAGCGGTCGGTCTTTTCAACCCCACGTTTTCCCTCACGGCGAGCAGTGAGGTGATGAGACTCGTCGAAAAGCGCGATGTCCCAGTCGTCTTGGACGTTCTTCAGAGCCGAAAGCATGTCCTCCTGTTTGGCAAAGTCGATGGAGGTGATGATGCGGTCTTCGTGCGACCAGACGTTCTCGGCAGGATAGGCGTCTTTCTTCGCCTCGACGTAGTCACGGTCGTAGATGACGTAGTTCGTGTCGAATTTCTCCCTGAGCTCTTCTTGCCACTGAGTTGTGAGCGGCGCAGGGGCAACGATGAGTACGCGGTCAGCTTGCCCGCGGGCGGCGAGTTCTTCGATGACGATCGCTGCCTCGATCGTCTTCCCAAGGCCCACCTCGTCACCGATGAGGTAGCGATGGTCGTAAGAGGTGAGGATCTCGTGTGCAGCCTTTACCTGGTGAGGGGCAATGTCGATTCGGTTGTTTTCGAGTGCGACGAATCGGTCTTGCCGATGAGCGAGATCGAGTTCGGCCGCCCGGGCACGAAGGTAGAACCGCTCCGGGTCGTCGAACTCCCCCTTCTCTAGCAGCGCATCGCTACTGTCTATCGGGTCAACAACTGCAGCAGGGAGTTTCTTCGAGTCATCGTCGTCGGGCAGAATGTGAAGCAGACAATTCCCGGACGGTCGGTGGGTGGCCTTCACGAGTTCTCCTTCGCCGCCCGCGAAGCTTACTCGATCACCAACCTCGAAGCCGCATGCGCAATCGGACACTGCTGAGTCCAAATGTGGTGTATGAACTTAATGTATATGCCTTTGAAACCAAGAGCAACGCAACCAAAGTCTATCCCCTGCGTACCACGGGATCCATTTCCCATGCGAGTTGTGTTTATCCGTCTACGGCTGGTCGGAGATCTCTCCATCGAAGGGATTCAATTGTGCCATCATCGATTTCAATCCTGAATAGATACGAATCGCGTGGATCTCCTGTTTCTTGGCCGGCATCATCCTCGAATATTTCAATAACTGTCCCGTGTTTTCGATGCAGGCGCTCATAATCGGGATCATCTTCATCAGGAATATCGATCCGAACCTGATCTCCAACTTCAAATCATTTCATTAGTTGGTTTCATTCTCGCTCTTTCCTGTCAGTTACGACTTCATCCCCCAACCGAATATTACTACATACCATCAAATAGGCATTGTACAGCGCGGTTAAAATCAAATGAGCTTCAGACGAGTGGAAACAGACGTACTGTCCGAGAGAAGAGGCAGGCTCGAAACCATCTTAATAAGAGTCAAAGCGCTGTCTGAATAGCTTTTCATCGATTATTTCGTAGAGAGATACTCCGGCAGAGATCTGATCGAGTTCGTCAGGCGTTATCGTGACAATACGGGGAGTACCACAATATTTGTTTGCCAGCCTAGAAGCATCAGTATCTGACTGATAACCGGTTAATTGACTAGTCGTCACGAAGAACCCCAAGTCAGAATCAACCCCTGCCATTTTATTTTGGAGTTTTCTGATCTCTTCTGCTGGCGTCTTTCCTGCCCAGTTTTTGCACTCTACGAGGATGAATCGGGTATATGAGTCGAATAGTGTCCTTGTCTCGGATCCAGTATGCTCCAACACTATGTCGATTTCTCCGGTTTTAGTCCGGAGATTCCTTTCCCTCACCTCGATCATGTTCAGACCAGAGAATAGGACGGTTGAGAACTCTTCGAGCGAGTCCCCCTTTTTCTGCGGAGGTTTCTGCCCCTTCAGCGGTCTTGAGTTCCGTTCTGTACTCTTCTAGATCGAGCTCGTAGTGCTGGGTAGATATTTCGCTCGGTAGACGATGAGTAGACGAGTAGTCGTCTATCTCTGATTGATTTGGGTCAGTCCCTGCGGAGTATTCTTCATTCGTTGATGTCTCGAAAAGATCGGGGTATCGCTGTCTCTCATAGCTGGGAATATGATTCTTCCACGTTTCGATTGTGGAAGGAAGCGGGCCTGGGTCCCTAGACGGATATGAATCCGGCGGAGACAACCACTCAGCGAGTTCCGTATAAAATTGCTCAGTAATTTCGTCAAATGGGCAAATTCTCAAATCATGCGCGCTGGCCTTGTCAGACGTGGCAATACTGACGGCAATATACTCATTTGAAAGAAGCACGTCTATATTTGCACCAGTTGACGTACCACATGTACCCAGTAGTAGCTGATTGCCGTATGCGAGCCCGTCCGAGTAGCGTGCCATCCCATCTGATTCTGAATCTATTGTAGCGTAGATTGCAGCGTGCGGAGCGCTGGATATTGTACTCGAAGTTACAATGTCGACTTCAATCTCTCCCCAACCTGACTCAGCTGTGATAGGCCCAGGAACATCGTACGTTACATTTCGATATATTTTCTCGTCATCGACACCAGAGACTTTTAGCAGCTGCTCCCCAATTTCGATGAGTTTGTCTATATGATCTGAATGTTCTACGACCTCTTCATGTGGTATGTGTGCCTCCGACAGCAATTCGCAGATATCTTCTTCCGCTCCAGTCATTGATCAGTGTTTCGCAATAATTGGACAAATAACCATTAATTCAATGGTGGTTGCTATTCCACTGCTTCCTCAACGATCTCGATCTCCTCGTCAGTCAGATCATAGAGATCGTAAACGATCTCGTCGATGAGCCGGTCAGTCTTCTCGATCTTTTCGTCGAGTTCGTTAGCGCGCTCCTTCGTCTCGATGTAGCGCCGGAGATCGTCGGCCACGTCGTCGGGGTCGGGCAGGGTGACCTGCTTCAAGCGATCGATCAGGGAGATATTCTTCGTGGCGTTGTCCCGGAAACCACCGATCTCTTCTTCGACGGCGACGGGGACAAACGCCTCGACCAGTGTAGCCTCCTCGTCAGTCAAGTCTGTGAGTGTGAAAGCTTCGAAGAAGTCTGTCTCCGTATAGCCGTAGGTGTCGGTTTCGAACTCGTCCTCGTCTTCGGGCTTGTAGCGCGCTGTCGCCTCGACTGTGACGGTTTGTCCATCGCGTTTTGTGTGGGCGCGTTCGATTTGAAGTTTCTCGTAGTCTTCTGTGGTGGCGTCGAGAATGTTCGTGCCTGTTGGCTGGAAGAGACCGATATCGGGAAGATTGGGACCTTTGGCGTAGTTGCTGAGGTATTCGAGGAGATCGAGGTTTAGCTTCCGTCTTGCACGGACATTATCAACAATACTAGCAACCCTTGTTGAGAGTATTTCTTCAACAGTTTTGCTACGGTCAATTTGCGGATTAACGCTGTTTGATGGATGGTTA
Organism: Halosimplex yunnanense; assembly: GCF_054504345.1. Classification (NCBI taxonomy): domain Archaea; kingdom Methanobacteriati; phylum Methanobacteriota; class Halobacteria; order Halobacteriales; family Haloarculaceae; genus Halosimplex; species Halosimplex yunnanense. The sequence goes on along the minus strand of NZ_JBTJEL010000034.1, from coordinate 352,042 downwards.
TCCAGCCCTTCTAGTAGAATAGGTAGTTTCTCAAGATATCTCTTTGCGTATGAATAATATCCCCCTCTGAACTGGGAGCTCTCCTTTTTGAGCATCCAGTCTAGAAGGTTACTATTGATTAAGCCCAATAGTGCCTCATATCGTATTTTCTTTTCATCAACAGTCATCCCGTAACCCCCGGCGGTGCCACCCCCTACAAAAGAATAAGTACCCTCACGATCCAGTGAAAATGACGCAGAATCAGATAGAACTTGAGTCATCAGCTTCTTTGATTCGAATTTTTCAAGATTTTTGGGGTAGGGGTATGCCCACCACGTCTTACTGTCTATATCAGCGCGGTTCATCAATCTCTCTTTATTTTTTTGGAGGTACTCCCAGCACTTCGGATACTGGGAACGTATACTATGTTCTGATAAGATTTCGTAATCACCAGACCCTGCATCCACCGAATATGGGAAAATAACGCGGTTTTTACAATTGGCTATCGTCCATTTTTCCATATCTTTCCCTCGGAGGACTGGCTTTGTGATTTCCTTTTCTATTCTTGCCGTCTCTTCCAGCTCTTCAGAAAATATTTGTATATATTTGTCTCCTTCTTCGAGGGCCTCCACGATATATACAGAGTCAGCACTCGTTTGCAGTCCAACAAATGTGCTGTCCACAACGGTTTCAACTGTCTGAAATTCACTCAGTTTATCTAATATTTCCCTTTCGCCTGGCAACACATACTTCCACGGACGCGAGTCGATATTGTCATAGGATTCTTCATAGCTATACATATCCTCCCGGTTTAGAGTCCCAGACTGCGGAATATCCTGAAACTGTTCAACTTTTCCCAATAGCTGGTTAATCTTTGTGTATCTGAAATTCCCTTCTTTAGATTTTTCAAGGAATAAAATGACAGTATATGTATCAACCCCCGGGAAAACTTGCTCGTCGCCGAAGTCAACTAAGGTGTGGACTGCCTTATTATCAGAAAGATACTCTCGTAGATTTTCACCATATTCAGATTGAAGCCATTTCTTCGTCTCTATATATCCGAATCGGCCGCTTGGTCTCAGGAGTTCATATCCAAGCTCTGTAAAGGGTACTGCTAGATCATAGTTTTGATGGGGTGTTTGATATTGTGAATTAATATATGAGACTGTCTCTGGAGACGACTCACGAACATTTTGGATCCGGATATACGGCGGATTCCCAATCACCACGTCGAACCCAGCATCCGATTTTCGCTCTCCGTCTTGGTCGTAGAACGCCATCGGGAACTCCAGTTCCCAGTGGAAGAAGCGTTCCTCCTCGGCCATCGCTTGCGCGCTCTTGAACCAGTCCTGCCCCTCAATGTTCTCCCACGACTCACTGTGTAGCGCTCTAGCCATTCGCTCGTCAACGTCATCAGGTACATCAAGCCCGAACGTATCGGCGGTGTGGACGTTAGCCATCGCGAGGAGCTTCTTGTAGAGTGGGTCATCGCGCACGTCATCGTAAACCGCCTCCATCTCCTTTGCATCCTCCAGCGTCTCGTTGTCGATGTTGAGCAGGTCCTGGAAGCGATTGGTGACGTGCTCCATTGCGCGCTTTCGCGTGTGGTCGAGCGATTCCTGAAGTGTTAGCTGACCGTCTTCCGTAGTTTCGTCATCACCGTTGGACAGCACGTCCTCGATGTCGCTCCCGACGAGCGAGTTACCTGTTTTGAGGTGGTGGTCAAGAAACGCAAGCGGTTGCTCGGCCGCGAGCGTCCGCAGCCAGAGAGAGACCTTGGCCAGCTCGGTCGCGAGCGGATTGACGTCGACGCCGTAGATACAGCGCTGAGCGACTTTCCGGCGTGCCCAGTTGATGTCCCGCAGCTCCCCCTCCTCCGTCCGCGGGGAACGGACTTCTTCGCCTTCGGTGTCGAGCGCCTGTCGGTCTTGGCGTTCCTGGGCGTCGATGATTTCGCGGGCAAGATAGTCGACAGCGTTGACCGGGAAATGACCGCTCCCCATTGCCGGATCAAGCACGGTGAGATCGAAAATTTGCTCGGCAAACTCCTCGGCGAATCCGCCGTCACGGCTGTGAGTCGTATCTGCACTCTGGGATACGAGGTCCGCCCGGATCTCCTCCACGAGCGGTCCGAGCGTCTTATCGACGATGTATTCGACGACGTATTCGGGCGTGTAGTACGACCCCGTCGCCTTTCGTTCTCCGTCGTCAGTACGGAGATAGACCTCTCCCGTCTCGATGGTGACTGTATCGTCTTCACCGGCAGCGACGTACTCACCGTCATCAACGGCCAGGGGTTCGTCGGCGACGGCCAGTTTGTACTCGAGCAGCCCCTCGTAGATGGAGCCGAGGTTCCGCTCGTCCAGCGAGGAGTAGTCCACGAAGACCTTCCCCTGGCCTTCAGAGGCCTCGTGTCGCGTGAGGAGTTCGATGACCTCCGCGATGTAGGCGTCACCGACCTCGTACTCCGAGAGGAACTGGGATTCGACGCTGTCGTCCTCGTCCGGATCCGTGCGGAAGAGCCCCCCGTTGTACGCGGGGATGTAGAGGTCCTGCTTCGGGATTCCCTGGCCCTGGCTCCCCTGGTCGATGAGGACGAACAGCTCCTCGAGCCGGTCCCAGAGGTTCGTCTGCCACGACTGGTACTCCTGCTGGGTCTTGCTCCGATTTTCGACAACGATCTGTTTGAGCTCGTTCAGGCTGTAGCTGGCGCTGTAGATCTCGTTGTCCGTTGGGAGAAGGTTCCGACCCTCACTCTCGGCGTAGAGTACGAAGATGAGCCGGTAGAGATAGATGAGCGAACTGTCATGGATCAGGTCGAGATCCTCTTCGCCCAAGTCGTCGTTGGTATCGAGAAAGCCCTCTGCGAGGACGCGAATCGCCTCGTAGATATTTTCCTGCAGGTCCTCACCGAGCTCCTCGGCGAAAACGCTCGATTCGTCGTACACATCGTCGAGGAAGCAATCACCCGACTGGTCTGGAAGGAACGCGCCCTGCCGGAAGAAGAGGTAGAACTCCTTGAACGCCTCAAGGTCTCCATCCTCGTTGACGGCGTCGAGGAGCTTCGGGAGGTCGATCTCGTAGAACGAGTCCAAGCGGTGGCTCGTTGGTCCGTAGTAGAGTCGCCACTTCTCTCCGTTCGTAAGGACTGCCCACTGGGCCGGCGTCTCCTGGAGATAGCGGTGGATCTGGTAGCTCGGGTTTTCGAAGTCTCGCTTTTCCTCACCCCGGGTGTCGAGCTTTCGACCCCATCGTTTCGCGTCAGCGACCGCGATGGCCTCCTCATAGAAGTTCTCACGGTCGAACGCCTTATCGGCAGCCTCCTCTCCCGGGAAGAATCCGTAATCCGGCCGTCGAGCATTCCGCATGACCGTCTCCTCGATCTCGAAGGAGATGCCGAGGATATCGAAAATCGGACGGATGAGGTTTCGCTCAAGCTGGGCCTCGTTGTAGTCCTCGACACGGTCGCCCTTGTCGTCGAGGAGGCCACTGATCTCTTTGAAGGCCGCTTTCACCTCCGCATCAGGAACCTCGTTCCATGGTTCGGTTTCGCGGAGATGATCGTTAAGGTAATGATTCGAGAACAGATCACGATTCGTCCGGTAAATGGTTGAGTCCGTCATTGATGGCTAGCGAGGGCCCCGTCAGGCGGGGTGCGACAGCTATACTGTACCGGGTATCTTCCACGTAATTAGTACTTTCCCACCGGATGCCGGGTAGACCCGCCTCAGGCGATTCTAAGGACCAATCACCTAGCGCACTATCGGGTTCTGGAGACCATCGCGCTTCAGAGAGAGATTGAGACCGCTCCCTCTGATTCGAGCAAGAACCTGCAGAGATCGCGGTACGGAGCTACTTTCGCGCCTTCCAGTAAGACGCCCAGTTCGAGGTACCGGTCGAAGCCGTAGTCGGTGACGTTGGCGCTCCCGACGTACGCTGCATCCGAATCGAACAGCATCACTTTCGCGTGAAGGGTGAATCGAGGGTTCGCTCCGTTCTGTCTCCGCTCCTCGGTTGGCACACTATCATCCCAGACTGTGTAATCGACGAGCGAAATTTCTGCAGAAACACCGCGCTCAGCAGCACGGTCGACGAACGACTTGATGACACTGTAGTTATGTGAACGCGTGTCCGTAAGGTACCGCGTTACGATCGTCAGGTCGATCCCTTGTTCGAGGGCATCGAGCAGGACATCCGCGAGTCGACCGAGCCCCTCGCCCTCGAAAAACGGAGATAGCAGAACAATCTCGCTCTCACAGCGTTTCACTTGGGTCGCGAGCGTCGAGAGCAGGCCGTCCATCCCGAAGGAGGCTGCTGTCGTATCACTGAACGCTGGATCGTCGGGAAACGTGACCAGCGGCGTTACCGCTGTGGTAGGCACACGGTCACGATGAGCGGTCACGATCTTGATTGCTTCACGGGTCCGGTCGAATATCTCCCGCATCTGAGTGCCGTGGATAGTGAAGCGTGCTTCCACGATTTCGGCATCATAGCTTTCCCGCTCGACGGCGCCACACTCGAGCAGCTGTCGGAACAGATCAGTCGCGGATTCGCGGCTCAGACGCGTATCGCGTGCTACTGCGGCGGGAGATAGCCACTGCGAGCGACCAGCGGCGAGGAGAAAGAGCCCCTCCAGTTCATCGATGAGCTCGTCCTCTTGGTCGACAATATCCGCGATTGCGAGCAGTCGGTCGGTCGTCGATCGGTGTTCAACCATCGTGCGAAAGGGGGTGGATATCTTGCCGCTCGTTACAGTCGCCAGAAGCCCTCGATAGACCGGCCAGTGTTTGGCCGACTGCCGAAGAGGTAGTCCCGACAGAGGACCTGGTTGAAGTACGAACAGCTGATCTCGCTCACATGGAGACAGGATAGACAGGCCCCATCGCGCTGTGAGCACACCGGGTCCATCATGCATTCGTTTCCATGTGCTTTCGCCTGCCCGAGGAGATCGTCCAGCTGCTGTTCGACCATGGTGGTCATCCCACCGATGTTGAACTCCTCGCGGTTGTTGGTGTAGATCATCAGCGACAGGGCACGCGGGAAGAGGAACTCGCTCAGATTTGTCCGATCGAATCCACTGATGGTGCTTGCCTGCTTCAGCAGGATGTGCGAGAGCGTGTGCAGCATCTCGAAGACGTACTTCGTCACCTGCCCCTCGACGGTGTCGTCAGTGGTGGTGTCGAACCGGCCATACTGGTCTACGGGGTCGAGGTGATTCAGCAGGAAAGCCCACTGTTCGGCCTCTGAGAGGTCTTCGATAGCAGCCTGGGCCCGCTCGATATCGGGCTCTTCCGGATTCTCCGGGACCTCGGGAAGCGTGATGCTCCCCCGAACTGCATCTTCGTCGCTGGTTCCCGGGATATTGACGGCGAGCCAGAGCAACACCGCGGCCGGGTCGAGATCGAACTGCGTCGCCTCGGTTTCCGAGGTATCGACGAAGATCGGAGTTCCATCGCCGCTGCTTGCGTTCTGGGAGAAAGCGTTCAGCCGGGCCTCATCTTCCTCACGCCCGCCTCGCGTGTAGCCGTAGACGAATGTCTGGACAGGGAAATCCTCGATGACGCGAACGTCTCTGAATCCAAGACGCTCGAGGTCGTCGAAGTAGGTCGAGATCTTGTCGGCCTTCTGTGGGAATCCCTCCTTGCGAGCGTCCGCTTCCAGTTCGTCGATCGTGTGGGCGGTGAGTTCTTCGAGACTGAGTACATACTGGAGGAGCTCGTCGCCAGCGTTGGTCATCTCTGTAGCGTCATCGCCAGCGTCCAGGTCGATCAGGTCTCTGATGACTTCGCCGATGGTCTGGCTGTCGATTTCGCCATGGTCACGGAGCCACTCTTCAGCCTCAGCCAGCGACTCGACCTCAGGTTCGCTCTGGTAGACCTCGATCTTCCGGTCGTCGTCAATTTCAGCCCCCTCGATCCCCTCGTTCATATCGACGGCCTGGAGCGGGGAGTCCGTGAGTCCGAGATGTTTGGCGAGTGCTTTCCGGGACCCGTCCTCGCTTCCTCGGAGGTGCCCAATCCCTGAGGTGTGCAGGTTCACCGTTGTCAGGTAGTGCGGATAGTACGTCGAGCCGGCGCGGTGGACGGTGGTGTACATGTTGTCATCGTCCGGATTGTCTTCATAGGCCGGCGGGACGTAGTCACAGCCACAGCTCTGGTAGTAGCTCACCCGGGTGTCCCACCCGCAGATGTTACAGCGCCATTTGAAGTTCTGTGCGCGCTGGCTGTCCTGCGTATCGAGAACGATGTGCTGGTCGCCATGCTCGGGACACTTCTGCGTATAGAGTCGCCTGATCTCACCACAGCTGTGGACGCTGGCGAACTGATACTGCTTCAGGTCGCCGTTGCAACCCGAGCGCTGGCACTTCAATGCCTGGTTCTTCCCGCTGAGGTCGTCTGCGGAGTAGTACCCGTGGGCCTTCTGGCAGCTCGTACAGTAGAAAGTCGTCGGGAATGGACGAGCGCGAACTTCCTCGGGCGCGGCGAAGTCGTAGTGGGAGGGATTGTTCGATGTGAAGCCCTGTTCACCCCCGTCCCAGTTCTTTGCCCGGGCGAACACACGGTCGACGATGTAGTCCCGGTCGACCTGTCCGCTTGCGTCAGTTGTTTCGAGGCGATTCACCTGCCAGATGCCACGCTTGTCACTGTAGTCGAACGTGTTCCCGGGAAGGAACTGATACAGGATCTGATGGCGGCTACGTTCCATGCTCATTGTTGATCACCGGTTGTCCAGGGTCTCGAAGATCTCTCGATAGCGGTACTCGGCTCGGATCGGAAGCTGCTCGTCGACGTCCCGCAAGCTGCGCATCGGGGATCGCTTGATTCGCCCACTCGTCCACTGGCCGTCGTCGAGGCGAAGTTGCGAGAGCGCCTCTCTCGTGAGGTCCTCGATATCACTCTGGAACTCCTCGTGGTCGGCTGGATCGCCGAACATTCCCAGCATCTGCTGGCGTAGTTCTCCTTCATCGATCGAGTCGGCTAACTCCTCGGCGTTATCTCCGAAGTAGAGGTTCCCGGCACCCTCGCGGTACATGTAGTGGTTCAACAGAAGTCCCATGAACAGCCCTGGATGGGTCTGTTTGACGCTGTTTTTCGCCCAGCGGTTGATCGGGACGGGCTCGACTAGCCGGTCGAGGAACGCGTGATACTTCTCGAAGAAGTGGTAGTGGCTCAGGTCGCGTTCCCGGATGGGGTGTGCCACGTTGAACACGAGACCCGGGCGCGACCGGCCTGCACGGGAACTCGCCTGGATGTACTCAGCGGTCCCGCGGGGCATCCCGAAGAACGTCATCATGTTGAACCGGTCGACGTCGACCCCGTGGGCGATCATGTTCGTTGCCGTGATAGTGTTGAGTCGACTCGCAAGCAACCAGGCAAGCGCTTCGCGCGTGTCCTCGCTCGCACGGGCGCGTTCGACATCGAACTGGTCGCTGTCGACTACCTCATTCTCCTCGTCGAGGCTGTTCTCGAGTGTGCTCCGGAGCGAGAGGACGGACTCTGTCACCTCCTCTTCGAGCACTCCCCGTTCAATTAACCGGCTGAGAATTTTTTCATCGGCCTCCTCGTCCCAGGGGTCCTCAACGATGTCCAACACCTCCATGATTGTCTCGAAGCCGGTCCCTCCAGTCATCCGCTCGGAGGCCAGCGGGGGCCGTCCGTCTTCCTGGAGATAGGCATCGAGCTGTGAGACGATAGACTGATCCAGCCGGTCACCGTCTTTCTTCGACAGCAGATAGGTGATGCTGGTGCTGTAGTAGCTGAGCAGCGCCAGCACTTCGTCGATCGAGTCTGCTTCGAGCGGGGCCGTCGTGTCCGTCCCTTCGAGTGCAGCACCTGTCAGCACCTGAGTCGGTTCGTTCAGGGACTTGCGGAACAGGTTCTGGATCTCCCGATGGTAATAGAACAGGAGATCGATGATGGAGTTGATGTGGGTCTTCCCGTGGGGAACCAGCCCAATGTAGTGGCGCTGGGTTTCTGCACGCTCCTGTGCGTAGAAGTTCTCACGGAGGTACGGGCCGGGGGAGGGGAAACGCTCAGCCGGCCGCATGAACAGGTTATGCACCTGATCTTCGAACCCGGTGATCGTCGCCGTTGGGGCGATGACCTTCGTTTTCCCGGCCTCGACGAGCTCCTGCAGTTCGGCGACCCCCGTCTCGTAGTGACCGTCGAAGCTTCCCATGCTCTCTTCGAGCAAATGGAGTTCGTCGGGAACCATCAGCGACGGCGCAGGGTCGTAGGGCTCGACCGGACGCGCCATGTCTGGGAAATCGTCTTTGTCGATCGGGCAGCCGTATTTCTCGGTGCATTCACCGAGGCTAGCGAACCCATGGATCGGACACTCTAGGTCCATCTCGCCCGTGATAAGGTGGGCAAACTTGCGCTGATAGCCGACGGCGGTGATCTTGTCGATCGTCCCGGCGATGATCGTCGGCGCGTACCGGTAGAGCTCGTTGTCGACGACGTGGACCGGGAGTTCCGCCTCGGCGTAGGTTTCGCTGGAGTCTAGCGAGCGCGACTGCCACGGGCAATCGAAGCTGCTGCCTGTACAGCAGTGCGTCAACCGATGGTCGTCTTCGGTGACCCGGACCTCAACATCTGCGCCGCAGGCTGGGCAGCTGGGAACGACCTTCGCCTCGCGACGGAGGCTCTCTCCAGATGGGCCCTGATAACGCTGATGGTTGTTGTTGTCGTACCCGGTGAGAGCGTTCGGCGTGTTCGCCTTGCCGACGAGGTAGCCCATGGAGAACGGGCGGGAAGGATGGGTCCCGATATCGGACTGCTCGCGGCGGACGAGGTCCGCATACATCACCGTCTCTGTCATCCGCTGGAATTGCTGGAGCGAGAGAAGCCGGAGCGGGAACTTTGTCCAGGCTGTAACCCCGAAGTTCTTCCCACGAAGTCGGTCGAAAAACATGCTCCAGACTGCGACACCGAGGAACGCCTCGGTCTTCCCACCGCCTGTCGGGAACCAGAGCACATCAACAACGTCGAGGGGTGAATCGGCGCCCTCTGCACGGTCTTCAGTTGATCCATCGCGCCAGCTAACCTCGGCCCACTCCTCGTACTCACGGCTTGCAACATCGGGCACCTCCATGACGATGAATACAAGCTGGAAGAGGCGCCAGCCGGGGAATTCGTGCATCCGGTCCATCGCCTCGTTCATCAGCTCGAACGCGCGCCCGACTGTCTCGGGGTGTTGACGGAGACAATCAATCCCGCGTTCGAAGCGCTCGATTTCGCGTTCGAACGCATCACGGTCATTGTTGAAGTCAGCGAGATCGCCAGTTTCGGGGTCGTCGTCCCAGTCTTCGCGCTCTCGATACTGTTCGAGCGCGGCGTCGTACTCCTCGCGGAGGTACTGCCGCATCTCTGCGGCAATGTCGTCGAGGGTATCAAGGCCACCGTCTTCTAGATCCGCGAGCGCCTCGAACGCCGCGTCGACGTTTCGATCTGCGGATTCGTAGACGAGCTGGCGGTACTGTGGAATGAACTGCGTCTCCAGCCGATTGGCTGTCGGTGCTGCGGCAGGAGCGCGACGGCCAGGTGGGACACCGTCTTTGTCCACCTGCTGATCGTTGCGCTCGGGCGCAGTCACCGTACAGTTACGCCCGTGGCCCCAGAGATCGCGGTTATAGCGGAAGTCCTCGGGAAGTGGGTCGAAAGTGAAGGGGACGAACTCGAGATCCCCTGTCGTCTCCAGTTCGAGCCCCACCTCGAACAGAGTTGGGTCGCGAATTGTGTAGATGGCGTCGTCGCGCGACTGTATCGCCTCGTTCGCGACTTCGAGATCAACGATGGTACTGTCGTCATCGTTCTCCTCGTCAGCCATCACCTCGACGGTCAGTGTGGCGTGCCAGTCGGGGAGTGCCAGATTCCCCTCAGCAGCGCGTTCAGCCAGGTAACCACGAAAGCTCTCTTTGTCCTCTAGGGCAGCCGTCGGGACAGTGTCGTCGCCTTCTATCTCGGCGTAGAGATCGTAGTTCTCCTGGGCGTACTCGCGTGCGTCAGCGAAGGCTGTCTGGAACGCGTCGCGAGCACGCTCCTGGACGACATCCGGGGTGGTCCGACTCGGCGTCTGGAGCACTCGCGCCGGGATCTCGATCGGGGGGATGTCGAGTTCGATCCGCTCGAACACCGGGAGCAGGTTGTCGCCCTCGTCGTCCTCGTCGCGGTCTCCCAGTGCGACGAAGGAGTCCCGGTTCACCATCTCGTCGTACATGGGGTTGACGCGCACCCACACGCTCGCGTTAACCGAGAGGACCAGCGCGTCGTCATCGGTGCCTCCCCGGACGCGGACGGTGGCACCGAGGCCGGTCGGCTCCATTTTCGACTGCAGGTCGTCGTCCGGGTCGTCAAGTTGCTCCTCACTTTCAGGCGCCAGCGCACCTGCGAAGAACCGCTCGCTGGGAAAGTCCCGCTGGACCCGGTCATCAATGTCGCCACGGGCCTGTTTCAGCACCGTCTCGCGGAGGTGCCGGGCGATACGTTCGTCGTCAGCCGGGGTTTCAGTCTCGGTAGTATCTTCTGTTGACATCCTGATCACTCCGTGATCCGGTCGAGCTGATCATCCGGGATGATGGTCGGCATGATCGTGGGGGCGAGGGCGTTGATGCTGCGAGCTACAACCTCGGCCGTGATAAGGCCCGTGTCCTCGAAGCTCGTGCCGTACTCGTCGACGTAGTGGCGGTACATCGTGATGGTGTAGAACACCATCGCGAGTTCGTAGTGCTGTTCGACGAATTCTTTCCAGTTGTCCTTGACGTTGCGCTCGACGATGAACGACCGAAGCGCAGCGGCGTCCATGTTGATCGTGAGCGAGAGGCCACTGATCGTGCCATCCTGACTCGGGTCGAGGTGGATCAGCGTATGTTCGTCGAAGTGCTCCGCATCAGCTGCATTGAACTTCTCAGGGTCGATCGGATCTCCGTCATCGTCGGTTCGCCAGTTCTCTTCGTGAACGTATCTGATGTCGGGCATTTCGAAGCCCCAGTCGTCGGTCGAACCGTTGTCGCCTGCGTCCCCATCGCGGTCGTTCGCACTGCCATCATCGTCACCAGATGCGTCGGCGGTATCACCGTCGCCATCGCTCTCGCTTCCGGTCGAAGAGTGACGACCGTCTGTCGCCTCTACGTATTCGAGCTGGCAGCGTGCAGTGAGTGCGCCGGTGTCGACATCCACGCCGCCATCGGTGGCGAGGTCGGTCTCTGTGTGTTTCGGATAGGCGTCGGCTGGATCGTCGATTTCCGGGCAGTCGCGCGGGTCCGGACGGGTCAGCTCGACTGAGAGCGTTGTTTCGTCCCCGGGGTCGGCGTCCTCAGCGGGATCGACGGTCAGCGTGAGCAGGTCGTTCTGGAGTTCGACCGCACGCCGCTGGTCCGGGCTAGAGACCTCCAGCGAGCCGGAGAGAACGTCCCGAGCAAGGTAGTCGCTCTGGGCATCCGTCGCAAACCGGATCGTCGTCGCCCCGTTGACAGGTATCTCGACGGGCAGGGGCTCGTCGTCGTCCCAGAGGACGTGCTCCTCGCTCCCGGGGTTGTACTCCTCGATCGGCGTGAGGAACGTCGGGAGTTTCGGCGCGTGAGGGCCGTCGCTTCCGCTCTCGTCACCACCCGAGGTATCCGTGTGGTCGGAGAGGTCACCGTCAGTGGACTCTGGTGGAGACTCGGTCCCATCGTCACTTGGGCGGATGCGCGGTGCGCGGATCCGCTCACCAGTGGCCATGAAGTTCCCAACTTCTGGATTCCGCTCGATGAAATCGGCGAACGTCTCGGTGTCGGTCGCCGGTTCGGCGTTTCCACGTTGCGCTCGTCGACGTTCCTCCTCCGCGGTGAGCAGGTCACTTCCCTCGAGAGCATCCTCTAGCGCACTGAGGAACTTGTTGGCCTGCGGTGAGTCCTCCAGTGAATCTCGCGACGGGCTGAACATGCTCACCATCCCGAGGTTCGCGAGGTCGTCGAACTCCGCGATGACGACGGTATCAGATGCGATCTTCGAGTAGCCCAGCGACTTCAGGAAGTACTCACCCTTGCTCGCGTGGGTCTGACCGTTGATCGTGAGCATCACGGCGTGGTCTTTCTGGACCCCCGTGCGGCCGTGGGCGTCCCTGTGTGTCGAGGTACCGGAGACAAACTTTTGCTTTTCGCTGGTGCTCTCTCCGAGCTCGTCGTCGTCCTTGAACAGCAACACGGTGATGTCGCGCTCGCCCAGCGTCTCCGAGCCCGTGTCGACGGTGAGGTGCTCGTCGTCCACGAGGAGGTGCTCGTTGTCATCCTCCAGTTTCTGGCGGAACCCCCGCGTGTAGCTCTGTGGGAACTTCGAGTTGTACCGGAGGTCTGTCAGCTGGATGGGGTACGGCGAGTCGACGACCGATCGCTCGAATTTGTGTCGGAACCCCTCGTCGCCGCTGATCATCGTTCGCGAGGCGTTCGTCTGGTAGTCGTACACCTTGACGAAGGCACCATGGCTCTGGGGATCTGGCGTCGTCGTGTTCTTCTCGAAGTCGTACTTCTCGGGGTAGCTCTCACGGAACTTCTCCGTGAGAGCCCCGCCGAACGTCCCGTCGAAGATGGGGAACTCGCCGTTCACCGTAAGGTACTCCACCTGACTCTTGTGCGGCTTGTCGTGGATCAGCGTCCACGACCACTCGCCCGGCTCGTGAACGGAGGCACTGGCGATGAACTTGAACGCACGCTCGTTGTACTCCTCTTCGATGTTCCCCGCGAACTTCATCACGGCCGTGCTCCCCATGCCGTACTGTCCCTGCAGGAAGTCGTACTCCTGCTTCTTCAGCCCGGGTGCGTGCAGCCCGACGAAGTCATCGAACTCCGAGCGGGGCTTCCCAATTCCGTTATCACGGACTGTGAGATTGAGCTGGTTCCCCTCTTGGGGTGCGTAGCCGTCGGCGATGATTTCGAGTTCGGCATCGTCGAGATCAACCCAGTCCGACTGTGCGGCCTCTTTCATCGAGGAAGCACTTGGATCGTCGCCGACAGCACAGGCTTCCTCGTAGAAGCGAAGGGTAAGCGAGTCCTCCGCATTCAGCGGCAGTTCCGAGAACGCCGCCATCGGCGAACTCGCCTGCGTGTAGACATCGGAGTAGTTGTTCTCGTCCTCGCCAAGAGGAACCCAGTTTATTTCGTACGATTCTCCCAGCTCGAGGAGGGTGTCCTCCAGCTCAGCGATGATCTCGCAGACCTCGTCTGGACTATCTGCGGTGAGTAGTTGTTCAGCAAACCTCTTGGAGCTGGCTCCAGAGAGGCGTGCGGGCCCGCTCATGCGCCCCCTCGCCCCACGGGGTAGGAGTCGGAATTGTCGGTCGGTCGGCTGTGCGGCGGTTCTACGTCGCTGTGGTGGCCGTTGTGAGTGGTGGCCATATCTATCCACACAGATGCCCGTCCTCATAAAACTTCGGACGGGCATCTGGTTGGGCTATCTCGGTTATCGCGCTCGCGGGCGCGTTACGCGCGTGCGGGCCGGCGCGCGTCGAGCGCACGCTCGCGTGCAGCAACCGCGGAATACCACGGGGCGTTTCGGCCTTCAAAACCAGGACTATCCGCGGTAACGGCTATACCGAGGAATACGTACACCCACTATTGAGTGGACATTCCTCACAGTTAGGGTGCGCGTGTGTACAGCGAAGCGCGCCAAGATCGAGGAGTGCGAGATTGAACGCTCGTGCCATGGTCCCGTCAGCAGGGACAAGGGAGTCGAGGAATCGGTAGACGACCTTGCTCTTGTGGGGTTGATCTGGTAATGGATAGTCGAACACCCGCCCCATTATGCGTGCAGTGTTTGCATCAACGAGTGCGAGCGGTTCTTGGAACGCAAAGAGCATGCATGCCCGAGCGGTGTAGGGTCCGACTCGCCACGGTTGCTGCAGCGTCTCCAGGTCAGCTGGGACCGCTCCATTGTGTTCGACGACACAGAGTTCCGCAGCCTCCTGAATCGAACGAACACGGTGATTGATGAATCCGAGGGATCTGACACACTCTCGAAGCTCTGTTTCGCTCTTTTCGAGGACTATTTCTGGTCGCGAAAAAGTTGAGAAAAACTCATCGTAGATCTCCTCCACGGCGTCGGCACGGGTTCGCTGTAGCAGTATCTCGGTCGCATAAATCCGCCAGGGATCGGTCGTATAGCGCCACGGATACTCTCGTCCGTAGGTCTCAAGCCAGCTAAGGAGTGCAGGTAGTGTCGTCAGAAATTCCTCGACCTTCTCTGGAGCCGAGTCAACGCCGACCTCCTGAAGCACGTCGAGTGCGGCGTGCTCGTCGACGTACTCCCGAATTTCTTCGGAAGTAACCTGTGTCCGCCCGAATGGGAGTAGTGGATCGGCCATCGAGTTCGAATTACGCGGCCATCATCTTCAGCTATCTGCTCAAATGAGAGATAAAATGTTTGTCATTCCCATCATACTTGCAAGAGTGGCAATTGAGTGGCTGTACGTAGTATCCAGTGGAACGAGTAATTCCTCACCCTGGAGTTTATCCCTGGTGCCGATTTAACTGGTGGTATGCCAGACCCGGTCACGTCTTCCGATCTACCACTGCACCTAATTCGTTCAGCATCGAATACGGAGCGGAATCTCCATCGAGAGTTGCTTTTCGAGAATATCGATTTTCTTATTGATACGCTGACTGCTGCCCATTCGCGGAGACAACGGATAACGCCGGTCGGGTGTCCAAGTGCGACGCCGGAAGAGCTCGCACGAAAGCGGAATACCCAGGAAGCGAACTGCCGTTACGCACTGCTCGACCGCGAATACGCTGTCGACAGTGACTCTCCGTGCCCATGCAACGACCCTCTCTGTGAAAGTGACGACCCACTTGACGCGGTAGCTGCAGCTGTGCTCAGTGGGGATGTCCAGTTTCCAGCGGAGCGATTCTTCGAGCGAGATCCTCGAGAGACCGTCCGGAGGCTACGAGATCAACACGGGAGCTGGGAGGAGATCGCCCTGATGGACCATGAGCAACTCGTTGATTCCCTTCAGGAGATGACCCGCAGCGAGGGCAAGGAACGGGTGCGTGCCGCGCGGCTACGAGATCTTCTTGACGCTGTTGAGGAAACACACTACACGGACGGAGTTACCCTTCGCGACTTCTCTCGAGTCCAGTACAGTTCTTATGTCGAATTCCTCACCACTATACCGGGAATTCAGGAAGGTGACGGCTGGTGGTTGCTCCAGACGGCTTTCGACAAACCGGTATGGCCCGTAGACTCTCAGATTGACGAGCTACTATGTTCTCTCGGCCTCATTGAACCAGCCGATCTTCGCGACGATGCTGACCGTCGGCACGACCTTGAGGACGAGCTGATAGACCGTCTTATCGCCCCCCTGTTTCGAGCACTTGCAACACACGCCGTCGCTGCCGGGACAGACGTCTGCGGGGAGGACTGTGAAATTAAAAAGTTCCTGCTCACACATCGTCTTCGACAACAGCAGATTGAGCAGACAGGTCCGACAGTAGTGGATGTCTTCGCGGGCGCTGGTGGACTCTCGTGCGGGCTGGATGCAGCTGGATATAATGTCCAGTGGGCAATCGATATCGACTCCGACGCGGTAGCCACCTACCGATTGAATCATCCAGCTATTCCCCATGAAAATGTCGTCTGCGAGGATGTCCGTGAGATCGACCTGCCTGAACGGATTCAGGAGGCCGCCGGTGAGCCCGACCTGCTCGTCGGGGGGCCACCATGTCAGTCCCTCTCGAAGGCGGGATACCGATCACGTCGGGCAAACGACGATGAATATAGCATCCTCGACGACGACCGGACGACCCTCTATACCCAGTATGTAAATGCTGTTGATGAGCTTCGCCCGAAAGCCATCGTAATGGAGAACGTTGAGGGCATGGTCAACGAGGTAGGAGATACTGGTATTCGTGTAATTGACTGGGTGCTCGAAGATCTTGAATTGCTCAGTGAAACGGGGCCCGGGTACGATGTTGAGTATCGGTTACAGGACATGACTGAACTGGGTATCCCGCAAAAACGAGAACGAGTACTTCTGGTCGGGATCCGCGAAGATCTTGTAGATGGTTCATCGACTGCTGAAGAGGTGCTTACTAACCTTCCAGTAGCAGACAATGCACGAACCATCCAGCAGGGACTATCCGGGCTCCTTCGCCTTCGACGTGGGGCTGGTGGTCGGGTACTGTCGAAATCAGTTAGGGGGTCAAAGAGTGACTACGTCTACGAACACGATCTCGATTCAAATACCGATCTCTGCTTCAATCACAAAGCACGGGAACACCCAATGGAGAAAGATCAGATCCTGTTTGACGAAGCGTTGAGCCCTGGCGATACCGGCTGGGATGTCAAATATGATTCCGATGGAGAATATGCAGAATATGTTGAATATGATGTTGGGACAGCTAAGAACCAGCGATTTGGCGACAAATATCGGATGCTCGAATGGTCAGAACCCTCCCCGACGATCGTGGCCCATCTGGCCAAAGATGCGAATGGCTATGTGCTGCCCGATTATTACGAGCATGCCCGACCTGACCCTGTTCGCGCCGATCCGGAGCGGAACCGAGGCATTACGCCCCGGGAGGCGGCTCGGTTACAGTCGTTCCCTGATGACTATATTTTCCTCGGTCCATTCACGAGCTGGTTCAGGCAGATCGGCAATGCGGTTCCCCCCATTGCAGGAAAACGGATCGGAAATGCGCTTAGCACTGTAGTTGATGCTGTAGAATCACCGACTGTGGAGGCTGATTCCACCGGCGTTGATGAAGCCGTTTCCGACGACTGAGTACGGCCCAAAATTTGTGACCATGGATTTTCGAACTTGGGAGACTCAAGGCACACTCTCAGGGATTTGAAATGGGACGTTGAGCATTCGATACCGTGATTTATCTGACAAGACATATAGATTTCACTACTGCACTGGGCGCCCAGCACCTCAGACTTAAACTACCATTCTCGAAGTGATACTACTCGGTGGGAATGTCCCGGACGAGATGCTCCAAACAGTTCTCCAGTGAGCCTGTAACGCGACGAACAGTCACACTGTCGGCCCTATCCTTGAAACCAACGTCCTCATTTAGGCAAGTCGATATCGAGCCGTGGGCACTTGGCCTCCCTATTGACAATATCATCGGCGAACACCTCGATCTCCACCACCACAAAGCGTGCTACATCGTCAACACTGCTTCCGAGTCATTGAGCCGAACTAGTAGTTCGGTTTGCAGTACTATTGCGACATCGTCGACGACGGAACGTCGGCGTCACCGGCACGCTTAGAACTGTTGAGTGGTACGAGGACGAGCCAGTTAGCGACGATCATGCACAGAGTGAACTCCGTGGGCTAGAAGATACGGACAGTGATATACTCGACTGCGGCGTCTTCTTTCATGACGAGGGGATTGAGGACCTGCTGTGGGAGATTGACGAGTGGGTTACGTATACGGGCGAGTGTATCGCCCGTGGATCACATATTGTCGAATAGGTCATCGTGATTCGCTCGAAGACCGGTCTATTGCCACGGTGAGTTTATTTCCCCCGAGAGGGGTGCGGGGGGCAACACAGACTCGCCTCGCGCTGATCACTGATGGCAATCATAGATCCGTACGAGTGTGGCTTCGACGAACAGCACGACAGCTCCGTTCTCGCCAACGAATGTCCAGAATGTAAGGGCAGACTCACGACAGATGGAGGTGAAACCCGGTGTACGGATTGCGGGCTCGTCGTCGAGGCCTGTCGGCTCGACCGGCGTGGCCCACGCATCTTCGAGGAAGACGAAACTGATCGGAGACGGACAGGCGCGCCGCTCACCGAAGCCCGTCACGACCGGGGACTTTCCACGGAGATCGGAAGCAAGACCGACGGACAGGGCAACGAGCTCTCTGGAAAGAAGCGACGGCAGCTGGGCCGGCTACGCCGCGAACACACTCGCGCGAAGTGGCGGTCGAAAGCCGAACGCAACCTCGCCCACGGCTGTACGGAGATTGCGCGGATAACTGGCGCGCTCGACCTCGATCAGGACGACCGCGAACAGGCCAGTGCGCTATTCCGGTCGGCCCAGAACGAGAACCTGCTCCACGGACGCTCGATCGAAGCGTTCGCCGCAGCAGTCATCTACGCAATCTGCCGATGTACGAACGCGACCCGAACACTCGGTGAAGTCGCGTCGGTCGCACAGGTCAACCGCGACCGTGTCGCCAACGCTTACGACGTCCTCAACGACGAACTCGGGCTGCCGGCACCTCCACAGCGACCGCGTGAGTATCTCCCGAGTCTGGCCTCGGCCATGGATGTGCCACCGGAAACGGAGTCGCATGCACGGTCGCTCGCCGAGCAGGCGTGGGAAGCAGAGGCCAGCATCGGCTCGCATCCAGCGGGATTCGCAGCGGGGTGTCTCGCCGTCGCCTGTCGAGACCACGGCGTAGACATCACCCAACTCGACCTCGCTGCTGAAGCCGACGTGAGCACGGCGACAGTCCGCGAGCATCGCAATACGATCGCGACCACCAGGACGGAGGGGGGACGATGAAACTCGTCTGGCTTCGTGAGCGCGTTCCAGGTTTCGATCGGCGTGTCGAGTGCGTTCACGAGTGTCGCTACTGCGGGACATCGGTAGATGCGTCGACGACTACGTGTCCGGCCTGTGGGCGGTCGGCCATCGCGACGTACGAAATCCGGTAACTGCGTCGCGGGGACGTTTTTTCTGCACCACGATGGGCGGGGCGCTCAGTATCGGGCGCTCCGGTAACCCATGCATCCACTGCAACAACTCGAGTTCCCGACGCGAGTCGTAAAGCGCGCCCAGTACGAAGCATTCGAGTTCACCCTTTCAGCCGAAGGAGTCGTCGTCCGGAATGGCAGTCACGCGAATCCAACCGAGCACGAATATCTCGTCACTGTCGAAGACGGGCTTCCGACGGCGTGTGAGTGCCCGGCTGACGAACAATACGAAGGCGCGTGCAAACACCGAGTTGCGGTGGCGATTCGTCGACCGCTTCTCGACGCCATCGCAATCAAAGACGAACCAGAGCCAGTCGCCGTAGACGGTGGCAAGATCACGTCATCGGTCGCCGAATCCGACGACGAAGACGACTCCGTGACCACTACTCGACCAGCGGATTCCCAGTCGGATCCCACAGCGCCCGATGACGAGGACTGTCCAGAGTATTTCGACGACTTCCCATGTTGGGAGTGTGTCCGGACAGGGAGGAAAGACCCTCCCGAGTAATCGATGTCCGCGATCGCGGAATACTCACCCCGCTCAGTGTGGCCAACGTCGTTCCGTGAGACTACCTTCCTCTGCTCTCCGCTGCGGTTAGCCTCGACATCCTTGAGGCGGTAGTCCTGGCTCGAAGTCGTAACCTGCCACTCGACGATGAATTTCCGTATTGGCTCACAGCGGCCGGGACTACTGAGATACAAATATGAGAGGGGGTCAGCCCTGGCCCGATGGTGCGCTCCAAGTCCAGATTTGAAGCAACGGTTCGTTTTGTCGTGCCCCCGCAGGGGTGCGGGCTCTTTCAGGTAGTCCGCAGTTCCAACAAATGAACTACTATCCAGTCTGTCTCGAACGGAGTATCGAGTTACAACTGACCACGGAATTCTCGGGACCCCGTGACTCAGGCTCTGTGCTTACTGCAGGTGATACCGATGTCTGAGCACGCATGCCCAACGTGCGGACGGGTCCTCGCTTCCCATCGGGGCGTTGCGGTTCATCATTCACGATCTCACGGAGAACAGCTGCCAAACCGGTCTTGTAAGAACTGTGGCACGGATTTCTATTCAAAATATGAAAAGCAGTACTGTTCAGAATCCTGCCGGAGCAAAGGTGTCTCGTTTGAAGGCGAGGACAATCCAAACTACAGTGGTAAACGGCAAACTACGACGTGCGAGATATGCGGCGATGAATTCGAGTTCTACCCGTCGGAGAAGGAAGGGCGGTACTGCGGGTCGTGCGTTGAAGCCAAGACATGGCAGGAGACTCCCAGTATGGTTGGAGACGCCAATCCAAACTGGAGCGGCGGGAAACGAAAAGTCGCCTGCGCGGTGTGTGGAGATTTAGTCGAGCGATGGCCCAGTGAAATGGCAGAGATCGCTGTCTGCAGCGAAACGTGCCGGCAAGAGTGGCTGGCAGAGAATTTCTCAGGCGAAGATCACCCGAACTGGAACGGCGGTGGAAACGTAGAGTACGGTCCCGGGTGGAACCAGACGCGGCGTGAAGCCCTCAAGCGCGATTCTCACACCTGCCAATATTGCGGGGTATCTGCCGAAGAACTTGATCGAAATCCAGATGTGCATCATATCGTTCCAGTGCGTTGGTTCCGTGACACCGACGGGTACTCGGTCTCTGATGCACATACGCTCGACAATGTTATCTCACTCTGCGCAAGCTGCCATCGGAAAGCAGAGTTTGGCATAATCGCTACTGAAACACTCTGTGCAGAGATCGGAATCAGCCCTGGACAACTCCCAACTGCGAATTCTCGAAAGCAATGAAGGCGCTATCGCCCCGCGAATTGATAATACTTCTTATGAATTAACACCTGATTTCGAGATATTACACGTTTAAGGCACTAAGAAACATGAAAACAAAGGGTGGTAAAGTGTCAGTCCGGGTGCGAGAATCGAACCCGCGTCTCAGCCTCCACAAGGCTGAAGGATAACCACTACCCCAACCCGGACACGCTTCATTGAGGCATATCGGGATAACCGGGTAGAATTGAAATACGTTACGACTCCGGGGCCGGAGTGGGAACGGTAGTCACGGCCACGGGTCGAAGCCGTCGACTCTGTGGAGAGGTCACTCGCTGGAGGGTCGGAGGAGTCTACCGGTCCACGTCGACGGCGTAGTCAGACTGGATCCAGGCCTGCTCGTTCTCGGTATCGTGGAAGAGGGTCATCTGTTCGCCGTCGTCGCCGTACTGAGTGGTGATGTAGCGCTGCGCAGAGGCGTCGGTCTGTGTCTGGGGGGCGTCGGTCTCGTGCATCGAGTTCTCATCTGTAGGGACGACCTACGTGGGGGTAAGGATCGTTGCTATACCTGTTGCCCCCCTGGTGTCGACCGACGCTATGAGTGTAGCCCCCCGGTGGAATCGGGGATCGCTTCAGTCCGTACGTACCGAGCGGCGAAGACCCCTGGTGCGCCCGGAGAGCGGCGCCGCTGGGGATAATCGGCCCTTACCGAACGAGCGGAACGCGGCGCCTGATGTGCTCGGCGGAACACACACACACACATCGTTGCCGGACGACCGCGGGCGAGCGAGCGCGCGCCGCGGGCATCGACGCCGTCTACGCGATCCCCGAGATCGGGTCTATCGTCCTCGCATTCTGCCTGGTTGTCCCGCTCGCTGTCGGAAACGACCGCTTCGCGGCCGCGGATCTCCGACAGGGAGTCGAAGCGTCTACAATCGGTGGGGGTCGTCTACCGTCCAATGAGCGCAGGCGACCGCGACTACGACTACGTCGTCGATGCGGGCGGCGACGGCGACTACGAGAGTATCCAGGCGGCCATCGACGGCGCGAAATCGTTCCCCCGGGAGCGGATCTCCATCTTCGTCAGGGACGGCGTGTACGAGGAGAAGGTGAGCGTCCACTCGTGGAACCCACGGATCGACCTGATCGGCGAGAGCGCGGAGGGGACGGTCATCACCTACGACGACCACTTCGAGAAGATCGGACGGGGGCGCAACAGCACCTTCTTCACCTACACGCTGAAGGTCTGTGGGAACGACTTCCGGGCTCGGAACCTGACCGTCCGCAATAGCGCCGGCGCAGACGTCGGACAGGCGGTCGCGCTGCATGCCGAAGCCGACCGCGCGGCGTTCGAGAACTGTCGATTTCTCGGCCACCAGGACACGGTCTACGTCGACGGCGAAGGCGCTCGGCAGTACTTCGACGGCTGTCGCATCGAGGGGACGACCGACTTCGTCTTCGGCGGCGCCACCGCGTTCTTCGTGGACTGCGACCTCCACTCGAAAGCTGACTCGTTCATCACGGCGGCCTCCACGCCCGAACACGAACCGTTCGGGTACGTCTTCGAGGACTGCACGCTGACCGCGGACCCCGACGTCTCGGAGGTGTATCTCGGTCGACCGTGGCGCGACCACGCACACGTCGCATTCCTCCGGTCGCGACTGGGCGAGCACATCCACCCGAACGGGTGGGACAACTGGTCGCGCCCGGAGACAGAAACCATCACGAACTTCGTTGAATACGACAACAGCGGTCCCGGCGCGGCGACGGACGACCGGGTGGAGTGGTCAAGCGCGCTGACGGCGGCGGAAGCCGAGGCGTACGCGAAGGGGAACGTCCTGCTCGGGCCGGACGCCGAAGAAGTCGCCCCGCACTGGTATCGAACGGTCACCGAGTAGCGTGATCTCCCCGTCATCGGGAGCATCAGTGTTCGTCCGAGACGCTTTTGCCCCTACGGCGCTTCGATTGCGGTAGCCGTGGCCATCACGGACAAGATCTACGTCAAGAATCACCAGCAGATCGCCTCGCAGCTAGAGACGTCGTTCCCCAAGGGCGCGTTCAAGGGGGCGACCATGGACATGCTCTTCCAGGCCGAGAACCTCGCGAAGCTCGACGACGCGACCCAGGACCGCGTGCTCGACTTCGCGACGGACTTCATGGACTGCGACTGCGAGGCCAACCCTCACTGTGGCCACCCCGAGGAGAAGTTCGTCCAGTACCTCCTCGAACTGCGCGCGCAGGGACTCGGACCCGACGCCATCGTCGACGTGATGGGCGACGACTACATGCTCTACGCCTACCCCGGCGACGTGCTCTCGTTCCTCGACGGCGCCGTCCGCACGCTCGAAGCGGTCGAGACGCTGGCCGACGTCGACGGCCGCGACGCGACGGCGAGCGACGCCCGGCGCAAACGCGAGGAACTCCTCTAGCTGGACAGCGGGCTATTCTCGGAGCGGATCGAAACAGTTCCAGCGCGCAGGAGAATCGAGAGCAGCGTTCAGTAGGAGAGAAGACAGAGAGTCGCAGTCAGCGCTGGCTTCAGACGGACTCTTCGAAGTTGCCAAGCCGGTAGGAGGCTTCCTCGTCGTCCTCCCCGCCGTCGAGGTCTTCGAGCTGCACCACGTCTTCCTGGTCGTGCTCGTCGAGCTGCTGGCGGAGCTTCGTGACGTAGCGCTTGTGCTCTTCGAGCTGTTCGCGGAGGTGCTCGGCCTCGAGTTCGAGCCGTTCGTGCTCGCGAACGAAGCTCTTGGGGACCTCGACCTTCGGCGGGAAGCTCTCGGTATCGCTCGTGTCGCTCGACTCGTTCAGCTGGTGTTCCGGGACGACCTCGACCTGGCCGTCGTGCGCGACGAGCATGTCGACGTAGTCCCGGAAGACCGCCGACAGCGAGAGGTCCCGCTCGTCGGCGATTTCGCGGAGCGTCTCGAACTTGTCCTCGCTCACGCGAAAGGAGATGGTCTTGTTTTTGCTCATTATGGTTCGTTCCGAACGCATCCCACTTAATCATTTGTCAGACGCTGGCACGAGATGGCCTCCGCGTGAAATAAATCGTTCTGAGACCTGAGAGCCTATATCTTCCCTAATCCAGAAATATCATATATGATAATCGCAAGGCGGAGGCGGGGTCGGGTCGAGCCCCGTAATAGCTGACTCGTCGGCTGAGCGATCCGCCGCGATCGAAACCTGGACCGGTCGCCTTCGACGGTGGGCACCTGTGGGAACTCACGACCGGTCGCCCCCTGATCGAACCAGACTGCGTGGCCCGGATCGCCGCGGGACCGTTCCGATTTGGGCCGGACTCGGGTAACAGTCGTGGCGGAGTTCGGAAATGGCTGATACCCGTTCGGGCGGTGCCATCAGACATGGAATCCGAGGCCCAACCCGACATCGAGGAGAAACGCGAGCGGCTCGTGGCCTACCTCCGGGAGGCGGTCGCGGACGGGAACCACTACCTCAAGAGCAGGGACATCGCCGCGTCCACCGACCTGTCCCCGCAGGAAGTCGGCGCCTGTTTCCGGAAACTCCGGAACGCGTCTACCGAGTTCACCGTCGAGAAGTGGGCGTACACGAAGGGGACGACCTGGCGCGTCGAGCGATCGGACTCCTGAGGCCGACGGCGCGTCCCCGGCCGAGTGTGGTTTCACCTGCCGGTCGCGTTCGTGAGAACTGCGGGCGAGCATCACGCCTGACTCTGGTAGTAGAGCACGACGATCGCGACGCCCACGAACAGGTCGGGCAAGAACAGGAACAGCCCGAAGTCCGGTGTCGGTTGGAGGCCCAGTAGAACGTGCACGAGCGGGTTACTCGCGAACGCGTACAGCAGGAGCGCGGAACTGAGCGCGATGAGGCTCCGGGTGTACTTGTTGTCCAGCTCGCGATAGATCCCGATGTAGGCCTTCGTCAGCGCCAGCAACACGACCAGGTTGAACGTCGTCACGAACAGCTCCACGCGGACGAACACCGACAGGAGCGGCGGGATCGCCTCGGCTGGAACCCGCGGCGGGTCGGGGAGAAACACCGGGAGCAACGCCGTCCCGGCCAGCGCGACGGCGACCCCGATCCCCGCGACGGCGATCGTTTCGACGAACGGCCTGTGTCTTCGTGCGGTCTGCATGTCGTGGTGCTCCGTGGTCTTGGTATCTGCCGCGTCGCTACGCGCCGGCTGACGGGCCTCGTCGGTGGCGCTCGACCGATCGCCCCGCTCGTGCAGCGACGTCTTCGTCGGCGGCGAGGCGTGAGGACGGCACTTCAGGCATCCTCGATCCCGATTTCGGCGGCAATCTCGTCGAGGACGTCACGGTTGTGCTCCATTCGGTCGGTCAGGAAGTACAGCGTTCCATAGTCCTCGCTGTTACTCAGCAAGACGCCGTGTTCGACGAGACGGTCGAGGTGGTGGGCGACGGTCTTGTAGTTCAGGTCGAGTTCCTTCGAGAGCTGGTTGGTGTTCATCGGCTGGTCGTCGAGCGCGCGGACGATCCGGAAGCGGTTGCGCCCGCCCCGGGTGCTCCCGATAAGCCACCAGAGCACCCGTCGCATCGACTGTTCGGACCCGCGAGCGCGCCGGTTCGTGGTGGTCCGTTCGTGTTTCGACTGCCGTCCGACCGCCGCGTCGGTTCCGTTGACGGTCATCCGTCTCGTCCCCCGTGCTGTTCCTGCGGCCGTCCGGGTTCGTGAGGCCGATGCCGAGTGGTTCGTGACACGTCTGATCGGTCAATACGAGGCCGAGTTCGCTGTTAAGCGTTCGCCGAACTAGCGAACAACTAGCGTCCAGAACGGGCACAACTCAGGCCCAAATTCGACACGACTCCAGCAAACATACCGAGACAGCGGTCGAGACGGCCGTTCGTCCAACAGAGATGCCTCATCCCGCTTCGCCGTCGCGCACTTGCCGACCGTCCGTCGCTGGGGCTCCCGCCCCAGCCCGCCGTCGGACGAGGAGTGCGAGTGCCGCCGGGAGGACGGTGAGCAGTGCCACGACGAGCAACACTGCCTCGTCGGGAACCGGGAACGCGAGTATCCCGAGGAGAGCGACGAGCGAACAGAGCGCGGCACCGAGGTAGATCCGCCGTTCGGTCTCGCCCATCAGTCGGCTCTCGGGCTCGGCTCGCGCCGTCGCCGCGTAGGCGAGGACGTACGCAGCGAGCCACGGGTGATAGTAGGCGTAGTCCTGGACGATGACGAACAGCGCCGGATCGGGGAACAGCTGTGGCGTGTTCGCGACGGCGTTGACTGCCAGCGTCGCGAGCGAGACGGATCCCCAGATCCGCCACGCCTTCGCTCGGCGGATCACTGGATTCGGGCGCGCGAGAGCGACGCCGATCGCGACGAGGACCGCCCAGAGCCCGACGACGAGGTAGATATCGGCGGCGATAGAGAGCGGACTCGCCGCGTCGACGAGGGCGGTTCCCGCCCAGCCGACGGTTCCGGCGACGACGACGTACGCGAGTAGTCGCTGCGTTCGCGCTTCGAGGTCGGTCATCGACTGACTCAGACGACCACGACGACGCCTTTCATGCCCTTGTCCTCGTGTTCACTGCAATTGTACAGGAACTCCCCGGTCGCGTCGAACGTCCGCGAGTAGGTCTTCTCCGAGCTCTCGACGAGTTCGCTCTCGAAGGAGCCGTCGACCGCGACCACGTCGTGTTCGCCGCCGCGACCCGTCCACTCCCACACCACCGCCGTCCCGGCGTCGACGGCGATGGCAGCGGGATCGAACGCCATGCCTCGCATGCCCGCACCGTTCTCGACCGTAACTTCCGACTGGCCAGTGTAGTCGGCCAGTCCCTCCCCGTCGTACTGCTGTGCGTCGCTCAGGTACTCCGTCGCCTCGTCCGACAGCGCGGGGATCGCTGTCTCATCCGTGTCAGTGCCGGCCGCGGTCGATGGGGACTGTTCGGGGGACTCGCTCGTCCTCGACGATCCAGCCGACGACGACCCGTCTGCGCCCAGTGTCGACTCACCGGAAGTCGAGCCCCCATCGCCGCTCTGGTTCGTACAGCCCGCCAGCAGTCCGCCGGCTACCACGGACAGCGATAGTTCGAGACAGGCCCGTCGGGTCTGCGTGTGACTTGCGTCGGTCATCGTCTCGTCGTACCGAGGGCCCCGGAAAGAGCGTTCGCCGAACTGCGACACAATTCACACACAACTGCCACACGAAGCCCGCAGACCCGTCTCACCGGCAGAATGTGAATGATCGGGGAGACGCTCGGCACAGCCGGTGGCAAAAAGCCGGTCGCGACGACCAGCGACGCCGAACGCCGCACGCGGGGAACGAGGGAAGACCCCCGCGTGCTCGACGGCATGCCCGTCCGGGGCCCGAAACGGCCGCACCCGGACGGGACGGCGCGAGTGCAACGGTGCAGGAACGAACAGCGCGATTGTTGCGAGTGCTATCGCCGGGGGACGGACGCGCCGGGCTGGGCCGGGAAGTGGCGCGCCCGCGTTTGACCAGCAGGAGGTGCCGCGAACCCGGTCGAACGGGTCGGCTGGACCGGGCGGAGAGCGCCATCAGGCGACGGGTCGATGAGCGTCACGGACTCTCTTCGGCACCTCCGTTCGGACAGTCCGCACGCCGATGTATAGCCCTGTGCGCGATTCCCGCCCGAGTCGGGGCCGAGAGCGTTCGGGTTCGACCCAATTTCGGCCACAGTTGCCCCGCCGACGATCACGTAGCTTCTCGCTCGCCTTCGAGGCCGGGCCGTAGTGGCGTGAAAGTCGCGCTCCCGAGGACCGAGGAAACGAAAAGAGTGAACCGGGTTCCGTCCCGGAATCACCCGATTCAGCCGCGGAGGGCTTCGACTGGCGGGTCGTTGGCCGCCTTCCACGCGGGGTAGAGCCCGCTCAGCACGCTCGCGAGTACCGCGAACCCGAAGCCGTACACGAGGTACTGCGAGCTGTCCCAGCTGAGCGCGGCCGCCGGGGCGCCGGTCAGGACCTGAAACACCGCTGCGCCGACCGCCAGGGAGGCAATGGCGCCGACGAGACCGCCGACGACGCCGAGCAGTGCCGCCTCGGCGAGGATCGTCCGGAGGACTTCGCCGCGGCGGATCCCGACGGCGCGGAGGACGCCGATCTCGCCGCGGCGCTCGATCGTGCTCATCAGCATGACGTTGAGGATGGCGACGCTGGCGACGATCAGCGAGATCGACCCGATCCCGAGCAGCGCGACGTTGAGCGTCTCCAGGAACGAGCCGATGTTCTCCTGTGCACCCCCGAAACTGGTGATGCTCAGAATCTCGTCGTCGCCCTCGTTGAACCGCGATTCGAGCGCGTCGGCGATCTCGGTGGCCGTCTCACCGTCCTCGGCGACGATCGTCACCGAGTCGTAGTACTCCCGGTCCGCGATCGCGGACAGCGGGACGACGAGTTCGTTGCCCCCACCGGGACCGAACCCGCCCTCGGATTCGACGAGTCCCTGGATCCGGTAGAGGTGGCCGTCGTACTCGACCGGGTCGCCGATCCCCAGTCCGAGTGCGACCGCGGTGCTGTTGCTGATGAGCGCGCCCGACTCGAGCCGGTCGGGGGCCTCGCCGGTCGTCACGTTGTACAGTTCGCTCGCTTGCGTCACCGCGGTCACGCTGACGCGTGTCTCGCCGCCGTTGCGCGAGGAGACGGTCGTCTGGTCGGACCGCTGGGGGACGACGACGGCGTCGTCGGCCATTCCACGGATCGTCGACACCTGGTCGGCAGTCACGCCCTCGGTCGTGCTGTCCTGGCCCGAGGAGACCGTCACCTCGTTCGTGAGATCACCGAGGTTCGACGTCGCTTGCTGCTGGAGCGCCGCACCGGCCATCCCGAGCGAGGCGATCGCGATCACGCCGATGACGATCCCGAGCGCCGCGAGCCCGGTTCGCATCTGGTTCCGACCGAGGTTGCGCCAGGCCATCTGTACGCTCGGGAACCGCCACAGCAGGTCGGCGATAGCCGTCACTGGATCACCCCGTCGACGAGCTCGACCACCCGGTCGGTGTAGTCGAGCATCTGTTCGTCGTGGGTCACCGCGACGATCGCGACGTTCTCGTCCTCTTTGAGCCGCGTCAGTTCGTCGAGGATCGTCCGGCCGGTGTCCTGATCGAGGTTCCCCGTCGGTTCGTCCGCCAGGAGGAGATCCGGCTCGTTGACCAGCGCCCGGGCGAGCGCGACGCGCTGGCGCTGCCCGCCCGAGAGCTGGTCGGGCGTGTGGTCGATTCGGTCGCCAAGCCCGACCCGCTCGAGCAGGTCAACCGACCGGGCCGACCGGTCGGCGGACGTGTCCCACATCGACGGAAGCTCCACGTTCTCGGCCGCCGTGAGCATCGGGAGCAGGTGGAAGTCCTGGAACACGAACCCGATCTCCGACCGGCGCTCCTCGGTGAGTTCGTCGACGCCGAAGTCGGTCACCTCCCGACCGTCGAGCCGTACCGTGCCAGCGGTCGGCGTATCGAGCAGTCCGATCACGTTGAGCATCGTGCTCTTGCCAGAACCGGAGGGGCCGATCACGGTGACCATCTCGCCGCGCTCGGCGCGGAAATCGACGCCTTTCAGCGCCTCGACCGTCTGCTCGCCGCTCTCGTAGCGCTTCACGACGCCGTCGAGTTCGACGACGCTCATGGGTTTCGCCAGCGACGGATCGCGACGGCGACGCCGACGACGATCAGCACGCCGATCGCGATCGCTATCTCCGTGGTCGGGAGCCCGGCGAGCAGGCCGCCCAAACTGCCCGTTCCGGCCATTCCCGGCGGACCACCGGCGGGGGCCTGCCCTGCGCCACCCGCGACTTCGCCGTCGCCAGCGGCTGGCCCGTCATCGCCCGCCGCAGCTGCCTGACCGTCCCCGGAAACGGACGCGTTTCCGCCCACGCTCCCGATATCTATCCGCTGGGTCTCCGTCACTCGTTGTCCGTCGACCAGATACGAGATTTCGACGGGCACCGCGGACGCGTCCGGGCTGACCTGTCCGGTCAGGTCGAACGTGGCGAACTCGCTGGCCTCGACGGTCCCGACGAAGTACTCGTTCGACGCGGACGTCGATCCCTCGCCGTCCGTTCTCCCGACCCCGAGCAGGACGGACTCGGCGTCGGTGCTCCCGACGTTCGCGGCATCGCCCTGAAGCGTCACGGAGGTACCCGCACGGGATATCTCGACGCCCGTGAGGTGGATGTCCCCCGCCACCGTCTGGTCGAGCGTTGCCGGCGTCGAGGTGGTGTGGTTGGTGCCCGCCGCCGTATAGGACGCCGAAAACGTCACTGATTCGCGGTCGTCGACGTCGAAGACGGCCGTCCCGGTCGAATCCGGGGTTACGTCGGCCAGGTTCTGTCGGGCGATCGTCGTCCCGTCCGCGGTCGCCGTGATCTCGACCTCGGAGAGGTCGACGTTCCCGAAGTTCGCCAGCGACACCTCGACGGAATCCGACTGGTTTTCGAGTTGCTCGGCCGAGAGGTCGGCGTCGACGAGCGATTCGTCGACCGAAACCGACACCGACCGCTCGACGGTGTTTCGATCCCCGTCCGCGTCGACGTATGTCACGGTCGCACCGATGGTCGCCGCGCCGGACTGCTCGAAGGTAGCGTCGTACCCGAACGACTGCTCGGTCCCGGCGGGGATCGACGCCGTGGCTCGATCGCGCGCGCCGTCTACCTCGACTCCGGTCAACTCGACCTGCACTGCCGAGATATGGGCGGAGCCACCGTTGGCGACGGTTATGTTCACCGGCGTCGTGCCCGCTGCGACGGCTTCGCCGGTCTCGATCGAGACGAGTTCGCGGGCGGAGTGGTTCGCGGACTCGACGGCGATCCGAACCGACCGGTTGACCGTCCGCGTCACGCCGTCGGCGGTCCGGTAGGTCACCGTCGCGTCCAGAGTTTTCGTCCCCGCCTCGTCGAACTCGACGCCGTAGCGGAACACGTGGTCGGCGCCCGACTGGACGGACCCTTTCACCTGCGTCCGTGCGTCGTCGATCCCCTCGCCGTCGAGCGTCGCCTGGACGGCGGAGATAGCGCCGTCGTACCCGTTCGCTACGGAGACGTTGATCAGGGCTGTCTCCCCTGCGGTGGCCTCCGGCGACGAAAGCGAGACGGTCGCCCCGTCCGACTCGGCGACGGTCACGTACATCGGGTACTCGTACTGGTGGTACTCACCTGCGTCGTCACGGACGACGACCCGAGCCGTCAGCCGCTTCTCGCCCGCGCTGTCGAAGGTGAGCGACATCGGGACGGTCAGCGACTGTCCGGGATTGATCGTCCCCATGTTCTCGACGCGACCGTACTCCTCGCCGTCCCCGGTCGTCCGCACGTAGATGTCGGTTATTTCGACGCTCTGTGAGCTGCTCTGTAGGTTTTCGATCGTCGTCTCGACGGTCGTGCTTTCACCTGGTTCAGGATCGCTCGGCGTCAGCGACACCGACGAGATCTGGACGTCGGGCGGGTTCTCCTCGACCGTCACGGTCGTCTGGTACTCGTAGGTCCGGGTGTCACCGTCCCCGCCCTGCACCGTCGCTTCCACCGTCAATTCCTTCGATCCCGCCGAGTCGAACGTCACCGAGACGGGAACCGACAGCGACCCTCCCGGACTGATAGCACCCGCGTCCTGCGTCCGTCCGAGGTCGCCGTTCGCCCCCGAAACCGTGACTTCCGTGACCTGCGCGCTCGAGTCACTGCTCTGCAGGTTCTGGATCGTCGCCTCGACCGTCGTGCTCTCGCCCGGCACGGGGTCAGACGGCGTCACCGATACCGACGAGATCTGTACTGAGGACGCCACGGCCGCCGTAGCCGTCGTGCTCGCGACCGCACTGACTGCGAGCGCCGCGACGAGGACGACCGCGATCCGACGCGACCGCGTCACGTCGCGCTCCCTCCCCGTCCGACTGCGAGGGTGCTCGGTTCCCGCACCGGCGTTCGATCCGACTGACTGTGGTCACGCGAGGTCGCCGCGTGCAACTCGAGACTGGAACTCACAGGTCATCGCTGGGGAGAGTCCGACATATTCTATTCCCGAGATTACACACGTTTCGGGGACGAGAGAGGCACAATTTACCCAGTCGTCGGGCAGCCAACCGCGACAATCACGACCGGAGGATCAGGTCTGGCTCTGGTAGAACAGCACGACGATCGCCACCCCGACGAACACGTCCGGGATGAAGACGAACGGACCGAGGTCGGGCCGCGGCGGGAAGCCGAACAGCATCGGGGTGACCGGGTTCGACGTCACCGCGTAGAGCACGAGCGAGAAGCTGAGGACCACGAGACTCTGGGTGTACTTGTTCGGCAGCTCCCGGTAGACCGAGACGTACGACCCCGTCAGCGCGACCAGCAATACCAGATTGAACGTGGTAACGAACAGCTGCACGCGGACCAGCACCTGCAGAAACTCGGGCGGCGGGCCGTGTGGCGACCGCAGCACTGTCGGGAACAGGGCCGTCGCAACGAGTCCGACGACGATCGCGATGCCGGTTACCGCTGCCGTTCGAAGTAGGGGAGTGCGTTTACTGGTCATTGGTATCGAGATCCGCTTGCTCGGCCACCTCTTGCAGGATGTCAAGATTCTGCTCCATCCGGTCGGTCAGGAAGTACATCGTTCCGTAGTCCTCGCCCTCGGTGGTGACGACGCCGTTCTCCTCGAGCACCTCGAGGTGATGCTGGACGGTCTTGTAGTTCAGGTCGAGTTCCTCGGACAGCTGGTTGGTGTTCATCGGCCGCTCGTCGAGCGTGCGGACGATCCGAAGGCGGTTCTCGCCGCCCCGCGAACCGCCGATGAGCCACCACAGCAACTGCCGCATCGAGTGTATGCCCGGTGAATGTACGGAAATAAGTTCTGATGAGTAACCGATCAAAACCGGGACCAGATCGCGGGTATCCAGCACGCTCGCATCACTCTCGCTGGACTCGACAGCCGTCGAGCCGGCGATCAGCCGCGGATGTCCCGGTCGGTTACGCGCTACTGCCGCAAAAATCGGGTTGCGCGCCGCTCAGGCGTCGCCGGCCTCGGCCGCGACCGCTTCCTCGTCTTCGAGACTCTCCAGCGCCTCGACGACCTGTCGGCGGTAGTTCTCGATCGGGAGCTCGTACTCTTCCTGAGCCATCGCGACGTACTCGTCGACGGCCGCGCCGTCGGCGTCGTCGCCGGTCTGGTCCTTGTAGTGGCGGATCCGTTCGAGCGTCCGCTCGGCCGTCTCGACGACCCAGCGGTCCCGGGTGTCCGCGTCGACCTCGGTGATCGACTCCGGTCGGATGGAGACGTTCACGTCGCCGTCGTCGGTCTCGTAGGTGCGGGGCTTGCCGACGACCGAGATGTAGGCCGGCGGCTCCAGTTCGCGCAGCATCGAGGCCGCGTCGGGCTGGTACTGGCCGGCGTACATGAAGTAGCGGTCGCCGTTGGGGTCGATGACCTGCCCCTGCCAGTACTCGCTGTCGTCGCCGACGTCCTCGGTCTCCATGAGCGTTCCCACGATGAACACGCGGTTGGCCCGCTGGCCCGTCGGCAGCAGCAGGTAGACCGGGGCTCGCTCGTCGTCGCTCTCCTTGAACGTGTAGCTCGCGTCGTTGAACTCGCCCGCGAACACGCGGCGGGCGACCTCGCGAGTCGGTGTCGTCGCCATTATATCGACCTCGCTTTGATCAGCACGGCCTCTGCATCCGTCGGTCCGGAGAGTCGCTCCACCTCGTCGACCAGGACGTAGCGGCGGAACGTCGGCCCGGTGACGCGGTAGTACTTCCCGAGCAGGTCCGCGCGCATCTCGTCGGCGACGACGGACGTGTCCAGCGCGTCCATCGCCATCTCCTGGGCTTCCTCCAGGGTGATGCCCGTGAGTTCCTCGGTCGACTCCTGGTTGAACAGGACCTCGTGGACCTCGTCGCCGTCGTCGAGCACGCCCTTGATCCGCAGGTCGAACTCGCCCTCGACCTCGCCGTGCTCGTTGCAGCGACCGTTCTGGAGGACGCGCGTGCAGTCCTCCTCGGGGCAGCGCTTGATCAGCCCGGACCCGGACTGGATGTCGACTAAGGCGCCCTCGACGGTGACGTCGTCGGTGCCGACCTCAATCTCCTCGTCGAGTTCCTCGATGACCGTCGTCCGATTGAGCTTCACCGAGAAGCGGCCCTGGTACTCGTCGGTCACGACGTTCCGCAGGTCGTAGACCTTCCCCTCTTCGAGGTCGGGCAGGTCGGATTTCGACCACTTGGTGAACTTGATCGTGCCCGTCTCGTCGCCGAACAGGCCGACCTGCGCGACCGCGTCGGAGTTGGCTTCCCAGAGTTCGGTGACCTTCCCCTTCAGGTCGACCCACTCTTCGGGCGAGTCGACATCGGCAACCTGAACGCGTTCGTTGCCGCTGCCGCCTCCGCCGCCGAGTTCGTCGCGCTCCATCCCGGCCTCGTCGAGGTAGGTGTTGGTGACGCTCCGGCGGGCCTCCGAGAGGGGGACCTTGTACTCGTTGACCAGCGTGTCGAGACGTTCCTCTACGTCGTCGACCGAAATGTCGAGCTGGTCCGAGAACTGTTCGTGTATCTCCGTCGCCTGTGTACGCAAATCCGTCATCTGTTTCGTTCCTGTCTCCGCGTTGTTTCGGTGGGAGACATTCGTCTCTTGGTCGCCCCCGTATTTAAACTCTCGTACGGCACGGTGAAAGTGAAGAGCACCGTATAGACCGGTAAACAGCCGGATGCTATTGGCGCGCGCTGTCGCGAGTTTTATCTCGCGACGACACCGTGCGAGGGATGAGTCGCGCAGGAGCGCAGCGACGAGCAACGCAATCGGCTGGGGAGGCGTGTGGCCGACTGCGGTGCAGTGCTGCGCGGTTGCTGCTGCGGTCGCGGTGCGGTTCCCTGGCGGACTGAAAGGGCGAGGCGGGCTCGCGTTCACTTCAGTCGCCTGAGCGGGCGACTATCCGCGCGGGCTGTGCGGAGAGCGCGGATATCCCGCTCAGCGACCGCGAGCGCGTCGAGGGCTTTCAACTCCCACTGTATCTTGCGGTCACAATCACTCCTAGCGAGCGCGTCGAGGGCTTTCAACTCCCAGTGGTCCCGTGGTGACGAGTACTCCTAGCGAGCCCACCGAGGATATTCAACTGTTCCGTGTAGTCTCCAAAACAACCCACACTGGAATCCGACTCGAACACCATCCGGGACTCGAACACGCCGAACGGCGACGGTGCTAAGGAGGGCCCACACGAACACGGCACACAGATGGCAGACGACCGCATCGAGCGGATCCTCAGGTCGAAGCTCCGGTCGGCGGGCAAGCAGGTCGGCGAGGCCAAGCGGGCGTACAGACACGCCAAGCGGGCCACGCAGGCGGA
Organism: Halosimplex yunnanense; assembly: GCF_054504345.1. Classification (NCBI taxonomy): domain Archaea; kingdom Methanobacteriati; phylum Methanobacteriota; class Halobacteria; order Halobacteriales; family Haloarculaceae; genus Halosimplex; species Halosimplex yunnanense. The sequence continues at coordinate 317,357 of NZ_JBTJEL010000034.1, read as the reverse complement.
CCTGCCGTTCAACGACGACGGCCGGGCCAGAATCGTCTGTCGCCGCTATGCAGAGCGCCGCGCGGTGGAACTCGACGCCGAGTACAGGCCGGACTGTTTCGACCCGCAGTCCCAGGACTGTCAGGGCTGCGTCGAGGACATCCGCGAGCGCGAAATCGAGACGTGGTAGCTCCGACAGAGATTTGACAGTCGCAGCGAACTCGCGAGTATGGCCCTCCGCGCCGAATACGAACTCGGCTGCGACGCCCTCCCACTGGTCGACGTGGCCGCGGCCGTCCCCGCGGCCGACATCGAAGTCGCGATCAGCCCCGGCGAGGGCGAGCGCCCGCGATTCAGCGCAACCGTCACCGGTTCCGATTCGACCGTCGCCGCCGTCGAAGACGCCTTCGAGTCGACCCCCTTCGTCGGTGACGTCACGCTCGTCGTCCGCGAGGGCGACACGCGCCGGTACACGATCCGGCCGGGCACGAGCATGGAAGAGCAACTGGGCGACCACCTCGACGATCTGGACGACCTGCGCGCCCTCTACGAGACGCCCACTCACATCGATCGCATCCGCGTGACCCCGACGGGGTGGGTCCAGCGCGGGCGCTTCGCCGACCGTGCCGCCTTCGACGAACTCCGGACGTTCTGGCAGCGAAACGCTCCCTTTCGCCTCCGCGAACTCATCCACGTCGGCGGCGACGCGAGCGATCGCTTCGGCGACGATGACGGTCTCACCGACGCCCAGCGGACGGCGATCCGGACCGCGCACGAGATGGGCTACTTCGAGATCCCGCGGACGGCGTCGCTCGAAGACGTAGCCGCCGAACTCGGCATCGCCGCGTCGTCGTGTTCCGAGCGGCTCCGCCGCGCACAGGCTCACCTCGTCGAGGCCCACGTCGGCGAGGCCGACCGGCCGCGGCGGACCGCCAGACCGCCGGGCAAATAGCTCCACGACGGAAAAAGGACCGCACGACTGAGAGAAGGACGTAGCCCGGGGACCGTCCAACGGAACGACCCATGCAGACGAGAGAGACCGTGACGACCGACGACACCGCGATCGAGTACGAACGCCACGGCGACGGCCGGCCGCTGATACTGCTTCACGGCGGCATGGCCCCGCCGGGGTACTGGCGGCCCGTACTTCCACACTTCGAGGAGTACGCCGCCGTGGTTCCGCAGCGCCCCGGATTCGGGACCTGTCTCGACGACCACGACGAGACGGGACCCGAGGACGTGCTGGAGCGGGAAGTCGAGTACGTCCGGGCGCTCGTCGACGACGTCGCCAGTCGCGACGGCCCCGACGGCACCGACGACGAACCCCCGCTCTTGCTCGGACACTCCTTCGGCGCGCTCACTGCCATCGAGACCGCGCGGGCGCTCACGGCCGACGACGAATCGGATACTATCGAGTCCGTCGTCGCCTACGAGCCCGCGATCCTCCCCGAAGCGTTCGCAGAACACGCCGACTTAGCCGACCGGATGCAGGCTCGTCTCGACGACGGCGACCGCGAGGGGTCGATGAAGCGCTACGTCGAGCAGGTGATCCACGCCGGCGAGGTCGACGACCTGGACGCCTGGCTCGACTCGTGGCCGGTCTGGCCCGACTGCGTGGATCTCCTCGAAGAGGTGATCCGGATGAACCGCGCCGTCGAGCGCTACGAACTCCCCGACCGCCTCGGCGTCGATGTCCCCGTGCTCGTCCTGACGGGGACCGAGGGGCCGGACTTCCTCCGGGAGAGCGCCCGCGACGTCCACGACGCGCTCCCCCGCAGCAGGCTGGTGGCGTTCGACGGCGTCAGCCACAGCGGACCGGGCGAAGCCCCCGAGCGGACGGCCGCCGAGGTGCGCGCGTTCCGCGACGCCATCTGAGGGACGGAGCGGCAGGGGCCTCGACCGGCGTGGCGGCAAATCCCTCGACCGACCCACGGCTATTTTTCCGCCCCGGCCGACCACCCGCACATGACCGAGCCGATCGTCGCCGTCGTCCTCGCCGGCGGCACCGGAACGCGACTGTACCCCGCGAGCCGCAGCGACCGCCCGAAGCAGTTCCTCTCGTTCGGCGGCGACGAGTCGCTGCTCGCCGAGACGGTCGACCGCGCCGGCTTCGCCGACGAGGTGTACGTCCTCACCCGGCCCGACCTCGCAGATCAGGTCCGCGAGCACGCCCCGAGCGCCGCCGTCCTCACCGAACCCCAGCCGAAGGATACGGGTCCGGCGCTGGCCTACGCGGCCCACCGCGTCCGCGAACAGGTCGGCGACTGCACGCTCGTCTGCCTCCCCAGCGACCACCACGTCGAGGGGGACTTCGCCGAAACCATGACCGACGCCGCCGCGGTCGCCGCCGAGACCGACTCGCTGGTGACTATCGGCGTCGAGCCGACCCGTCCCGAGACGGGCTACGGCTACGTCAAGCCCGGGGACGAGGCGACGACCGACAGCGGGCGCACGTACTACCCCGTCGAGACGTTCACCGAGAAGCCCGACCAGGGCGCGGCGATGCGCTACCGCCACCACGGCTACTACTGGAACGCCGGGATGTTCGCCTGGACGCCCGACGCCTTCCTCCGCGAGGCCGCCGACACGGAACTCGCGCCGCTCGTCGAGGCGATGGACGATGGCGCCCCGGAACGCGGCTTCGACGCCGTCGACCCAGTCAGCGTCGACTACGCGGTCATGGAGGCGACCGAGAACGCCGCGCTGGTCCCCGCGACCTTCGAGTGGGACGACCTGGGCGCGTGGGACGCCATCCAGCGCGTCCTCGACGCCGACGAGGACGGCAACGTCGTCCTGGGGGACGCACTGACCATCGACGCCGAGAACACCGTCGTCGCCACCGACGGCCACGCCAGCGTCGTCGGCGTCGACGACCTCGTGGTGGCCTCCTACGGCGACCGCACGCTCGTCGTCCCGAAGCGCCAGGCCCAGCGCGTCCGGGAAGTCGTCTCCGAACTGGAATCCGACGGCCTGTTCTAACTCACGCGGGTTCCAGTCCGTCGACCAGCTCGCGGAAGCTCTCGCCGTCCAGCGCCTGTGACGCGCCGGCGACCGCGGCGTACGTGACGCCGTTTTCCTCCCAGACCGCTTCCCACGCGCCGTGGGCCTCGGTCAGCGCCGCGTAGTGGACGGTCGTCCCACGTAACTCGACGGGCTCGCGCGTCGTCGCGGGCTGGTCGGCCGGTTCGGGCGGCAGGTCGGGCCCGAGCGCGCTGTCTTCGGTCGCCGCGGTGATCCAGAGGTGGTCGCTCCCGTTTGACTCGTGCCGGTAAACCGCCTCGACTGCACCGGCCCCGGGGAACGTCGCAGCGGAATCGAGGGCGAACTGTGTACCAGCCTCGTCGTCGCCGGGCCCGAGTACCTGCGGTTCCGCCTCGCCCAGCGCGACCTCCGAACACGGAACGCTCTCGTGGTACGGCCGCGCGATCCCGTGATCCCACAGCCCGTGGGGTACGCCGACCGACTCCTGTCGGTAGCGCGCCCAGTAACTGAGTCGGTGGAACGGGACCTGCCGGACGGCCGTCTCGTCCGGGTCCGTCGCCGGTTCGAGGCCGGCCAGCAGCGATTCCAGTTCCTCGTCGGTGAACTCGCCGTCGAGGACCGACACCTCGACCTGCGTCCGCGCCCGCTGGACGCAGGCGCCGCGGTTGTCCTTGTAGTCGGTGCCGAGGAATCCCACCGCCTCGCCCGCGTCGACCGGCGTCGGGTCCTCGGTCCCCCACAGCGGTGCGACGCTCGCCGCCGGCGGTGCCCAGTCGTACAGGAACTCCTTGAGCCGTAGCCGGCGCCCCTCGCCCTCGACGACGGCGCGGAGCGCGCACGGATTCCCGTCGCTCCACGGCGTCTGCCCCATCTCCTCGGCGTCGACGCCCTCGGGGCGACCGGGTGGCTGCTCGGGCCGGAGCGTCGGCTCACCGACCTCGCAGTCGTCGGGGAGCCACCCCGGTTCGAAGACGACGAAGTTCGCCCCCGCCTGGGCATCCGCGAACGTCGTCGTCCGCGGCTCCAGCGCCGCGCCAGCGTCGGTCAGCCGTATCCACTCCCCCGCGGTACGCCAGTCCGTCCCGCCGCTCGGCCGCTCGTTCGACATGGCCGATCACCGGAGTGCCACCGTCAAAACGGTTCGCTGAACCGCGTTTTTGTAAGCGATCTGAACGACATACTCCGACTCGAACGCGCCCAGTACAGATCAGATAGATATCGCCCGCTTACCGGCTACGCTGCCAGCAGAGGGGATCTGACGGAACCCTTATTTCTGGCCGTATCCTGCGGTTACAGGATGGAACGTCCAAACATCTTTGGCGATATTCTTATGGTCGAAGACAATCCGGGAGACGTTCGGTTGACCAAGGAGATGCTGAAGGAGACCGAACTCGATCCCGCTATCCACGTCGTCTCTGATGGGGAAGAAGCGCTCGAATTTCTCGAACGGGAAGGCGAGTACGCCGACGTACCTCGGCCGGACGTTATCTTTCTCGATCTGCATCTCTCGCGAATGGACGGAGAAGAGGTGTTAGCGGAGATGGGGGCGGAGATGAGAGAAATACCGATAATCGCAGTCTCGGGGTCTCAACAGGGCGCCGCCCTCAAATTAGACGACCTCGAAAACGAAGTCGACGCGTGTCTCGAAAAGCCGCTCCAGCCCGACGAGATCGAAGAATTGGCGCGCTCGCTGTAGGTTCGTCACCAGTCTCCAACGGAGCGTCGGATCTGTTCGGTACTCTATCGGCCCGTCTCAGTTCGAACCCTCCTCCCGAGAGCCGGGCGAGGGAACGACAGCCACGTTCATCCTTCCAGCGTCGGACGGCCACGGCGAGTGAACGGTGACGTGGCGAGGCGGTCGGTGTTCTCTGCCGTGAGCAACTGCCTCCTCGAATCGGTACCGAACACGATTCGTCGCGACCGCCGGAACGCTCATACGCCACGGGGATCAAACGACGGCCACGATGGGCCCCGTCGTCCGATTCTGGCTGCTGATCCTCGCCGCCGCGGGGACGCTCTCGGGAGTGGCCCTGCTCGTCGTCTCCGCGTTCCTCCCCGGGGCGATCCTCGGCGAGGCGGGGACGATCGGCTACGTCGTCTCCATCTTCGTCGCGCTCGCCTCGCTCGGCCTGCTCGTCTGGTCGCTGAGCGCCGACGGCGACGGGACGACCGGCGGATCGACGGGCGCACGGTGAAAAAAGCTCGCGCCGCGTTCGCCCGGCTTAGCTCCGCATCGAGCCGCCGTCGATGGGCAGCGACGTTCCCGTGACGAAACTCGCCCGCGGACTGGCGAGGAACGCCACCACGTCGCCGAGTTCCTGCGGGTCGCCGATCCGGCCCAGCGGGACGGACGAGCCCTTGTCGGCCAGCCCCTCCTCGTAGCTGTCGTAGACGCCGCGCTCGACGTCGTCCTCGATGAGTTCCTCGATACGAGCGGTCTCGTGAGCGCCCGGCAGGACCGCGTTGACCCGTACCTCGGGCGCGAACTCGCGGGCCTGCGTCTTGACCATCCCGATGACCGCCCGGCGGACCGCGTTCGAGAGGACGAGGTCGTCGATGACCTCCTTGACCGAGCGGGAGGTGATCGCCGTGATCGAGCCCTGATCGGACTCCTTCAGGTAGGGGTAGGCGAACCGCGTCGTCCACACCGCGGACATGACGAGCGTGTCGTAGGCGCCGTACCAGTCCTCGTCGTCCATCTCCAGAAACGCGCCGCTGGGCGGCCCGCCGGCGCTCATGACGACCTGGTCGATGCCGCCGAGCGCGTCGGCGACCTCCTCGACGTAGGCCTCGACTTCCGCCCGGTCCGTCAGGTCGACCTGCACGGAGAGCACGTCGCCGTCGCCGAGATCTTCGAGCTCCGCGGCGGCGGATTCGAGATGTGATTCGGTGCGTCCGCAGATAGCCACGTCCGCGCCCTCGCGGGCGAGCGCCTTCGCGCTCGCGAGACCGAGCCCGCTCGAACTGGCCGTCGTCAGTGCCACGCTGTCGTCGAGTTGCAGGTCCATACCGGCGCCGACGAACCGGACGACAATATGCGTCGTGGAAGCGGCAGCGACGCGACCGGTCGCACGCAACGATAGCCTTTTGTGTCAGACAGGTACAGCGACGGTCATGGTGGGGCTCGGGGAGTTCGTCTTGCCGGCGCTGGTCGTCGCGGTCTTCGGAGCGCCCGCGCTGGTACTGGTCTGGAGCGGCGTCTGGAAGTACCGGATCTACCGCCGATTACAGCGACTCGAACCCACGGAGCCGGGCGTGCTCTCGGCGGGCACCAGGCTGACGAAGGGCACCGCGAGGGCGCTCCCCGGCGAGGGAACGGTCGCGGCGCCCGTGACGGGCACCGAGTGCGTCGCCTACGAGTTCGAGATCGAAGTGTTCGGGGGAGACGCCGACGGGCACGACCACTGGTCGAACTTCGACCGGACGGTCGTCCGACCGCGGTTCCTCCTCGACGGGTGGACCGGTGACGCGGTAGTCGACGCCGAGGGGTTCGAGATGGAACTCTCGGAGGACTACAGGACCGAGGTGGAAGGCCGCGACGAGGCGCCCCCCGAAATGCTGTCGTACGTCGACGACAGGGAGGACATCCGACTGGAGGCGTCGGCGGCTGTCGGGCCCGTGGAGGGGACGAACGAGACGAAGATGCGATTCGTCGAGCGGCGGCTCGAACCCGGGCAGGACGTCCGCGTCGTCGGGTACGCGAGGCCGGACGCGGCGGCGCTCCCGGACGCGGTCGACGCGGACGTACTCGTCTCGAAGCGCGACCTCGACGGGTTGCGACGCTGGCTGGGGCAGCCGCTCGTCGTCACGGACCGCGACGAGGCCGCGGCGTCGACGCGCCAGCTGCGCCACGCGAAACGGCTCATCGGCATCGCCGCGGCCTGGATCGGCCTCCTGTCGCTGTTCCTCCTGATCCCGGTTCTGAACGGCCTCACCGGGTGAGCGCTCGGCCACTGGCGGTCAGCGCGCGAGAACCGTCCGATACCGCTCGGCCAGGGTCGCGGCGAGGCGGTGCTCGGCCGGGGTGAACCCGAGGGACCACAGCGTCGCCGCGTAGGCGACGAGTCCGAGCGCCACGCCGACGACCGGCGCTGCCGGCCCCGAAAGCGTGGCCTTCGCGCTCCAGGCGATCACTCCGAGCGGCACGGCGGCCACGAGCGGCTTCCCGTGGAGCCACGTGAACGGCTGGAGGCGCTCGAAGTGGTACAGCACGGCGACCTCCAGCCCGTTGTTGAGCGTCAGCATGAGCACGTAGCTGGCGACGAGGCCGGGCAGGTCGAACCGGATCGTCAGCGGCACGGCGATCGCGGCCAGCAGCAGCGTGATGCAGACGTTGACGAGGAGGTACGGCCGCTGGTTGTCGGTCATCATCAGGAGGATGCCGACGCTCCCGACCGCGCAGGCGCCGAACTGCGCGAGGACGAACCCGACGAGCAGCGGCGCGTAGGGCATGAAGGCGGGGCCGAACAGCGACATGACCGTCTCGCGGTAGACGATCACCGGGATGGCGAGGCCGACCACGCCGACGAGGACGAGTCGGCTGGTGACGTGGTAAAAGCGCGCCAGCGCCGCCCGGTGGTCGTCCTCGTGGAGCGCGGCGGCCACCGGCGGGACGAACTGGTTGAGGCCGATGAGCGGCAGGCGCACGAGCGTCCCGACGACCATCCCGACCGCGAACACGCCGCCGGCCACGTCCGTCAGGTAGACGGCGATGAGCGGGTAGAACCCGAGACGCTGGATCGTCGTCGCGATGCCCCCGACGAACAGCGGGATCGTGTAGCCCACGTAGCGCCGCCAGACCTTCCGCGGATCGAAGTTCTCGGCGGTCTCGGTTACACCGCCGAACACACCCCGGACGCGCAGGCCGAGGCCGCGCTCGCGGACCAGCCACGCGGTCGCGCCCAGCCCGACGAGGCCGGAGACGGCGACGACGCCGACCGCCACGGCCACGAGGTCGCCGTAGACGACGGTCCCGACGACGCCGACGGCCAGTTGCGCCGCCGGGAACCCGACTCTGAGGGCGAGGTTCAGCGGCACGACTTCCTCCAGCCCGCGCAGGATCTCGGTCGTCGTGAACAGCCACACCGTCGCCGGTAGGCCGAGCGCGAATACGCGCAGGATCGCCGTGAACAGCGGTCGCTGATCCGCAACTGTCGTTACCGCGGGCGCACCGAGGAAGAGCGCGATCCCGAACACGGTCGCGACGGTCCCCAGCAGTAGTCCGGCGACGGTGACGAGCGCGTCCCGCTCGGCCGCCGACTCGGCGTTGGGGAGAAAGCGGCTGAGCCCGCTCCGGAACCCCAGTGCGACGTGCAGGAGGAACTGCTGGAGGCGGCGCGCGACGGCGAAGACGCCGTAGGAGCCAGCGGCGAAGCCGTTCGTCAGCACCGCGGTGAACGCGACGGTCAGCCCGCGCTGGACGAGGATGCTCGGGACCGACACCGTCGCGCCGTGGGCGACCCGTTCCAGCGCGTCGTCGAGCCGCGCTTCGACCGGGTCGGCGGGCGAATCACCGGTCGCCTCAGACGGCTCGTGGGCCGACTCCGAGGGATCCCGGTCCGGCCGGTCGACTGACGAACGGGCGCCGTCGGAACCGGCGTCTGCCGAGCCGGCGTCGTCGGGGGCTGCGGAGTCGGAGACCACGGAGCTACGTTGCCGGATCGGACGGTATAAAACCGCTGAAAGCAGCGAGCGCGGCTGGGGGTCGCGGCCCAGAGTCGGGACGAAAACTGCGGCGCGAAGAAACGGGCGGCGTCAAGACTGTCCAGAGGGGAGGGCCGGACTCGTTCCGGGCTACGAACCCCAGAAGTTGTCGCGGCTGCCGAGGCGCTCGCGGTCGTTCGACTCGTCGGCCTCCGCGGCGTCGGCATCGTCGCCGTCGCCCTCGGCGGCTTCGGCCTCCTCGTCGTCGGGTTCGTCGGGGAGGCGTTCGAGTTCCTCGGCGCGAGCGTGGTTCGAGCGGACCTTCGTGATCTTCACCTTCGCGCGGGCCGGCGGCAGGACGCCGTCGACCATGATGATGAAGCCGTCCTCGGTGCGGCCGACGCCGGCGCCGCTCTCGTGGATGTCCTCCACGGTCACCTCGACCTCCTGGCCGGGCTGGACGGGTTGGCTCTTCAGGTCCTCGATCGGCTGGTTGTAGTGATTACACCACTCGGCGCCACCGCGGTCGCCGTAGTGCGTACAGCCCATCCCCTCGATGCGTTCCTGGAAACTGGGGCAGTCGTCCGCGAGTGGACAGTCGGGCATGGAGGGCAGTACCGCTGGGGCGAATTAAACGCTTGCGCTCTGGCCGGCAGCGCCGTCGAACGCCGAAACTCCCCGGCAGATGCGATCGGCCGGCCCCCGACCGAGCGCCGCGACGCCGCCACCGGCGCCCCGCTCACCCGTCCGGACGGACGTCCTCGCCGGCCCCGTCCGGGTCGATCCCGAGCGTGTTGCCCGTCTCGACGGTTTCGACGCCCTCGACCTCGCAGACATCGCCGACCTGTTCCTGCTCGACGGTCACCTCGAGCGTCCGGAACTCCAACTCCTTCTCGACGGTCGCACCCGCCTCGCCGACGGCGGCCGCCACCTCCTCGATGGCCGCCTCCTCGGCGACTTCCAGCAGGAGCGTGACCGGTTCGCCCTCGACGGGGTCGTCGCGGATCGTCCGAACCGCCGGTGAGATGTACATCACCGGGTCGGTTCGACCCGTCGAACTGAAACCCTGACGGTCGCCGGCCAGTCACCAGACCGACTCGACCTGTCGAAACATTCAGGACGTTTGTCTCATATCGACGGCCCCACGTGGCCCGGATCGAAGAAACTTCTTCCCAGTTTGTTCGGCGTCGAAGTCGGGGGACTCTTCGGGCTCCCGCCCATAGTGGTGACCATGCGAGACACCAACCGGCAGTTCCGCCTGGCGAAGCGCCCCGAGGGGAAACCCGACCACGACACCTTCGAACTGGCCGAGACGGACGTGCCCGAGCCCGGCCCGGGCGAGGTGCTCGTCCGCACCCGCTATCTCTCGGTCGACCCGTACATGCGCGACCGGATGAGCGCCGCCGAATCCTACGCCGACCCCTGGGAAGTCGGGGACCCGCTCCGGGCCGCGGCCGTCGGCGAGGTCGTCGAGTCCAACGGCGCGGGCTTCGAAGCGGGCGACGTGGTCGTCGGCAACCTCGAGTGGGCCGACTACACCGCCGCGCCCGGGACCGAACTCACCGAGGTCGACCCCGATCTGGGACCGATCTCGACGGCACTGGGCGTGCTCGGGATGCCCGGTCGGACCGCCTACTTCGGCGTCCGCGAGGTGGCCGAGCCGACGGCCGGCGACACGTTCGTCGTCACCGGCGCGGCGGGGGCGGTGGGCTCCATCGCCGGCCAGATCGCCGGACTCTCCGGCGCCCGCGTCGTCGGCTTCGCGGGCTCCGACGAGAAAGTCGAGTTCCTCGAAGACGATCTCGGCTTCGACGCCGCGATCAACTACAAGGAGACCGACGACTACCACGCGGCGCTCGCCGAAGCCGCGCCCGACGGCGTCGACGCCTACTTCGACAACGTCGGCGGCCCCATCACCGACGCCGTCTTCGACCACCTGAACGTCGACGCGCAGGTCGCCGTCTGCGGGCAGATCGCCCATTACAACGCCACCGAGCGCCCGACCGGCCCCCGGAAGCTCTCGACCGTGCTCAGCAAGCGCGCCACCGTCGAGGGGTTCCTCGTCGGCGACTTCGCGACCCGCTTCGAGCAGGCGACCGAGCAGCTGGCCGAGTGGGTCGCCACCGGCGAGATCAGCTACCGCGAGACCGTCACCGACGGGCTCGAGAGCGCTCCCGACGCGTTCCTCGGGCTGTTCGAGGGCGAGAACATCGGGAAACAGCTCGTGAAAGTGAGCGAGCCCGACGAGTAAGAGAACGCCAGCAATCCGGCGGATTCAGTGGTCGTGGCTGTGGTCGTGACCGCCGTCCGAGGCCGCATCGCTCGTCCCGGAGATGTCGCCGCCCGCCACGAGGGCGTCGTGGTCGCCCTCGATCATGTCCATGTTTTTGAGGTTGTCGCGCTCCTCGAAGTCCTCGACGGCGTCGAGCAGGTCCTGCTGGGTGAGCGTGGTGCGCTCCTCGGTCAGCGCGTCGAGGACGGCCTCCCGGAGCACGAGCCGGAGGTCGCTGCCGGTCAGCCCCTCCGTCTGCCGGGCGACTTCCATCGGATCGAAGTCGACGATCTCCATCTCGCGGGTGACCACCTGGAGGATGTCCGCCCGCATCTGGTCGTCCGGCTTCGGGAAGTTGACGATCTCGTCGAAGCGGCGCCACGCCGCGGCGTCGAGCTGGTCGGGGTGGTTCGTCGCGCCGATGAGCAGCACTTCGTGCTCGATGAGGCTCACCTCGTCGATACTCTTCAGGAGGGTGTTGACGGCGCGCTTGATGGCCGCGTGTTCGTCGCTGGCGCGGGTCTTCGCGACGAAGTCGAACTCGTCCATGAAGAGGATACACGGCGAGAGGCGCGTGGCGACCTCGAAGACCTTCTCGACGTTCTTGGCGGTCTCGCCGAGGTACTGGGAGGTGATCATCGACAGCTTCACCTCGACGAAGGGGAGGTCGAGTTCGCTCGCCAGCGCGCGGGCGATAGATGTTTTCCCGGTGCCCGGCGGGCCGACGAACAGCAGTTTCCCGATCTCGCGGAGGCCGATCTGCGCGAGGTAGTCGCGGTGTTCGATGGCCTTGACGATCTTGTGGATCTCGCCTTCCTGGTCGGGCGTGAGCACGAGATCGTCCATGGTCATCTCGACCTCCTCGGGCGCGCGGATGTCGACGAGGTCGAGCATCTCCTGTTCGTCCTCGTCGTCCTCGTCGAAGTACTCCTCGAGCAGGTTGTCGATCCAGACGCGGTCCGCTCGAATGGGTCGGTTCTCCTCGCGGGCGAGTTCGTAGTCGGCGCCGTCGATCTCCTCCTCGTAGACGCTCGCGAGGACGGGATTGTCGTTCAGGCGGTCGGCGTCGACGCGGTCGAGGAACCACTCCTCGGCCATGTCCTCGTCCGTGAAGGTGATCGTCCCCGAGAAGTCGTCGCGGTCGGTGAACATCAGCCCGGAGATAGCCTCCCACGGCTGCTGGACCCCCGTCGCCTGCCGGGCGGTCGTCGTCGTCGCCGACAGCGGTCGCTCGATCTCCCCCTCGTTCCAGAAAACCGCCCGGTAATCGGGCGGTAGATCGTCGGCGTCGAGGCCGCGGTGCTCGCTGTACACCTGCGTCGTCAGCACGAACTCGACGACCGCTAGCTCCGGATCGCTCATTCCCACCTAGATTCGCCTTTCGACGGTATAAGTCTCGCGAACTAGTCCGAGCGCCGCCGGTCGATCCGCAGCAATACCGGAGCCGTCCACACCAGACTTATGTCGGACGGGCGACCAGCCGGCGAACAGACATGGACGAAGTCCTCGAAGTAGCCGAGCTCGCGGCCGACTTCGGCCTCGGCGGCGTCGTCAGGGTGCTGCTCGGTCTCGTCGGGCTCGCCTTGCTGCTGGGCGGCGCGGGCCTGTGGCTGCTGACCGACGCGGGCCTGCTCGTCCTCCCCGCAGCGCTGATGGCCGTCGGCCTCCTGCTGCTCGTCGCGCCCGCTGTGCTCTTTCTGGCCGCCGACCTGCTGTAGAGAAACTCCGGACACCGCGTCCGTCGTTTGTGAGGGTTTAACAGGATTCGGACCCTCCCTCGACCCATGACGGACACGACACCGGTCATCGTCCAGGCCCGCCGGACGCCACAGGGGAAAGAAGACGGCGCGTTCGCGGACGTACGCAGCGAGGACCTGTCGATCCCGCTGATAAACGAGATGCTCGCGGACACGGGGCTGGCGGGCGAGCAGGTCGACGACCTGCTGTGGGGCTGCGCCCAGCAGCGCGACGAGCAGGGCAACAACGTGGCGCGGGTGATCGCGCTCCTCTCGGACCTCGGCGAGGAGGTGCCCGCCGCGACCATCAACCGCTGGTGTGCCTCCTCGGCGGAGGCGATCATGCGCGGCGCCGACGCCATCGCGGCCGGCCAGCGCGACTGCGTCGTCGCCGGCGGCGTCGAGTCGATGACGCGCATCTCCCTCGGCGAGAACACCCACAACGTCCACCCGCGGCTCGCCGAACTCTACAACATCGGCGAACTCCAGATGGGGATGACCGCCGAGAAGGTCGCCGAGGAGTACGGCGTCTCCCGCGAGGAGCAAGACGAGTACGCCTTCCGCAGTCACCAGCGCGCCGCCGAAGCGACCGACTCGGGGAGGTTCGACGACGAGATCGTCCCCATCGAGACCGACGACGGCGTCGTCGACGAGGACGAGGGCATCCGCCGGGACACCTCGCTCGAAAAGCTCGCCGGGCTCCCGACCGTCTTCAAGAGCGACGGGACGGTCACGCCGGGCAACGCCTCGCAGATCTCCGACGGCGCCGCGGGGACGATGATCACCTCCCGCGAGTTCGCCGACGACCACGGCCTCGACGTGCTCGCCGAGGTGGGCAACCACATGGTCGCCGGCGTCGACCCGACGGTCATGGGCGTCGGCCCGGTCCCCGCGGTCCGGAAGCTCTGCGAGCGCACCGGCCGCGACCCCTCCGAGTACGACCTCGTCGAACTCAACGAGGCGTTCGCGAGCCAGGCGCTGTACTGCCAGCGCGAACTGGGCTTCGACGACGACATCTACAACGTCAACGGCGGGGCCATCGCGCTCGGCCACCCGCTGGGGGCCTCCGGCGCGCGCCTGCCCGTGGGGCTCGCCCACGAGATGAACCGCCGGGACGCCGACCTCGCGCTCGCGACCGAGTGCGTCGGCTTCGGCCAGGGCGCCGCCATCGAACTGCGAGCGCCGTAGACAGAGAGTCAATTTCTTGTCCGCGCGCATCCGGCGCGCGGTTCACGTGAGTCGCGGGGCGACTCGCGCTTTTTGCCCCATCTTTTTGGAGTGGTGTCCGCAGCGAGCCGACGGCTTGCGAGGACATCCGACGAAAACGGTGGTCTGGCTCCCGACCGATCAGTCGGGATTGACGAGCTTCATTCCCTCGCGGACCGACTCGGTGCGGCCGAGCAGGGTGAGGTAGTCGCCGCGCTCGATGACGGTGTCGGCCGTCGGCACCTCCGCGGATTCGGGGTCGCCCTTGCTGAGCAGGGCGATGAGGCAGGCGTCGGGGAGCATCGGGCCGAGGTCACGGACGGGGATGCCGACGACCTCGTCGTTGGTCACCTCGACCTCCTGGACGTCGCCCGAGCGGCCCACGTCGGTCATCCAGTGGGCGATGGCGGGGCGTTCGATCTGGTTGTCGATGGCCCAGGCCGTCGCCATCGCCGAGGAGATGGTCCGCACGCCCAGGTCCTCGAAGGCGTCGACGTTGTCGGGGTTGTTGGCCCGCGCGATGACGTGTTCGACGTCGAACTTCGTGCTCGCCAGTTGCGAGACGAGCAGGTTCGCGTCGTCGTCGCCGGTGGCGGCGACGACCGTCTTGGCGTTGTTGGCGCCGGCTTCGCGGAGGACCTCCGTGTCCGTCCCGTCGCCGATGATGGCGGTGAAGCCCTCGTTTCGCACTCGTTCGGCGGTCGATTCGCTCTCTTCGATGACCACGACGTTCTCGCCGCGGTCTTCGAGGCGTTCGGCGAGCGAGCGGCCCACCTTCCCGCCTCCGACGATGATTACTCTCATTGGTATGACGTCCAGGTATTGTGCGACGTGGCGCGCGAGGCCGCCCTCGATGAGGGCGGTCGCGAAGATCGCCAGGAAGACGACACCGAGCAGCAGGTCCGACTGGCCGACGAGCGTGCTCGCCTCCGCACACAGCTGGGCGGCCTCGCCGGTGAGTTCGGGACCGCAGACGGTCGACGCCGTCGCGCCGCCGCCGACGAGTTCGGCGGCTTCGGTCCGGAGGTTCGAGGCGACGTGCTGCAGTTCGACGGCGAACAGCGTCGCGACTGACGCCGGGATGATCCCGCGCGGGCCGACGGCGCTGATGAACAGCCGTTCGTTGAAGGTGAAGCGGTCGCCGACCGTCGAGACCATCACGAGCAGCGGCCGGATGACCAGCGCGACGGCCGCGACGACCACCAGTCCGGGGATGCCCACCTCGACGAGGGTGCTGGGGTTGAGCTGGGCCGCCAGCGCGATGAAGACGAACGAGAGGACGACGAGCGTCACGTCGCCCTTGAAGTCGGTGATGTCCTCCTCGTAAGGGATGTCGAGGTTGCCGAGCACCATCCCCGCGGTGGCGACGGCGGCGACGCCGGCCTCACTCGCACCCGGGATCGAGTTCGCGCCGGCGTAGGCGACCAGCGCGCCCGCGAGCACGAGCAGGCGGGCGTTGCGCGGCGCGTCGCCGGGCGAGAGGTCGACGTACCGAAGCAGGTAGAAGACCGCCGCCGCGACGACGAGGCCGACGAAGATACCGATCCCGAGTCGCCGGGAGAACGAGGCGATGAATCCGATCTGGTCCGTCTCCGGGTTGAGCGCCTCGAAGACGACGATAGCGATGATCGCCGCCGTCACGTCGTTGACGATCCCTTCCGTCTCCAGGACGGCCGCGACGCGGTCGCGGACGGGCACGACCTGCAGGATCGGCGTGACGACCGTCGGGCCGGTCGCGACCAGCAGCGCGCCGATGAGAAAGGACAGTTCCCAGGTCGCCTGGGCGAAGGCCAGTTTGACGGCGACGGCGGTTCCCACGAGCGCGATGACCGCGCCGACGGTCACCATCCGGAACGCCTCCGCGGGCGCCTCCTTGATCCGGTCGAGGTGGAGGTGGAACGCGCCCTCGAAGACGATGACGGCGACCGCCAGTCCGACGATGGCCGGTAGCGCCGCGCCGAACGTCTCGCTGGTCACCCAGCCCAGCCCCGGCCGCCCGATGATCACGCCGACGAGCAAGTAGAAGATGATACTCGGCACTTGCAGTCGGGCTGCCAGCAACTGGGCGAGGATTCCTAACCCGATGATCCCCGCGACCAACGGGATTAGCAGTTCACTACCGCCGGTAGCCACGGTGTGCCTCCATCTGGTCGAGTTCACGGAAGCCCGTGATATAAACGCACTTACTCGCCGCCCCGACAGCACGAACCGGGATCCGTGCGCGGTGCGACAGTCGTGTCACTCCGTCGCCATCGATCCGCCGCCGGACCCGTCGGCGGGTCGGCGACCGCCGGAGTCGGCGCCCTCATCCTCGCGAACGCGATAGAAGGCGTAGAATTCGTGGTCCGGACAGTGACCGTAGACGATCCCGTCGTAGGGGTCGCCGACGCCGTCGCTGGTCACCGCCGTCGCGACGACCTCGACGCCGCCCGGCACGACGGCGCGGCCGGCAGCGTCACAGCCGTCGTGCGGACACTCCGTTCGCTTGACGACCGGGTCCGCGTCAGTCACTTCGACCTCGTGGGAACGGTTGCTCCGCGTCTCGGGACCGCTCGCTCGTCGGGGTCGCGCCGCTTCTCGGTGCTGCATCGTATCTATCGTGGTCTGACATGGGGTCTCCTGGGACGCGTGCCTGTCGAACGTCGGTCGGGATGCCGGGCGTCGGCAGTCACGCGTACGGCGACGCACCGGACAGCAGCCCCCCTCGCGGGAAACGCCGCCATCCGGCGTACGCTCGGGTTATCACTAGTACGCCGCAGAGACGTAAAAAACACCGCGTCCGTCGGGAGTCGCGACTACAGCGTCACGCTCCACTCGTGGTCGCAATCCGGACAGCGGAACTCGATCCGCAGCCCCGTCTCGGGGTCGTGCGTCCGGTCTTCGATCTCCCCCTCGGCCGCCCGACAGCCCGGACAGAGCGCGTTCACGGCGACGGGAGCCGCCGGGAGTCCCGGCAGCGCTCCCCGGTCAGCTGGTTGGTTCGGACGGCCGACAGTGGCCGCATCCGCGTCAGTTCGACAGCCCCGTCGGGATGGTCTCGACGTGCTCGACGCGGGTCTCCTCGGCGTCGTACTCGAGGACACCCAGGTCGGCCGCTCGTGGCAGGTGGACGTGGTGAAGCGAAACGGCGACCCGCTCGATCTCGTCCGCGGACGGGGCAGTGCCGTCCGTCTCGCGGTCGGCGACCGCTTCCGCGAGCGGTTCCAGGTCGATCGGTGCCGAGCGCTCGGCGAGCGCGGCCAGCGCGCGCCGGCGGCGCTCGTCGGCCAGCAGGTCGAATCGCTCTTCCGTGGTCAGTCCGCCCTCGAGGCTCCCCTCGTCGACAGCGTCGTGCGTCGTCCGTGGCATTGGTGATGTCACCGTGTTCTCCGTACCTCCAGAGAGAACCCGCCCGCCAGTAAGGGATCGCTAGAAGTGATTAGGTTCGGATCCCGGTCGGGACGAGGAGGCGGTATGCTCTCGCTGTCGGACAGTAGTCATATTTGCCGACGAGGTAGTTGCCACGTCCGTCCCAGTAACGCGTCGCTTTGGACTCCGCCGGCGGAAGGTTGTAGTTGCCGCCGGCCGAGGGGTGGCACAATGGCAACGGACGGGTTGACCGACACCCTCAGGGAGACGCTGGCGGTGTTCGGCCGGGACGCGGAGCCGAGGACGACGAGCGAGGTGGCCGACGCGCTCGACCTCGGCCGACGGAGCACCTACGACAGGCTCGACAGGCTGGTCGACCGGGACCGACTGCGGACGAAGAAGGTGGGGGCCAGCGCGCGCGTGTGGTGGCGCGCTCCGGCCGACGGGACGGAGCGACCGGGGGACCCCGGCCGGCCGGACGCCGCCCAGTCGCTCGTCTCTGACGTGCTCGGCCGCGCGGAGGTGGGCGTGTTCGTCCTCGACGAGAACTACGATATCGTCTGGGTCAACGACGCGACCGAGCGGTACTTCGGCATCGAGCGCGAGCGGTTGCTCGGCCGCGACAAGCGGAACGTCGTCGAGCAACTGATCGCGCCGTCGGTCGACGACTCGTCGCGGTTCGCCGAGCGAGTGCTGGCGACGTACGAAGACGAAGTCGGCGAGCAGCGCTTCGAGTGCCGCGTCACGGCCGGCGACGGGCGCGCCGAGCGCTGGCTGGAACACCGGAGCAAGCCAATCGAGTCGGGCGCCTACGCGGGCGGACGGGTCGAACTCTACTTCGACGTGACCGATCGCAAGCGGACGGAGCAGGCCTACCTCGCCCAGCGCGACCAGTTCGAGTCGCTGGTCGACACCGTCGAGGAGTACGCCATCTTCCGCCTCGACCCCGACGGCCGCGTCCAGACGTGGAACGCGGGCGCCAGGCGCCTGAAGGGCTACGAGACCGAGGCGATCGTCGGCGAACACGTCTCGACGTTTTACACGGAGTCCGACAGGGAGGCGGGCGTCCCGGAGGCGAACCTCCGGGCCGCCGCCGAGACGGGATCGGCCGAGGACAGGGGGTGGCGGGTCCGCGCCGACGGGAGCCGGTTCTGGGCGAAGGTCACGGTAACCGCGATCCGAGACGACGACGGCGAACTCGTCGGGTTCGCGAAGGTCACCCGCGACATGACCGAGCGCCGCGAGTTCGAGCGCGAACTCGAACGCGAGCGGGACCTGCTCGAGCGGACGCTCGACGCCATCCCCGAGGGCGTCGCCGTCCTCGACTCGCGTGGCGACCTGCTCCGGATGAACGAACGCGCCAGGCAGTACCTGAGCGCGGCCGACGGACTGGACGGGGACCCCTTCCCCGAGAACAGGGTCTTCGACGAGCGCGGCGAGCCCGTCCCCCCGGGGGAGCGTCCCTACGAGCGAGTCCTCCGGACCGGCGAACCCGTCGAGGACTGGGTGGGCCAGTTCGACCTGCCCGGCGGCGACGAGCGGTGGTTCTCGGTCAACGTCGTCCCGCTGACCGACGCCGACGGCGACGTCGAGCGCGTCGTCGTCTCCGCCGAGGACATCACCCAACTCAAAGAGCAGGCCCGCCTGCTCGAACGCACTCGCGACGACCTCGAACACGAGCTGAACGAGGTCCTCGACCGCGTCGACGACGGGTTCATGGCGCTCGACGACAGCTGGCGGTTCACGTACGTCAACGACCAGGCGGCGGACCTGCTCGACCGCGGCCAGCGGTCGCTCGTCGGGCGCAACGTCTGGGACGAGTTCCCCGCAGCCGTCGACTCGCCGTTCCAGCGGGAGTTCGAACGGGCCCGCGAGACCAACGACTCGGTCTCCTTCGAGGCGTACTTCCCGCCGCTGGAGACGTGGTTCGACGTGGCGGCGTACCCATCCGAGAGCGGCCTGTCGATCTACTTCAGGGACGTGACCGAGCGCAAGGCACGCGAGCGCGGCCTCGAACGCTACGAGACCATCGTCGAGACCGTCGACGACGGCATCTACGTGGTCGACGAGGACGGCTACTTCACCGAGGTCAACCGGACCTACGCGTCGATGGTCGGGCGCTCGCGGGAGGAGCTGCTCGGCGCCCACGTCTCGGCGGTCGTCGACGACGAGGAGACGCTCGCGGAGATCGACCGACTCGAACGCGAGATCGCCGCCGGCGAACGCGCGACGGCGACGCTGGAGACGACGATCACGACGCCCACGGGCGACACCTGGATCGGCGAGTCCACCTTCTCGCTGATGGAGACCGACCGCGGCCACGAACGGGTCGGCGTGGTGCGCGACGTGACCGAGCGCAAGGCCCGCGAGCGCGAACTCGAGCAGTACGAGGCCATCGTCGAGACGGTCGACGACGGTATCTACGCGCTCGACGACGACAGCCGGTACGTCCTCGTCAACGACGCCTTCTGCGAGATGGTCGGCTACGACCGCGAGGAACTGCTCGGCGCGGAGGCGGACGTACTCTACGACGAGGAGTACACCCCGATCGTCGAGGAGCGGGCCCAGGAGGTCGCCGCGGGCGATCGTGAAGCGGCGACGATCGAGTTCGACCTCGTCCGGAAGGACGGCAGCCGCGTCCCCGTCGAGACGCGCTACGAACCGCTCCCCTACGGCGACGGCTACGGTCGCTGCGGCGTCGTCCGTGACGTCTCCGAGCGCATCGAGCGCGAGCGGGAACTCCAGCGGCGGATCCGCCAGCAGCAGGTCGTGACAGACCTCGGCCAGCGCGCCATCGAAGACCGCGACCTCGACGCGCTGATGGCCGAAGCCGCCCAGCGGGTGGCGACCACGCTCGCCACCGACTACTGCGAGGTGCTCGACCTGGACGCCGGGACGGGCGACCTGCTGCTCCGGCAGGGCGTCGGCTGGGACGAGGACCTCGTCCGCGAGGCGACCGTCTCCGCGGTCGACGACGACTCCCAGGCCGCCTACACGCTGCGGTCGGGCGATCCCGTCGTCGTCCGGGACCTGCCGACCGAAGGCCGGTTCGACGGGTCGGACCTGCTCGTCGACCACGGCGTCCGTAGCGGGATCAGCGTCGTCATCGGACCGCCCGGGGACCCGTGGGGGGTCCTCGCTACCCATGACACCGACGTGACGGAGTTCTCGGAGCAGGACGTCAACTTCGTCCAGTCGGTGGCGACCATCCTCGCGACGGCCATCGATCGCCACGGCTACGAGGACACGCTGGTCCGCCAGCGCGAGCAGCTCGCGGCGCTCAACAGCCTCAACGAGGCCGTCCGCGAGATCACCGACGCGGTCCTCGACCAGTCGACGCGGACGGAGATCGAGCGGACCGTCTGCGAGCAGCTCGCGGCGACCGACTCCTACGAGTTCGCCTGGATCGGCGACGTCGAGGCGTCCTCCCAGACCGTCGCCGTCCGGACGGAGGCGGGAGCGGAGGGGTACCTCGACGAGGTGACGATCTCCATCGACCGGGACGACGACCGGAGTGGAGGCCCGACCGGCCGCGCCCTCCGCACCGGGGAGGTCCAGTCGGTCCAGCGGATCGAGACCGACGCGGGCTACGAGCCGTGGCAGGAAGTGGCGACCGAGTACGGCGTCGCCTCCTCGGCGGCGATCCCGATCGTCTACGAGGGGACGACCTACGGCGTGTTGAACGTCTACGCGGCGCGCCCGGACGCCTTCGAGGCTCAGGAGCGGGAAGTGCTGGGCCAGCTCGGGGAGGTCATCGGCCACGCCATCGCCGCGACCGAGCGCAAGCAGGCCCTGCTGAGCGACGAGGTGGTCGAACTGGAGTTCGGCATCCAGAACCTCTTCGCGGCGCTGGACGTGGGGACCGACCCCGCGGGTCGATTCACCTTCGAGCACGTCGTCACGCTCGGCGACGACGAGTTCCTCGTCTACGGCGACGCGACGGCCGACGCCGTCCCGACGCTCGAGGCGCTGGCCGAGCGGCTCCCCCACTGGGCGGAGGTCTCCTTTTCGGACGACGAGGGCGACACCCGGTTCGAACTCAGGATGGACGAGCCGCCGGTGCTGTCGTCGCTCGCGTCCCTCGGCGGGTCGGTCGAACACGCCGTCGTCGAGGACGGCGACTACCGCATGACCATCCACCTCTCGCCGAGCGCGGACGTCCGGCAGGTCATCGACACCGTTCAGGAGTCGTACCCGTCGGCGACGATGCTGCGCCGCCAGCAGGTCACCAGGGGGGACGCCGAGTCGCGGTCGACGAGCGCGCTCCTCTCGGAACTCACCGAGCGCCAGCGGACGACGCTCGAAGCGGCTTACCACGCCGGCTTCTTCGAGTGGCCGCGCGACGCCTCCGGCGAGGAGGTGGCCGACTCGCTGCAGGTCTCGCCGCCCACCTTCCACCAGCACCTCCGCAAGGCCGAGGGCAAGGTATTCGGCGCCCTGTTCGAGTCAGCGACCGGGTGAGCGGCCCCGATAGCTACTCGCTTTCCGCCCGGTCGAGCGCCGTCAGCACGCCGCGGACGTTCATCGCCACTTCGGCGTCCGCTTTCTCCGCACCCCAGAGTTCCCGTTCGTCGTCCGCCTCGGCGACGAAGTACTTGACCACCGCGTCGTCGCCGTCCAGTTCCGCCCGTCGCTCCGTGACGGCGTCGACCCACGAGGCGAGCACGTCGGCGTAGCGGGCGAGTTTCTCTCCCGTCTCCGCGGGGCCGAAGTGCGGGTAACAGAGTACCGCGGGATCGAGCGACTGGAGCAGCTCCACGTCGGCCTGGCACTGCTCGGGGTCGAAGTTCGGCGGCGGGCTCGTGGGGAACAGTTCCTCCCGCGTCGGCGAGTAGATGCCCGCGGCGTCGGCGACGAACGCCGCATCCATCGTCGGATCGTGGAAGACGACCTGATGCGGCGCGTGACCGGGCGCGTGGTGGACGTCCAGCGCGTGGTCGCCCAGATCGATGCTGTCGCCGTCTGCGATCTCCGTGATCCGCGATTCGGGGACGGGTTCGGGTTCGGTGTAGGCGTCGATCTGGTCGCCGACGGCGCGTTTCGTCCCCTCCCAGAGCCGTTCGGGGTCGGCGAGGTGAGGCGCGCCGATCTCGTGGACGTACACCTCGGCGTTCGGGCACGCCTCGACGAGGAAGCCGGCGCCGCCCGCGTGGTCGAGGTGGACGTGCGTCACCGCGATCACCTCGACGTCCTCGGGGGCGAGTCCGGCCGCGTCGACGGCGTCGAGTACGCGCTCGTAGTGGGTGCCGATGCCGGTGTCGATCAGGGCGGGTCGCTCGGCGTCGAGGACGTACACCGCGCCGTACTCGGCCACGTCGTACATCCCGGTGTCGACGTACGAGAGGTCTGCGCAGTCGCCGACCGTCGCCTCGAACACGTCGCCGATTGCCATACCCGATCCCCGGACGGCGCGGACTAAACTGTTCCCGTCACCGCAGCGGCGCTGTGCTCGTCACGGACGGCTCAGCCCGCGGCGGCCGCCTCGACGATGGCGCCCCGGTTGTTGACGTACGTCGAGTAGTGGGCGTCGTCGGAGAGATAGAGGTCGGCCTCGGGCAGCAGGTCGCCGAACGCCCGCGCGAGGTCGACCCCGACGGTCCGGTCCGCCCGGCCGTGCCACAGGTCCACCGGCAGCGTACATTCGCCGGGGTCGAACCCCCAGTCGTTGCCGACCAGCGGCAGGTCGTGGGCGGGGCCGCGCGACCCGTTCCTGAACGCTTCCGCGCCGTCGTCGAACAGCGTCTCGCCGGCCGGTCCGTCGAAGACTGCC
Organism: Halosimplex yunnanense; assembly: GCF_054504345.1. Classification (NCBI taxonomy): domain Archaea; kingdom Methanobacteriati; phylum Methanobacteriota; class Halobacteria; order Halobacteriales; family Haloarculaceae; genus Halosimplex; species Halosimplex yunnanense. Next base: position 294,421 of record NZ_JBTJEL010000034.1, on the reverse strand, counting down.
CGGTCCTCCGGTGGCGATCCGGCCTGTAGCGCCGTCTTGAACTGCGGCCACGCGTTCGCGGCCAGCCACGCCGAGGAGGCGAACGCTGCCTGCGAGAACCCGGGCACGAACCGCGTCGCCGACAGCACGGCCTCGTTGAACGGGTCCGCGCTCCCCCGCGTCGACGGCGGCGTGACCGTGCTCACGAGCGAGACGCCACGGATCCGCTCGGGGACGGCGTGGGCGCAGGCCATCGCGTGCGGCCCGCCCCCGGAGAACCCGACGACGCCGAAGCGACCGACGTCGAGGTGGTCGGCCAGCGCGCACACGTCCGGCGGCCAGTCGAGCAGGCAGCGACCAGTCTGGAAGTCCGACCCGCCGAACCCCGGCCGGTCGGGCGCGATGACGCGGATTCCCCGCTCTGCGGCTTCCTCGTCACACAGCGACCACATCAGTCGCGACCCGATGACGCCGTGGAAGCAGCAGACGGGCGTTCCCCCGGGATCGCCGTACTCCGCGTACGAGAGGGCGCGACCGTCCGAGAGTTCGATCGTCGACGGCTCGTCCATGTGTATGCGTTGTTGGACGCTGGACACTAACGCGTGTCGCTCCGATCTGTGTGGGTTGTTGTCGTAGTCCAGTGTGGAGGCAAGATGAGCGCTCCGGCCGAGACTGCATCCACCGCAAACAGCGTGAAAGCCCCGCCCGCCTCGACTCCCGGGCCTCGCTGCGCTCCTCGGCCTTCGGCCTGCGGTGCTTGCGTCGTCCGGGTTCGTCGAGACGGGCGCCCCTTTCATTCCCACCCGTGTCGGCTGATCGGTCAGTCTGTGTGGGCGGGAATGAAAGGGGCCGCTGGCTCCGGGAAGACGGACGACGCAAGCACTGGAGCGACCACAGGGAGCGAAGCGCGCAGCGCGGCCCTCGACCGGAGCCAGCGGGGGCTTTCACGCTGTTCGCGGTTCCAGTTCGAGTAGTGGTCGCGGTTCGAGTAGCGGTTGCGGTGGCACTCACACAGGTCACAGGGACACCGGCGATACCACCCGACACACACTCACATCGGACCGACACGCCTACGGTCGGCCGTCGAGAAGCGGCGACCATGTTAAGCAGGCAGTTCGTCCGGGAGAACCCCGAGACGGTCCGCGACGCCGTCGAGCGCAAGGGCGTCACGGGCGTCGACGTCGACGAGATCCTCGAGATCGACGAGGAGTGGCGCGAACTCAAGGCCCGCGGCGACGGGCTCCGACACGAGCGCAACGAGGTCTCCTCGACCATCGGCGACCTCAAACAGGACGGCAAAGACGAGGAGGCCCAGGAGGCCATCGAGCGCTCGCAGGAACTCAAAGACGAGCTGCAGGAAGTCGAGGACCGCGCTGACGAGCTGGAAGCGGAACTCGAAGAGCGCCTGCTCGAACTCCCCAACGTCCCCCACGAGTCGGTGCCGACGGGAGAAGACGAGAGCGACAACGTCGAGCGCTACCGCGAGGGCTTCGAGGACCTGCGGGTCGACCCCGACGAGGTGGTCCCCCACTACGACCTCGGCGAGGAACTGGACATCCTCGACTTCGAGCGCGGGGCGAAGGTCTCCGGCGGCGGCTTCCAGTTCGTCAAGGGCGACGGCGCGAAGCTGGAGCGGGCGCTGATCCAGTTTTTCCTCGACGTCCACGAGGAGCAAGAGTACGTCGAGGTCGCACCGCCGATCCCGGTCAACTCCGCGTCGATGCGCGGGACGGGCCAGCTCCCGAAGTTCGCCGAGGACGCCTACCGCGTCGGCGCGCGACAGGACGACGAGTACGACGACGACGACCTGTGGCTGCTACCCACCGCGGAAGTTCCGGTGACGAACATGTACCGCGACGAGATCCTGCTGGACGACGACCTCCCCGTCAAACACCAGGCGTTCTCGCCGAACTTCCGCCGCGAGGCCGGCGAACACGGGACGGAGACCCGCGGCTACGTCCGCGTCCACCAGTTCAACAAGGTCGAACTCGTCAACTTCGTCCGCCCCGAGGAGAGCTACGACCGCCTCGAAGGCCTGCTCTCGGAGGCCGAGGAAGTACTCCAGCGGCTCGGGCTCCCCTACCGCGTACTCGACATGTGCACCGGCGACATGGGCTTCACGCAGGCCAAGAAGTACGACATCGAGGTGTGGGCACCCGGCGACGACATGGAAGACGGTCCCGACGTGGGCGGCCGCTGGCTCGAAGTCTCCAGCGTCTCGAACTTCGAGGACTTCCAGGCCCGGCGAGCGGGACTGCGCTATCGGCCCGAGCGCCACGAGGGCGCGGAGTACCTCCACACGCTCAACGGCAGCGGCGTCGCCGTCCCGCGCGTGATGGTCGCCATCATGGAGTACTACCAGAACGACGACGGGACGGTCACCGTCCCCGAACCGCTCCGCCCGTACATGGGCGGCCAGGAAGTCATCGAGGGTCACGAACCCGTCGGCGAGAGCGCCGTCGGTGCCGGCGAAAAGGAGTGACGCGCACGAGAGCGCGCCGCGCTCGCCGCCGACACCCAGCGCTCGGCGCCGGCGAAAAGGGGTGAGTACAGGGCCGGCTCGCCGACTCAGGGCTCGCCCGAGTATCCCTCGCGGAGAAACCGCCCCTCGGTCTCGTAGTGGCCGAGCACCTCGTCGAGGAACTCCTCGCGGCTCACGTCCTCCTCGCGGTGACTGTCGATGCGCTCGATTAGGTCTTCGGAGCATTCGATCGTCGCCATCGCTTCACGTTCGGGTTCCGCGCGGAAAAGGTGATCACGCGACGGGGAAGTGATAGGTTCGCAGTACCGGCTCGGACGGGCTGACGACGACTCAGTCGTTCGCGGCGAACGTCCGGAGTCGCGCGATCCGACCGTCGTCGAACGCGAACACGTCGACGAAGTCGACGATGCAGTCGCCCCGGGCGTCGAGCAGTCGTCCGTCGACGGCGACCGACCCGCCGCCGGTGTAGACGGTGTCGACGCGGTGTTCGGTGTCCGTCTGCGGTCGCTCGTCGCGCATGAACGCCACGAAGCGCTCGCGTCCGTCGAGGGTCCGGTCGGGGCGTTCGTGGACGAACTCGGGAGCGAGCAGATCGGCGAGCGCTTCGTAGTCGTGGGCGTCGAGCGCGCGGTAGTACGCTCGCGCCCGCTCGACGGCACCGTCGGTCATACGCTGGCTTCGTCGGGTTGCGACAAGAACGCGGTGGTCGGCCTGCCGGCGAGTCCGGCCGCAACTAGCGACCGGGGATGTCCCAGTCCGCCCGTTCGTCGGCCGATTCCTCGTCGTCGCCTTCCGTCGGGTCCACCAGATCCAGTTCCTCGATGGCTTCGTCGTCCGACTCGGCGTCGGCCTCTCCGCCGTCCGATCCACCGTGCGCGTTCTCCTCGGCGTCGGGTCCGGCCTCGTGGGTCGGAGCGGTCCCTCGATCGGCGACGCCGGCTGCATCGGTAGAGGCGGACGCCTCGCCGCTGTCCGGCCCGCCTCCGTCGGCGCCCGACCCACCTCCGTCCGCCGCCGACTCGTCGGCGTCGGCTTCTTCGACGGCGTCCAGGTCCATCTCCAGGTCGCCTTCCACGGTGTCGCCCTCGACACCGGATCCGTCGGATTCGTCCCCGTCCTCACCGGTGTCGACGGCGTCGACGTCCATCTCGAGGTCGCCTTCGACGGTATCGGGCTGCTCGCTCGCGTCGGTGTACCCGCTGTCGGCGACAGCGTCGTCGAGCGCGGCGTCGTTCAGCCCGAGATCAGTGTCGACCGGGTCGGCGTCGTCGGCCTGCCAGTCGTAGCCGTCGTCGTCTTCCGGATGGACGACCACCGAATCGCCGAGTTCGACGCCGTCGTCGGTGAGTTCGAACGCTCCGGTGTCGGGCGGTTCCGAGAGATCCGACGCGGCGTCGAGGAGGCGTTCAGCGTCCTCGCGGTACTGCGAGCCCTGCTTGCCGCGGCCGCTGGCGAACGCGTCGGCGGAGTCGGCCAGCCAGCTCGCGGCGTGGGCGAGCGTGTCCGCCTTCTCCTCGGTCCGGTCGACCACCGCCTCGAAGTCGTCGGTCTCGGCGAAGCGGACCGCCGTGTCGAAGTGATCCGCCGCAGCCGTGAACTCCGGCTCGGCCGCCTCGAACCCGCTCCGGGCGTCCATCCACTCGCGGTCCTCGTAGTCGGCCATCGCTTCCGTGAACGCCCCGCGACCCTCGACGTAGTGGTCGTGGCCGACCCGGTAGCGCTCGACGGCGGTGTCGTCGCCGCCGATGTCGCCGACCGCCCGTTTGACCGGCGCCACGTCGATCTCGCCCTCCAGGTCGTCGGTCGCCCACGCGTACTGGACGGTCCCCCGGTGGTCGATCACGAAGACCGCCCGCTCGACGAGTCGCTCGCCGAGGTCGGTCTCCATCGCCACGTCGTAGGCCTGGGCGGCGTCGCCGTCGCGGTCGCTCAACAGCGGGACGTGCAGGCTGTAGCGCTCGGCGAACTCCTCGTGGCTGTAGGTGCTGTCCGGCGAGACGCCGAACACCGACACGTCCTTCTGCATCGTGAAGAGATCGAGGTCGCCGAGGTCCGACGCCTGCATCGTGCAGGCCGGGTTGAAATCGGCCGGGTAGAACGCCAGAACCACGATCCCCTCCCCGAGGTACTCACCGAGATCGATCCGTTGCCGCTCGCCGTCGACGTACGCCGGTAGACTGACCGCAGGCGCTTTCTCCCCCTCCGAGAGCATTGTCCCAAACATTCGAGCTATCCTATAAAGATGCTCTGAGCGTTTTCACGCGCTGTATCTACCGTGTGCTCCCCGGTACCGTGCGGTATCTGACTGGTAGGACGGCCTCCGACGGGCGCTCGCGAGCGCCATCCGAACGCGTATCGAGCGGCCAGCAGGCGGCGAGCAGCCGGCAGGCGTCCTCTGAGCGACCTTCGAGCGGCTTTTACTACCGCGGCGAGTACCGGGCCCCGTGGAGTTACACGTCCGGTACGAGGGCGACGACGACCCCGAGAAGTGCTCGGCGCGTCGGCTCGCGAAGTTCGATCACGCCGAGTTACACCGCTCGACGCGGTCGACCCCGCCGGGCATCGTCCTCAACCCCTTCGCGGACCAGGCGCTCTCGCCCGCCGACCGCGAGGGGACCGGCGCGCGCCGCGACCGCCTGATCGCCCTCGATTGCTCGTGGGAGACCGCCGAGCGCGAGGCGTTCGACCTGGAAGGGGTCCACCGTTCGCTGCCGTTCCTCGTCGCCGGCAACCCCGTCAACTACGGCACCGCCTTCCAGTTGAACACCGTCGAGGCGTTCGCCGGTGCCCTGTGCATCCTCGGCGAGCGCGAACAGGCCGAGGAGATCCTCGACCGCTTCTCGTGGGGACACACCTTCCTCGAACTCAACGAGGAACCGCTCGCCCGCTACGCCGACTGCGCGGACTCGGCGGACGTGCTCGCCGTGCAGGACGACTATCTGGCCGACGAGTGATGCGGCGATAAATTACGGCGAGAACGCGTCGTTCCCGGGTTCGGGAACGGGTCAGTTCGACGCGGCGATCGGTCCCAGCACCGGTAGGCCGTAGCGCTCGCCCTGGTAGGCCTTGATGATCAGCAGTGCCCAGCCGACGAACGCCAGCAACCCGATGACGAAGTTTATCGGGAGCGCCAGCAACGCGAAGATGTCTCCGACCACCGGTATCGCGGTGAGAACACCGATGACGATGCCCACGGCGACGTAGGCGCCGATGGCGGCCGCGCCGAACCCGATGCTCTGGATGGCGTGGAACCGGACGAAGTCGTCCTCGTCGCCCTCGAGCAGCAGCATGAGGACGCCGGTCAGCGGCGCGAACGCGTACGCGATCGCCGCCGCCACGTTCGGTTCGAGGTCGGTCCCGCCCGCGGCCGGCCCGGTCATCGAATCGCTCGGTTGCCTGCTGGTCCCCGTGGTTCCGCCGCGCCCGCTGGCCTGTCCGGACCGCTGCCCGGGACTCTGTCCCGCGGTCTGTCCCGGACTCTGGCCGGTAGTCTCCCCGGCGCTCTGCCCGCCCGTCTGTTCATCGCTCTGCCCGCCCGTCTGTCCAGAGCGCGGACTGCCAGTCTGCCCGGAGGTCTGTCCACCCGTCTCTCCAGCGGTCTGGCCCGAACTTCGACCGTTCGCCTGTCCGGAGGAAGACTGCTGTTCGCCGGCCAGTTGACCGCCGGCCGACTGGCCACCCCCGGATTGACCGCCAGCCGACCGACTTTCGGTAGACTGGCCACCAGTCGATTGACCGCCAGTGGACTGGCCGCCCGTGGACTGGCCGCTCTCGGAGGTTCCGTCGACGGTCCGTTCGTCGACCGTTCGCTCCTCGACCGTCGATTCGTCGCCCGTCTCCCCGGGCTGGTCGTCGCCGGTCGAATCCGCGCCGTCGTCGGAGCGTCCGTCGCTCATCGCACTTCCACCCCGGCGTTCACGTCCCGTTCGTGCCCAATCTCCCTGGTTCGGACTTTCCCAACCATGTCAGCAAGAGTGAAAGGCACCCTTTGTAATACTTTCCACTAGCGCGTACCATTCTGGTACCGGACGGTTCGCGCGAGTGACCGCGGCTCTACCCCGATATTGGGGGCCGCTGGCCTGCGGTCGATTCGTCCGGCACGGTAACGCTTTACTCGGCCGGGCAGCACCAGTGGGCATGGAGACGGATCGACTCCGCGAGGCGCTGGAACGCGCCGGCCTGACGGAGTACCAGGCGGCCGTCTATCTGGGGTTGCTCGACCAGGGCACCGCCCCGGTCGTCGACGTCGCCGAGCGGGCCGGCGTGCCGACCTCGCAGGTCTACGACGTGGTGCGGACGCTGGAGGACCGCGGGTTCGTCGAGACCGTCGAACGCGACCGCCTGCACGCGCGGGCGGACGAACCGGGGCAGGTGCTCGACGAGCTCCGCTCGACCGGGGAGCTGCTGGCCGACGCCGCCGACGAGATCGAGGACCGCTGGGAGCGGCCGGACCCCGAGGAACACCGGGTCAGCGTCGTCAAGCGCCAGCGGACGGTGATCGAGAACGCCCGCGCCGCCATCGAGGAGGCGTCGGTCTCCGTCGAGTTCGGCGGCTCGGCAGAGCAGTTCACCGACCTGCGCCCGGCGCTGGAGACGGCGGCCGAGCGCGGCGTCGTCGTCCACGCCCTGATCGGCGGCCCGACGGACGACACCGACGTCGAGTTCGAGGATCTGGACCTCTCGGACAGCCCGATCACCGAGATCAGGCGGCTGGGCAAGCCCGCCTCGTTTCACACGGCCGTCGACCGCCGGCAGGGCTTCCTCTCGCCGAACATCCACGGCGACGAGGAGTACGGCGTCCAGGTCGGCGACGACCTGATGACCTTCCACTTCCACTGGACGTTTCTCACCTGCGACTGGGTCCCCGCCGAGCGGGTCCACCTCGGCGACGAGGACGAGGCCGTCTACGTCAGCATCGAGGAGTTCATCCGCGACGCCGCGGTGCTCCGCGAGGAGGGCGTGACGCTCACGATCACCGTACAGGGCCGGGACACCGACACCAACGATCCCGTCGAAATCCGCGGCGAACTCGTCGACATCCGGTTCGGCGGCCGCGAGGAGCCGGTGACCGAACCGACCTACGACGAACTCGGCGGGACGGTCAGCATCGTCGTCGCCACCGACGACGATGAGGTCGAAGTCGGCGGCTGGGGCGCCGTCTGGGAAGACATCGAGGCCGAGATCGTCCGCGTCGACGGGTTCAGCGAGTGACCGGCCGACGGCGCTACGGACCCCATCACTGGTCGAGAGGACTCACTCGCGATCCCACCGCAGTCCCGCGGGTTCGGCTGGCGGTTCCAGCGGGCTCGCGGGCACGTCGGGGTGGGGATCCGGTGCGTGGTAGGCGCTCGGCGCGATGTCGTTCGGCCCGTCGGGATAGAACGCCGACGCGACGGCGTGGAGGTGCTCGCGCCCGACGCCGAGTTCGTACTGCCCGCCGCCGTACAGCGAAACGTCGCGGTCGAGGCAGTACTCGATCGTGTCGAGGAGATCCGCGACCGTCCCGAACCGCGAGGGCTTGACGTTCAGCCACGACGGTTCGATCGGCAGCGCTTCGACGCTCTCGACGTCCGTGATCGGGTAGTCCCACGAGAGCCGGTCCTCGTGACCCGACAGGACCGGCCGCGTCTCGTCGGTGAACTTCGCGTCCTCGACGACGGCGTCGGGGAACGCCTCCAGCACCTGTCGGTAACGCTCGGGGTCGGCGTCGGTGTCCACCTCGGTTCCCTCGTAATAGCTCTTGAGGTCGAGGATGCGCACGCTGTCGGTCGCCGCGAGGTCGCCCATCAGGTCGCGGGTCCACGCGGCCGTCGGGTCGAGTTTGAACTCCATCGTCGGGTCGACGTCGAGCCACCCGTGGATCCGGTCGGTCGACGGCTCGCCTCCCGTGTCCAGTCGCGTCGAGACGACGAACCGAACGGGGTCGTACTCGCGGTCGAGCGCCGCTGCGAACGTCTCGTCGGCCTGCCGCAGCGCGAGGTCGAGCGCCGCGCTCTCGACGGCCCACCGCCGGTAGTGGCGCGAGGCCTCGCGCTCCGGGGCTTGGGGGAACAGTTCGACGTCGTCCAGCGCCGCGGAGAACTCGTCGAACGTGTACTCGCCGGGCAGGTCCCAGTCGAGCGCGCCGTCGGCTGCTGCGTCCCGTAGTCGGTCGTGGTCCTCGGTGTCGTAGGTCACGTCCTCGCCGCGGCCGCGCTCGCCGTCGCCGCGGAGTTCGACGACGGTCGTCACGCGTGTGAACCCGGCGGAGGTGTCCATCTCGTGGCGGTCGAAGTCGACGCCCTCGACGGTCAGCGGCAGGTCGGCGACGCGGTCGTAGAGTTCGCTCATGTCGCCCAAGTCGAACGCGAGCGAGTTATAACGGGGGTACTCCCCGGGCGTCGGCGCCCGACCGGCCCGGGTCCGGCGGCCGCCGACCGGAGAGGCAACGCTTAAACGCGGCGACGAGGAAAGGCGGGTATGCCCAAGTTCGATCCCGCGGAACGCCGAGAACTCGAGAAGCAGATCTGCATGCGCTGTAACGCCCGCAACTCCGTCGAGGCCACCCGCTGCCGCAAGTGCGGCTACAAGAAGCTCCGCCGCAAGAGCAAAGAGCGCCGCAACGCCTGATTCGGCTCTCGCTTTCTCTCTGCTCTCTACGCGCCGAGCGGCCGCGCCGGTTCTCCGAAAACGATTCGTCAGTAACTGCGCGTTCGACCGGAAACGGTCCACTTCGGCGGTCGCGGATTACTCGTCGGGGTACTTCGGCTCCCGGCGCTCGGCGCGTTCGAGCGCGCGCTCGATGACTTCGCGCACGTCGCCGTCGAACACGCTCCCGTGACCGCTGTACATGTGTTCGACCCCCTCGGGCATCCGGTCGAGCAGGTCCCGGATCGACTCGATGAGCCGCTCGCGCGACTGCCCTTCCATGTCCGTCCGGCCGAAGCTCCCGTCGTCGAACGCGCCGTCGTCGTGGACGACCACGTCGCCCGAGAAGAGCGACGACGCCGAGACCAGCGAGACGTGGTCGTCGGCGTGGCCGGGCGTGTACACCACTTCGCAGGTCTCCTCGCCCACGGCGACCTGGTCGCCGGCGGCGAGTTCGTGCGTTCGCCGCGGATGGTCGCCGTAGGCGTACAGGTCGGCGTCGAAGCGGTCGAGGACGGCGTCCAGCTGGGCGACGTGGTCGCCGTGCTGGTGGGTGAGGACCACCCGGTCGAGGTCGTCGGTGTGGTCGGCGACGACCTCGGTGACGCCGGTCATCGCGCCCGCGTCGACGAGCGTCGGCGTCTCGCCGAGCGCGAGGTAGGCGTTGCACGTGAACGTGTCCGCGTCCTCGGTGACGTTGATGACGTCCATACCCGGCGGATCGACCGCCCAGCGCTTGAGTCTGGTGCCCGCAGTCCGCCAGCCCCAGCGACGACCGACCTAAACTCGACCCGCGATCGGGCCGCGAGATGGACTGTGAGCGGCGCTTGCGCTGAAAAACCGTGTGTCTGAACTATCGGTCGTCGCAATTTTTACCCCTATCGCGGCCCTGTGCTGTGACATGTCCCTCGACAGGCGGCGATTCATCAGGGGCGTGGGTACTGCCGGAGCGCTCGCGCTCGCGGGGTGTACCGGTGACGGTGGCGACGGAACGGCCGGCACCGCAGACGACGGAACAGACGGCGACGGGGGAGGGGGCGGCGGTGACGGCACAACCAACATCGGCGTCGTGTACGCGACCGGCGGGCTCGGGGACGGATCGTTCAACGACCAGGCCGAGACGGGCGTCCAGCGGGCGGCCGACGAACTCGGCATCGAGTACGACGACGCCCAGCCCGACGAGACGACGCAGTTCTCGAACTATCAACGGCAGTTCGCCCGGGAGACCAACCCGAACTACGACCTGGTCTGCTGCATCGGCTTCCTCCAGGCCGACTCCCTGCCGGAGACGGCCAACGAGTACCCCGACCAGCGGTTCATGATCGTCGACGAGACGGTCGACGCCACCAACGTCGCCTCGTACGTCTTCGCCGAGGAGGAGGGGTCGTTCCTCGTCGGCCACCTCGCGGGCGCGCTGACGACGACGGACCTCTCGGCCGGCGCGGGGTCGACGACCGCCGACTCCGCGACCGTCGGGTTCGTCGGCGGGGTCGAGTCGCCGCTGATCCGCCGGTTCCAAGCGGGGTACGAGGCGGGCGTCGCCCATGCAGACGAGAACGTCGACGTGCAGACGGCCTACGTCGGCGGCTTCGACGACCCCTCCGGCGGGAAGGAAGCGGCGCTCTCGATGTACGAGTCCGGCGCCGACATCGTCTACCACGCCGCGGGCAACACGGGGACCGGCGTCTTCCAGGCCGCCCAGGAGCAGGGCAGGTTCGCCATCGGCGTCGACCGCGACCAGTCGGTGACCCGCGAGTCCTACAGCGACGTGATCCTCGCGAGCATGGTCAAACGGGTCGACACCGCCGTCTACCGGGCCATCGAGGCCGTCGTCGACGACACCTTCGAGGGCGGGTCGACGACCGCGCTCGCGCTGGAAGACGAAGGCATCGAGGTCGCCTACGGCCAGCAACTCGGCTCGGAGATCCCTCAGGACGTCAAAGACGCGATCGCCGAGGCGCGCCAGGGCATCGTCGACGGCGAGATCGACGTCCCCGAAGAGCCCTGACACCATCCACCGATGACTGGCCCCGTCGACGCGAGTGACGAGGAACGGGCGGCGACTGCCGACGAACGGACGGCGACTACCGACGAGGAGCGAGCAGACGACGCGGTCCACCTCGACGGGATCACGAAGCGGTTCCCCGGCGTCGTCGCCAACGACGACGTGGACCTGCGAGTCGAGCGCGGGACCGTCCACGCGCTGCTCGGCGAGAACGGCGCCGGCAAGACCACGCTGATGAACGTCCTCTACGGCCTCTACGAACCCGACGAGGGCCGCGTCGTCGTCGACGGCCGGCCCCGGCAGTTCGACTCCCCCCGGAACGCCATCGACGCCGGCGTCGGGATGATCCACCAGCACTTCATGCTGGTCGACCCGATGACGGTCGCCGAGAACATCACGCTCGGCAACGAGCCCGAGCGGTGGTTCGGTCTCGCGGTCGACCGCGAGCGCGCCCGGGAGGAGGTCGTCGAACTCTCGGAGCGCTACGGGTTCGACGTCGATCCCGACGCCCGCATCGAAGACGTCGGCGTCGGCGTCCGTCAGCGCGTCGAGATCCTGAAGGCGCTGTACCGCGGCGCGGACGTGCTGATCCTCGACGAACCGACGGCGGTGCTCACCCCGCAGGAGGTCGAGGACCTGTTCCGCGTGTTCGCGGAGCTGACCGAGCAGGGCAAGACGATCATTTTCATCACCCACAAGCTCCGCGAAGCGATGACCGCGGCCGACGAGATCACGGTCCTCCGCGGCGGCGAGAACGTCGGCACCGTCGACGCGGCCGACGCCTCCCGCGAGCGGCTGGCCGAACTGATGGTCGGCCGCGAGGTCCTGCTCGACGTCGACCGGTCGGCGGCGACGCCCGGCGAGACCGTCCTCAACGTCCGCGATCTGGTCGTCGAAGACGCCCGCGGCGTCCGCGCGGTCGACGGCGTCTCGCTGGCGGTCCGCGAGGGCGAGGTGTTCGGCATCGCCGGCGTCGACGGCAACGGACAGGCCGAACTCGTCGAGGCAGTCGCCGGCCTGCACACCGCGGACGCCGGCGAGATCAGCTTCCGCGGGCGCGACGTCACCGGCTGGAGCCGGCGCCAGCGCATCGACGCGGGCATGGCCTACGTCCCCGAGGACCGGCAGGCCAGCGGACTGGTGATGGACTTCGACCTGGTGAGCAACGGACTGCTCGGCAGTCAGCACGCCCGTTCCTACGCGTCGAACGGGCGGATCGACTGGGACGCCGCCCGCGAGCACGCCGAGGAGATCGTCGCCGACTACGACGTCCGGCCGCCGGACGTGGACGCCCGGGCGGTGTCGCTGTCGGGCGGCAACCAGCAGAAGTTCGTCGTCGGCCGCGAGTTCGCCCGCGACCCGCAGCTGGTCGTCGCGTCCCACCCCACCCGCGGCGTCGACGTCGGCTCGACCGAGTTCATCCACGATCGCATCAACGAGCTCCGGAGCGACGGCCGGGCGGTCCTGCTCGTCTCCTCGAAGCTCGACGAGGTTCAATCCCTTTCGGACCGGCTCGCCGTGATCTACGAGGGGTCGTTCGTGGACGTCGTCGACCCAGACGCCGTCACCGAGGAACAGCTCGGCCTGCTGATGGCCGGCGAGCGTCCCGACGCGGACGTGAGCGTCGAGCGGGAGGGGCCGCGATGAGCGCCGGCGGGGAGCGAACCGACGAGCGGCGAGCGGAGGAGAGCCGATGAGCGGCGACGCCGCCGGCGACGATCCGGACGAGGAGACCGAGGACGACGGGTCGCGGACCGACACGGTCCTCCAGCGCGCTCGGGACTACGCCGTGGGGATGGCAGGCACCTCGGCGGGCGAGCGGGCGCTCATCGCGGTGGCAGCCCTCGCGCTGTCGATCGTCGTCGGCACGGTCATCGTGCTGGTCGGCGGCCTGCTCGCGACCTGTCGGTCGCCGGTGTTCGCGGTCGGTGAGGTGACGCTCTGTTACGACCCGATCGCCGTCTGGAACCGGCTGTTCCTCGGGGCGCTCGGCGACCCGCTGTCGAGCGGGTGGTCGCCGCTGAACGCCCAGTTCGCGGTGACGCTCCGCGAGACGACCATCCTCGTCTTCACCGGGCTGTCGGTCGCGCTCGCCTTCCGCGCGGGCATCTTCAACATCGGGACGCAGGGCCAGCTCGTCGTCGGCGCGCTCGCCTCCGCGCTCGCCGTCCTGTGGGCCGCCCCCGCGTTCTCGGGGACCGTCGGGACACTCGTCCTCGTCCCGCTCGGGCTGGCGGCCGGCGCCCTCGGCGGTGGATTCTACGGCGCGATCCCCGGCGCGCTGAAGGCCTACGCCGACGCCAACGAGGTGATCACGACCATCATGCTGAACTTCGTCGCCGCACTGGTCGTCCGCTACCTCGTGAGCGACCACTTCCAAGACCCGGGGAGCCAGGCCATCCAGACGGAGTCGCTGCCCGAGTACGCCCGGTTCCCCGCCGTGCTATTCGACCCCCGGCTCGACTTCTCGCTGTTCGCGCTGGCGCTGGCGCTGGCGGTCGTCGGCGGCGTCTACTACCTGCTCGAACACACCTCGTTCGGGTTTGACCTCCGGACGGCGGGGCTCCAGCCGGCGGCCGCCGAGTACGGCGGCGTCGACTCCGCCAAGACGGTCGTCGCGTCGCTGACGCTGTCGGGCGCGCTCGGGGGGATCGGCGGCGCGGTGTACGTGCTGATGATCCTCGGGCGGTTCCAGACCGGCGTCCCCTCCTACGGGTTCGACGGCATCACCGTCTCCATCCTCGCCGGGAACAACCCGATCGGTGCGGTGTTCGCGGCGCTGCTGTTCGGCGTCCTCCAGTCGGGCTCGTCGGTCGTCGACTTCGCGACCGACGTGCCGCCGCAACTGGTCGGCGTCCTCCGCGGGCTGATCATCCTCTTCGTCGCCATGCCGGAGTTCTTCCGGTTGATCGGGCGCCGGCTCGAACCCGACGAACCGGGCGTCGCCGCCTCCCCGGGAGGTGCCGCCGATGACTGACCGGAGCGAGCGCCTGCCTGACGGCGGCGTCGAGACCAGCGGGGAGCGCGCGGACGAGGCGTCCGGAGGCGTCAGCGGCCTCTCCGGTCGCATGCTGGTCGCGCTCGCGGCGGTGGCGCTGCTGGCGCTGCTCGGGGTCGCCGCGGTGGTCGCCCCCGAATCGTCCGTCGGCCGGCTGTTTGGCGTGATCGTCTCGACGTCGACGCTGTCGGCGACGCTCCGCCTCTCCGTCCCCATCGTCTTCGCCGCGCTCGGGGGTATCTTCGCCGAGAAGTCGGGCGTCATCAACATCGGGCTGGAGGGGCTGCTTATCATCTCGGCGTTCGCCGCCATCTACGGGACGGACGTCACCGGCTCGCCGCTGGCGGGCTTTCTGATCGGCGTACTCGCGTCGACGGCGCTCGCGGGGCTGTTCGCCGTGGTCTGCATCGAGTTCCGCGCCGACCAGATCATCGCCGGGCTGGCCGTCTGGCTCATCGCGCTCGGGCTGGCGCCGCTCCTCTCGCAGGTGGTCTACGGCGGGCCGAACACCGACAACGTCGACACGTTCGGGACGTGGACGGTCCCGGTCCTCGCCGATATCCCGCTGCTGGGCGCGCTCTTCGACGCCGCGCCGCCGGTGTACCTGATGTTCGTCGCCGTCGCCGCCGCGTGGTACACGCTCAACCGGACCTCCTTCGGCCGGTGGGTCCGCGCCGCCGGCGAGAACCCCCGCGCGCTCGACACCGCGGGGATCGCCGTCTCCCGCGTGCGCTACGCCGCGGTCCTCCTCTCGGGCGTGCTCTCGGGGTTCGGCGGCGCCGCGCTCGCGTTCAACATCGGCCAGTTCAGCGGCAACGGCCCGACGATGGTCAACGGGAAGGGGTTCATCGCCATCGTCGCGTACCTCTTCGGCAACTACAACCCCGTCGGCGCGCTCGCCTCGACGATGCTGTTCGCCGGCCTCGACGCCGTCCAGCTTCGCCTCCAGACCCGTCAGATCCTCGGCGTTCCCAACGCGCTCGTCCAGACCATCCCCTTCGTCGCGGTCATCGTCGTGCTCGCGCTCGTCGGCCGCACCCGCATCCCCGAGGCCGCGGGCGAACACTACGAGTCCGGGGAGGAGTGAGCGTCAGATCCGCGAGACTGCGGCGCCACAGCCGTCGCGCGCCCCGCCGCGAACGCGGCATGGGTTGGCGCACCGAAGTCGGATGATTTTTCATACTGAGTGCCGTTCCCTGTGATATGTCCACACAGTGCTCTCGCGACGGGGCGGTCGGGCGCGGGGACGGAGGCCTCCCCGACGCCGTCCCCGTCTCGCTGGAGCGAACGACGCGGCTCAGCTGGGAACTGGGCGAGCGTATCACCCGGGGCGTCGACGCCACGGCGTCCAGTCGGTGGGAGTGCGTGACCGCGCCGTGGGAACTGACCGTCTTCGACGTGGCCGACCACACCGCCCTCGTCCGCGTCCGGACCCCCGTCGGCCGGGAACTGTTCTTCGAAACCGTCGCCGGCGGCCTCGACGCCGCTCGCGCCCGCCTGTCCGACGATCCCGACTGGGAACCCCGCGACTGAACGCTTCGCTCCGATATTGCGGTACTGGCTGAACCCCGCTTAACGGCGTTTTTCGCCGTCGGGGGCGTCTCTCCCGGCCTGCAAGCACTGGCCGAACGCTTTCGGGTGCTGTCGGCGAATCGGCGGCATGGAGTACGTCACAGTCGACGGCGTCGACGTGCCGGCGGTCGGGTTCGGCACTGCCCGGATGGACACCGACGAGGAGCGCCGGCGCGCCGTCGAGACGGCGCTCGACGTGGGCTATCGGCACCTCGACACCGCCCAGAGCTACGGCAGCGAGCGCGCCGTCGGGGAAGCGCTCGCCGCCTCCGACGTCGACCGCGAGGACGTGTTCGTTACGACCAAACTCTCGGGGGACAACCGGGCCTACGACGACGTCGTCGAATCCACGGGCGAGAGCCTCCAGCGCCTCGACACGGACTACGTCGACCTGCTGCTCGTCCACTCGCCGAACGACGACGTACCCCACGGGGAGACGCTGGACGCGATGAACGAGCTCCGCGACGACGGGTTCGTCCGCCACGTCGGCGTCTCGAACTTCTCGGTCGAGCAGTTGCGCGAGGCGATGGACCTGTCGGACGCGCCGATCCTGACAAACCAGGTCGAGTATCACGTCCGCAAGCGCCGCGACGACCTGCTCTCGCTCTGCGTCGACGAGGGCGTGATGCTGACCGCCTACAGCCCGCTCGCGGTCGGCGACCTGACCGACGACCCGATGCTCGAACGGATCGGCGAGAGAGTCGGCAAGACGGCCGCACAGGTCGCCATCCGGTGGCTGATCCAGCAGCCGATGGTCTCGGCCATCCCGATGTCGTCCTCGCCGGAGCACATCCGCGAGAACTTCGACGTCTTCGACTTCCAGTTGACCGACGACGAGGTGGAGCGGCTCTTCGAACGCGGCGGCCCCGTCGACGCGATCAAGTCGAAACTCGGGTGGTGACCGCACCGCTCCGGATCAGCCGTCCGGTCACAGGTACTCGATCGGGCTCACGGGACAGAACATCGGCGCCTCGGTCAGCAGGTGGCGGAGGGCGCGGAGGTGGCCGCTACCGACGAGAAACAGGACCCGCTCGTCGTCCGCGTCGGCCGTCCGCCAGAGGTGGTGGACCATCCTGACGTTGCGGTCGTACCAGAAAGCGAGCGCGGCCGGGCTCCCGAAGGGCCCGTCCGCCGCCCGGACCCCGCGGTCGAACATGAGGGCGTGGTTCTCTCGGGAGAGGTCCCCGCCGTTGAGCCGCGCGAGGAACTCGGAGACCGTCGACGCGGCGAGCCGTTCGCGTTCCTCGCGTTCCATCTCGGTCGGGTCGGGAAGGTCGACGGCGGTCTTCCGCGTCGAATCGATCTCGCGGTCGGCGAACGGGTCGCGGTCGGGTTCCGGCGGGTGCTCGTCGACGGCGGCCACGCGGTCGTGGTCCAGGCGGTCGGCCAGCCGGAACCCCACCTGGACGACCTCGCTCCGACACTCCGTGGCCGGCTCGTTCCTGTCGGGGTGCGGTGCGGGGAACGTCTCCTCGCAGTCGTACTCCCGTTCGCCCGACCGGTACTCGGCGTAGCGGTCGTTCACTTCGTCGGTCCGGTCCCACGGGCGCTCGACCGCAACACGGTCGGGTCGCCACTCCGCGAGACCGTCGACGAGGTCGCGCAACTCGTCCTGTCGGTCGGGCGCGAGCACGTCGTCGGCTTCGACGTTCACCTCGTCGAGTCCCGGGTTGTCCATGTGGTAAACGCCGAGGAGCATCACGCGGATCTGCTCGGAATCACAGTCCGGCCACTCCGTGGAGGGCGAGTCCGGCGTGCCGTCGCTCATCGCTCGTCGTTCTCGGCCGCAGCCCTTATCGCTGGCGCCGCTCGCCGGTTCTCACTCGATCGGGAACCGGAGGAGCGCACCGATACCGCCGAACGCCTCCCGGAAGCGGGTTCCCCGGTCGGACTCGTCGGGAACGACCACGGTCTCGCCGCCTTCTTCCTCGGTGCGCGC
The DNA here is from genome assembly GCF_054504345.1 of Halosimplex yunnanense. NCBI lineage: Archaea > Methanobacteriati > Methanobacteriota > Halobacteria > Halobacteriales > Haloarculaceae > Halosimplex > Halosimplex yunnanense. The sequence continues at coordinate 276,819 of NZ_JBTJEL010000034.1, read as the reverse complement.
TTCCCACTCGCGGATCTCCTCCGCCGGGAGGGCCGCCGAGCACAGCATCGTCTCGACGGCGCCGTAGTCGAGCGCCTCCGTGGTTTCCTCGGGCCCGTAGACGACCGGGTCGTCCCCGCCGAGGGCGTCGAAGAACGTCTCCAGCGCCTCGCGGGCCGGCCGCTCGGCGGCCGCCTCCAGTTCGTCGCTCGCGCGGTCGACCAGCTGGTGGAGGCCCTGCTCGCCGGCGTACTCGACGGCGTAGTGCCCGCCGACGATCGCGTCGTCGAGCCGGTAGTCGAGGTGGTCGCCCTCCAGGAAGTCGTCGACGGTGACGGCCGTCCCGCCCACGAGCAGGCCGTCGACGGCGAGTGCGCTGCCACCGTCGCCGTCTGTGGTCTCGGTGGCCGTTCCGCCGTCGGCGGCGGCGTCGGCCGCGTTGCCGTCGCCGCCGCCCGCGTCGGCGAGAAACGCCCGTTCGGCCTCGGAGGCGACCTCGTCGAAGAACTCCTCCTTCTGGCGCTCGCGCTCGCGGGCGAACCGCTGGGCGGACTGCCCGCCGGCGCGGGTCTTGCCCATCACCGCGCTCTCGATGGACTCGACGACGGATATCGCCTCGCCGTCGAGCCGGCCGAGGACGGCGCCGCCGCGCTCGACGACGAGCAGGCCGTCGGTCCGCGAGTCGCCGGTCGTCCGCTCCAGCGGCGCGGTGTCGAAGTCCCTGTCGAGCCGGTAGACGGACTCGGCCACCGGGGTCGGGAGGTCGTCGAAGACCCACTCGCGGGTTTCGCCATCGACGGTCCCGACGTACACGACGAGGCCGCGCTCGGGCGTCCCCGACTCCTCGTAGCGGTGGAGCAGGTGTCGCGCCCGCTCCAGCGTCGAGCGAGCGGCGTCGTCCGTCTCCTCAGGGTGGAGGTACTCGGCGTCGGCGTGGGCCTCCTCGACGCGTTCGAGCGCCGCGCCGACCGGCTCGTCGGGCGGCACGGCGACCGTCAGCAGGCGGTCGCCGGAGGCGTCGATCCCGGACAGTTCATCGATTCGGTCGGCGAGTTCGTACGCTGTCGTCATCGGTGAGAGAAGTCCCGACCGGCCCCGCCGTCGGGTGGTATCTCCGATAGGGGACCGGCCCGAAAGGGGCCGAGGCCTGCAAGCGAAAGCACCCACCGGCGCGATGCCGGCCGGCGGAGCGCGGTGGTCACTCGGGTTCGCGAAACGCCACCCGGATCGCCTCCGCACGCGTGGGGCCGACCCCCTCGATAGCGAGCAACTCGGACTCGTCGGCGGCGACGAGCGACTCGACGGTGGGGAACGCCTCGTAGAGCGCCTGTGCGGTCGTCGGGCCCACGCCGTCGATGCAGCCGTACATCCGCTTTGCGACCGGTTCGGCCCGCGACGGCACGGCGCTGGTCGGGAGCGGGCGCGCCGACGGCGCCTCGGCGTGCTTGCGCGCCAGCCGGACCGCCACGTCGACCAGCCGCTCCAGGTCGCCGCAGGGGACGACCGGGACGCCGAACCGCGCCGTGACCGAGGCGGCCGATCCCCGGATCGAGGCCTCGGCGACGCCCGGCCAGTGGGCCTCCAGATCGGCCCACGTCCCCTCGACGAGGACGTAGGCGTGCTCGCAGGCCTCGTCGAGTGCAGCGACCTGCGCTTCGAGGTCGGTACCGGTCCGCCCGAGCGCCGACCCGAGGTAATCGCCGACGGCCTTGCGCTCGAACCCGACCGCCCCGATCACGATGTCGCCCGCGTCGAGGCGGCACACGTCGACCGCCGCCACGTCGGGATGAGCGCGGACCGCAGCGGCGACGGCGTCCGGCTCACGATCGTCGACCAGTGCCGTGACCGACATCGACGGTTCTAGGGGCTCGGTGCGGTTGAACACTGCGTCGCGAGTCGAACACCGGACCGGGATCCGTGGGAGCGACTCGACAGCAGTCAGCCGGTGGCAGATGTCAGTCAGCGGCGGTCGATTCGGCCGGCGCGCCGGCCGTCGAGGCAGCCGTCGAGCAGGCGTGCAAGTGCTTCGGGCAGGTCGCTGTCACCTGTGGCAGACACGGCGGACGTGTCGACCGGGAGACTCTTCACCGCTCGGTCGAGACCGTTCCGGCACATGATCCGAGAGGGGTGTCTCGCAGCTCCGGGACCGATCCGGGAACCCTCGAACTGCACGCGGACGGGTGGCCGCCGCGATGTGATTGGACCGCGGTACAAGTAAAATCAAAAACATTTTTATGCAACCAGTGCGTTATATTTGAAATTGCCGAAACTAACAGGCAGACCGGCTATCGCTCCAGAATCTTGCATGTGCATCGCCACAATTAAGCCAGTCCGTTTCGAGGCGACGCACGGTGATGGGTGAAATGCTGAGTACAAAGGTAACCAGGCAGATCGCCGCGCGTGAGGGCGTCGATCCGTTACATCTGGACGAACCGCTCTACGACGTGGTAGACGTGGGTGCGCTGGAATCGATGATCGAGTCGGCGGATCGCCGAGACGGGGGAGCACTCGAAGTCACGTTTACGTACTATGGCTACGAGGTCGTCGTCAACGAGGCTGGCGAGGTCAGCGTTACGCCAACGACCGCGGCCGGCAGCCACGGCGACGAATCGGCCAATCGAACTGCAGCAGGGAAGTAACCGCGTCCGCGCTCCGGAGACGCGACGCTCCGGAGTCGAGGCCACCGCAGGTTGGGGGGACGACGACTGTTAGTCGGCGACGTCGACGCCGGTGATCTCGAAGCGGGCGCCGCCGGACGCACTCTCCGTGATCGTGACCGACCAGCCGTGGGCATCCGCGATCTGTTCGACGATCGAGAGCCCGAACCCCGCCCCGTCGACGCGAGTCGAGTAACCGCTCGCGAACACCTCCGTTCGTCGCTCCTCCGGGATCCCGGGCCCGTCGTCGGCGACGAAAAAGCCCGACTCGTCCTCGAGTGTGCCGATTCTGACGGTCACCGCCGGATCGGTCGCCGCCGGATCGGTCGCCGCTCCCTCGCGTTCCCCATCGATCCGAACGTCTTCTGCTCCCGACGCCCCGGCCGATCCGCTCGATCGGGCTGACCCGTTCGACGGATCGGGTCGCTGCTGCTCGGCGTCCGCGAGGCCGTGCTCCACGGCGTTGCCGATCAGGTTCTCGAGGAGCTGCTGGAGCCGTCGGCGGTCGGCGCGGACGCATCCGCTGCGCTCGACGACCAGTGAGGCATCGGGGCGGCCGACAGCCTCCCAGCAAGTCCGCGCGACCGGACCGAGGTCGACGGCTTCGAGGGCGAGGCCAGTCCCGCCCTCGCGGGCGAGCGTGAGGAGGTCGTCGATGAGCGAGCCCATGCGGTCGTGTGCGTGCCGGATCGCGGTCAGGTGGTCGCTGTCGACCTCCTCTGCGAGGAGGTCGGCGCGGCCGGTCGCGACCTGCAGCGGGTTGCGCAGGTCGTGGCTGACGATGCCCGCGAACTCGTCGAGGCGCTCGTTCTGGCGTTCGAGTTCGCGGCGGTGCTCGCGGGACTCCTGCTCGCGGGCCGCGCGGTCGAGCGCCGCCTCGACGGTGTTGGCGAGGATCCGCGCGAGCGAGACGTCGACCTCGTCGAAGCCCGCCCGCTCGGTCGCGCCGGCGACGAGAACGCCGTACTCACCCAGCGGGAGGATGATCTCGCTCCCGATGGGCGTCTCCGGGTTGTACCGGTCCGGTTCGGCGCCGAGGTCGTCGCAGACGGTGACCGCGCCGCTCCGGAACGCCTCCCACGTCAGGCTCTCGCCGCCGGTGTAGGTCGGGAGGTCGCCGATCAGTTCGGACGCCGCGTCGGTCGCCGCGACCGGACGCAGCGTCGTTCCGTCGTCGTCGACGAACCAGAGCCCGCTGACCTCCCTGTCGAGTACCGCCGCCGCCGTCTCGACGGCGTGCTCGGCGACGGTCACGCGGTCCGGCGCGCCCATGAATCGCTGGGTCGCCTCCGTGAGCGCGCTCAGCGCCGCCTCGCGACGCCTCCGCTCGGTGACGACCCGGGCGACCCCCACCACGCCGTCGAACTCGCCGTCGATCACCTGCCGCGCGAGACGGTAGTCCAGAACGGCCTCGCCGTGTTCGGGGAACGTCGTCTCGACTTCGCCCTGCAACTCCTCGCGGTCGCCGTCGACGAGTTCCTGGAACGGGTCCTCGCCCGGCGGGGCCCCAGCGCGGATCTCCGCGACGAGCGCGCTCCGGTGGCCTTCGAGGGCCTCGGGCGTCGTCCCGAAGAACTCTGCCAGGTAGTCGTTGACGATCTCGAAGCGGCCCTCGGCGTCGTAGATACAGGCCGCGTCGGGCATGGCGTCGACCATCGACCGGTAGCGCTCGAGCGTCTGCGCGCGCTCGCGGCGCTCGGTCACGTCGGTGATGAACCCCTCTATCCGCCCGGTGTCGTCCCCGACGGCCCGTCCCCGCTCCCACATCCAGCGGACCTCGCCGTCGGCCGTCCGGATCCGGTAGCGCACCTCGAACGGCTCGTCCGCGGCGATCGCAGACTGCACCGCCTCCCACAGCCGCTCGCGGTCCGCCGGGTGGAGGACGTCCTCGCCCCAGTCGACCGCGCCGCGCTCCAGCTCCGCCGCCGTGTAGCCGGTGAGCGTCTCGCACTCCCCGGCGACGAACTCCATCGGCCACCCTGGTTCGTTCCGACAGCGGTAGACGAGCCCCGGGAGGTTGCTGATCAGCGTCTCCAGCCGCCGGTTGCGCTCTTCGAGCGCCCGCCGCGACCGCGCGGCCGCGACGGCGTTGTCGATCCGGTTGGCCAGCAGCGCGTACTGGTCGGTGCCCGTCCCCTTCTGGAGGTAGTCCGTCACGCCCTCGGAAACCGCCTCGCTCGCGACCTCCTCGCTGCCCTTCCCCGTGTAGAGGATGAAGGGTAGATCCGGATCGCGCTCGCGGACGGTCGCGAGGAACTCGATGCCGGTCGGGCCGGGCATGTCGTAGTCGGAGACGACGCAGTCGACGCGCTCCTCGTCGAGCACGTCCAGCGCGTCGGCCGGGCCACTCGCCGTCAGCACGTCGAAGCGCTCGTCCTCGCGTTCGAGCGCCGCCGCGACCAGATCCCGGAGGTCTCGGTCGTCGTCGACGTGCAGAACCCGTATCGTCGGTGTGCCGCTCATGTCTCGTGGCCGGTCTACACCCTCTTTCGGGAGGGTGTACTTAAACGTATGAGTTTATTTCGACCGGGCTACACATAGATTAACGATATTTGCGGTGTACTCGCTCGACCGCCCGCCGGAGCGACGCCCCGTCCACAGCGGAGACGAGGTGGGAGTCGCAGTCGCAGTCCGACGCACCGAACGCCGGGACGCGCTCGCGGGCTTCCGCGTCGTCGCCGTCACCGCCGCTCTGCTCACCCGCCAGCGTGCGGCTCACCTCGCACTCGACGTCTTCGTCCGGCGTGCGACCGACCGCCTCGACGGTCACGTCCGGGTGGCCGAGCAGGTAGTCGACGTGCCAGTGGCGGGCGTCGCGCTCGCCGGCGCACAGTTCCCGGTGGCGTTCGACGCGGGTGAACCCGCCCGGGCCGAACGCGCTCCCGGTGTAGGCGTACCAGCCGGCGTCGAACTCGCGAGCGCCGAGCGCGCCCACCTCGATGGTCGCCGGTGCGCCCAGTTCGAGTACGAGCGTGTACGTCCCCTCCGCAGTCGACCCAGTCATCGACTCCGCGGTTCGGCGACCGCGGGCAAGTGCGTTCCGCTCCGCCCGCCCCGACCTTTCTTGTAGCCGGTGGTCGAACCACCGGACGTGTCGCGAAGTCCGACGTTGACGCTGGTGGGCGTGATCGTGGCCGTCTTCCTCCTCCAGCGCGCCGTCGCCCTGCTCCGGATCCCGCTCGCGTTCGCCCTCTCGGCGCCGGTCGGCCACCAGCCGTGGACGATCGTCACCAGCGTCTACGCCCACCTCAGCGTCGGCCACCTCGTCGCCAACGTCGTCGTCCTGCTGCTCGTCGGCCTCTATCTCGAACGCCAGACCTCGAACCTGCGCTTTCACGCCTTCTTCCTCGCCACCGGTGCGCTGGCGGGCCTGACCGAAGTGTGGGTCAGCGGCCTGGTCGGGCCCTCGGTAGGGGTCCTCGGCGCCAGCGGCGGTATCGCCGGACTCGTCGGCTACCTGCTGGCCGGCAACCGCATGAGCGATACCGTCCTCGACCGCACGCCGCTCAGCCCGCGCGCACAGCTTGCCATCTTCGTGGTCGTCGCGGGCGGGATCACCGTCGCGACCGCGGGCCGCGGCGTGGCGCTCGTTGCCCACTTCACCGGCCTGCTGATCGGTCTGCTGGGCGGGCGGGCACATCTGTTGCGGCCGTCGCGGTGAGCGCGAACGAGCGGACGAGTCCCGCGGAACCTTGCAGAAGAGTTAAATTGTCAGTGGACGGTTGATACGCTGTGAGTTACAACTCAGCGGCAGACCGTCGAGTCGCCCCGTCGACGTGGCTGGCACTGAACGACGTGACCCTCGAGATCGTGCTGTCGATCGCCCTCCTCGCCACGACGGTCTCGCTGACCCTCGCCGCCTCCGGGATGGAGGAACTGCTCGTCCCGGTCGCGCTGGCCGCGATGGCAGCCATAGTCGTCGGGTTCGCGCTCTCCCGGTCGTTCGACTCGCTCAGAGCCGACGGCCTGCCCGTCGTCGAGTAACGCGCCCCTCCGGCACTCGGAGTGTCCGCCGGCGCAGTCGGCGGCCGGCGCGAGCGAGCGGGGAATTCCCCGTCAGAACGGGTAGTTGAAGTACAGGTACGCGAGCGCGGCCAGCACGACGGCAGTCAGCGACGCCGCGACGACCGAATCGTTCACCGCGCCGACGACGATCGCCGGCACCAGAAAGACGAGCAGCCAGAGCGGATACGAGTCAGTCCGGACGTTCATTCGTGTCCAGTTGGATAACCGCGCCGAAAAATCTTCGCTGTTCCGCGCCGGACATCGTCCATCCCCCGTCGTTACCCGGCGTCAGATACGACGCGGTGGAGGACGCCGACGACGCCACCCACGACCAGCGCGAGCCCGAGGAGGAATATCGACCGGGAGAGCAGCCGCTCGACGAACCGCGGCAGGAAGGGCACCAGCGCCGTCACAATATGTGAGAGGTCCATAATCCACTGCCCGACCACGACGGCACCATAGAGCGCGAGGAGGTCGCGACTGAACGCGTATCTGAACGACTCGGCGGCGTTCGATAGCACGATCTGTTCGACTTTCAGACGGAGGATATGTTTTCTATTGGAACTATCGCCTCCATGTACCGGGCCGTTCGGGTCCAGAGAATCGCTGGGGGCGAACGAGCGCTCAGTACAACTGTTTCTCGCGCTCCTCGCGCTCCTGTTCGCGTTCCTGCTCCGCCTGTTGCTCGCGGCGGCGGGCGAGCCAGCCCTTGAATCCGGGAATGTACGTCTGCCGGCAGTCGCGGACGAACGCGTAGATGCCGTAGACCCAGAAGAAAAAGAGCAGGGTCCCCATCCCGAAGTACAGCAGCGCGCCGGTCGAGACCACGGTTAGCTCTCCTCCCGGGCGCCGGGGTGGCCGCCGCCCACCGTCCCCGAGTGGACGATGTCGTGACAGAGCGCGTCGCCGCTCGCGGTGTCGAAGACGTGGATCTTCCCGCGGTCGAGGACGACTTCCAGATCCTCGTCGGAGGCCAGGTCACTGTCGGGCTCGACGCTCATCAGGAGTTCGTCGGCGCCGTGGGCGCTGGCGGCGCCGGCGGTGCCGGTGTCGTCGCCGCTGGCGTCCTCGCCCTGCAGGACGAGGTAGACGAAGATCTGGTCGCCCATCGGTTCGAGCACGTCCGTCCGGGCGCGGATGGGGCGGGTCGGGTTGGCGAGCGCACCGGCTTTGCTGGCGGGGTAGACGTCTTCGGGGCGGACGCCGACGGTCACGTCGTCGCCCTCGGCGAGTTCGGCGACCTGCGCGGGGTCGAACTCGACGTCGAAGCCCGCGGTCGCGATCTCGCCGCCCTCGACGACGCCCTCGACGAAGTTCATGCTCGGCGAGCCGATGAACCCGGCGACGAACAGGTTGGCCGGTTCGTCGTAGCAGACCAGCGGCGGGGCGATCTGCTGGAGGTGCCCCTCGTTCATGACGGCGATGCGGTCGCTCATCGTCATCGCCTCGGCCTGGTCGTGGGTGACGTAGATGATCGTCGTCTCCAGTTCCTTGTGGAGCCGCTGGAGTTCCGTGCGCATGTGGACCCGGAGCTTGGCGTCGAGGTTCGCCAGCGGCTCGTCCATGAGGAACACGGCGGGCTCGCGGACGATGGCGCGGCCGATGGCGACGCGCTGGCGCTGGCCGCCGGAGAGCTCGTCGGGCATCCGGTCGACCAGCTCCTCGATCTGGAGGATCTCCGCGGCGCGCGCGACGCGGCGGTCGATCTCCTCGTCCGGGAAATCGCGCAGGCGGAGCCCGAAGCTCATGTTGTCGTGGACGTCCATGTGCGGGAACAGCGCGATGTTCTGGAACACCATCGCGATGTCCCGGTCTTTCGGCGGTTTCGTCGTCACGTCGTCGCCGGCGATAGTGATTTTCCCCTCGCTGGGGATCGTGAGGCCGGCGATGGTTTCGAGCGTGGTCGACTTCCCACACCCCGACGGGCCGACGAGCGTGACGAACTCGCCGTCCTGGATGTCGAGGTTCATGTCGTCCACGGCGGTGACGTCCGCGTAGCGTTTCGTGACGTGTTCGAGGATGACGTCTCCCATGAGTTACTCCTTGAGTGCGCCTGCGGTGAGTCCGCTGACGATGCGTTCCTGCGCGACGACGACGAGGATCACGACGGGGAGGACCCCGACGATGCTCGCCGCCGCCATCAGGTTGTAGAAGGCCTGGTACTGGCCCTGGTAGTTGACGACGCCCCAGACGATGGGCGCCCAGTTCTCCGCCTGCCCGTCGGTCATCAAAAAGGAGATGAAGAACTCGTTGTAGACGCCGATGAACGTCAGCACGCCCGCGGTCGCCACGCCCGGCGCCGACAGCGGGACGATCACCCGGAAGAGCGCGCCCAGCCGCGTCGCCCCCTCGACGCGCGCGGCGTCTTCCAGCCCGTCCGGGATCTGGCTGTAGAAGGTCGTCAGGATGAAGATCGAAAGCGGCAGGAACAGCGCGCTGAACGGCGCCACCATCGCGCCGGGCGTGTTGAACCAGTCCGGACTGGAGAGCGTCCCGACGACCGGCAGCGTCAGGAGTTCGATGTTCCCGGTGAAAAACTGGAACAGGGGGATGATAAAGGCCGCCGGCGGGAAGTACGAGATGGCCAGCAGGACGAGCAACAGCGGCGTCTTGCCGCGGAAGTCGAGGCGGCCGAACGCGTAGCCGGCCAGCGTCGCGACCAGCAGGACGATGGTCGTCGTCACCAGCGCGATGACGATGCTGTTGAACATGTAGACGTGGAACGGCAGCCGCTCGAACATCTCGACGAACGAGTAGGGGTTGAACCCGTTGGGCAGCAGGCCGAGGTCGCTGAACTCGCCCTGTGGCGTCAGCGCGAGCACGAGCAGCCAGTAGAAGGGAAACAGCGTCGTCACGAGGAAGAAGGCGGTGACGACGTAGAAGAGGAACTGGTAGGCGTCGCCGGGGTTCTCCATGGCGCCCCGCACCCGGCGCTGGAGCGGGCCGCCGTCGTCCTCGCCGTCGCCGTCCCGGTCCGCGGACGCGGAGGCCATCAGGTCCCCACCTCCAGGTCGGCGAACTTGACGATGTAGATCATCGCCACGGCGGCGACGATACCGGCAGTGATGAACGCGACGGCCGCCGAGGTGGCGTAGCGGCCCGAGCGGAACGTATCGACGACCATGCACGTCAGCGACGGCATCGTCGAACAGCCGCCGGTCGTCTCGATGATCCCGTAGACGCGCATCGACTGGATCGTCCGGAACAGCAGCGCGACCAGCAGCGCCGGCAGGACCAGCGGGAAGGTGATGTACCGGAACTGCTGGACCCGCGAGGCGCCGGCGACGCGGGCGACGTCGTAGAGGCTGCGGTCGACGCTCTGGAGGCCCGCGAGGATGAGCAGCGCCATGAACGCCGAGGTCTTCCAGACGTCGGCGACGATGACGATGATCATCGTGTCGACGCTGTTGATCAGCGGGTTCTGCGAGAAGATCCCGAGCCAGTCGCGCATGATCGTCGTCCCGAACCCGACCCCCGGCTGGAAGAACAGCCAGAAGATGAGCCCCTGGATGGCGATGGGCACCGCCCACGGGATGAGGATCGCGACGCGGACCCAGCGCCGGCCGCGGAAGCTCTGGTCGAGCACGAGCGCCTGTCCGAAGCCGATGATCGTCTCGAGCGTGACCGCGATGGCGACGTAGATGAGCGTCACCGTCAGCGCGCTCTGGAACGGCTGGGCGAAGTCGACGAAGGGGCTCCCGAGGACGGCGTTGCGCTGGCCGGTCAGCAGTTCGACGTAGTTCTCGAAGCCGACGAACTCGCCGACGTACTCGGCGCTGAACAGCGCGTCGGCCCGCAGCGACATCTCGAAGGTGCTCACCAGCGGCCACAGGGCCATCGTGGAGACGAGCAGCAGCGTCGGGACGAGGAGGACGTACGCGAACTGCTGTTCGGAGAGGCGCTCGGTCCAGTTGGCCGGGGCGACGGCTGCCGACCGCAGGCGGCTCCGTGAGTGCTCGTCGCTGGTCGCCATCTTAGACGCTCTGCTCGATCTCTTCGAGGCTCCCCGCGAGCGCGGACATCGCCTCGCCGGGGGCCTGCTGCTGGGCGATCACGGCGTTGACGCGGCTGGCGACCTGCGACGACTGGTCGGGCCAGACGACCGTGACCGGCCGCGGGATGGCGTTCTCGCCGGCGATCTGGAGCGTTTCCAGGTGGGGGCCCCACGGGTCGACGTCGCCGACGTTCGCGGGGTCGAACAGCCGCTGGTCGCCGGTCAGGTAGCCGAGTTCGCTGAACTGGAACGACCGGAAGCTCTCCTGCATCGTCGCCTCGATCACCTGCACGGCCGCGTCGACGTTCGTGGAGTTGGGGTTGACGGTGAGGTGCCACCCGCCCAGCGCCGAGGCGGTACCGCCGATGTTGTCGTACTCCGACTCGTCCTCGGTGACCGCGTAGGGGATCGGCATCGTCCCGAGGTCCTCGGGCGCGAGGTTGTCGGACTCTTCGAAGGCCGTCGCCGCCTCGAAGATGCCGCTGGGCCAGTACCGCAGCGCGACGGCGTTGCCGTTGGTGAACGGCTGTAGTGACGGCCCCTCGGTCCACTCCAGGACGGCGTTGGGCGAGATCTGCTGGTAGCCGTCGAGGGCCTCCCCGTCGCTGGAGCCGTGGATGAGCGTCCGGATCATCCGCAGCGCCTGCAACACGGGTTCTTCCTCGACGGTGATCGGTCGCTCGCCGACGGGGCCGAAGAGGTTCTCGCGGCCGCCGAAGTACGCGCCGCCCCAGGTGGTCATGAACTCGTTGAACGTACAGCAGGAGAGGCCGACGTAGTCGGTCCCCTGCCAGTTGAAGCCGTACTCGACGTCCGCGTTCTCGTAGGTCTGGGAGATGACCTCCGAGAAGCGCTGCCAGGTCATCGGCTCGGTCGCCCAGTTGTTCCCCTCGGGGTCGAAACCCGCGTCGGTCACCAGATCCTTGCGGTACTGGATCGTCGGGAACCCGACCTGCCACGGGACGCCGTAGAGGTTGCTCCCGAGATCGCCCCCGGACCCCGTGGCGGTGCCGCCGTCTCCGCCACCGACCGCGTTCTCCGGTGCGCGTGCGGACTGGATCGGCGCGTCGAAGTAGTTCTCCTCGATCATCGAGAGCGCGTCGTCCGAGAGGTGTTCGCCGAGATTGACCAGCTGGTCGCGCACGATGAAGGGGATCGTCCACCCGCTGTCCATCCGGAAGATGTCGGGCGTCTCCCGGCCGGCGTTGAGCCAGCTGCGGTACTGCGACTGGACGTCGCCCGAGATCTCCGAGGTCGAGAGGAAGCTGACCTCGATGTCCTGCGAGAGCCCCGCGTCGTACAGCGCCTCGCGGGTGTCCTCGGCCCGGTCGGTGACGTTCGACGGCATCGCCATCTCGACGGTCGCTCCGCCACCGCCGTCACCGCCTCCACCGGGCGTCCCGCCTCCGCCGTCTCCGGTCCCGTCACCGTCGCCGCCTCCGTCACCGTCACCGCCTCCGCCGTCCGCCGTCCCCTCGCCGTCACCGCCTCCCGGACAGCCAGCCAGCCCGACCGCCCCGGCGACGCCGACCGTCTTCACGAACCGTCGGCGCGATCTCGACGACGCGCTCTGTTCCCCGTTCGACGACGCGGATTCGTCCGGCATATTCCGGATGATCCGGCCTTGCAGACTAAGGTATAGTCCGGCATCCGTTGACATTCCCGGAATAACGTCGGATTACCGCCCCCAGCGCGCCGAAACCGTCGCGGGTGCTTTGATGACGGCCGCCCGACACCAAGCATGGAACTCGTCGGTCACCGCGGTTGCGCCGATCACGGCCCCGAGAACACACCCCGAGCGGTCGCGGCCGCCGCCGAGCGCCTCCCGGCCGTCGAGATCGACCTCAGGCGGTGTGCCTCGGGCGAACTCGTCGCCGCCCACGACGAGCGCGTCGACGACTTCACCGACGGGAGCGGCCGCGTCGCCGACCTCGATCTGGCGACGCTCCGTGACCTGCGCGTCGAAGGGTCCGACGAGCGGGTCGCCACTTTCGGCGAGATCCTCGACGCCGTCCTCGACGAGACGACGCTGCACGTCGAACTCAAGGAACCGGGTCTCTGGGCGGACGTGCGAAGCGAACTGGCCGACCGCGACGGTCGGCCGGCCGTTCGCCTCACCAGCTTCTCGGCGCCGGCGCTGGCCGAGATCACTCGCTCGGACTGGGATCCGGAGACGGGGCTGTTGTTCGGCGAGCATTCGGACGCGAACCTCGATCTGGCGTCGGTGCTGGAGTGCGACAACGTCCACCCGCACGCGCGACAGTGCCTCGACGGGGACGTCGTCGAGAGGGCGCACGACGCCGGGTTCGGCGTTTACGCCTGGGGGCTGCTGGACGCGGCCGGCGAGCGAGCGAACAGGGCCGCGACCGCCGGCGCGCTGGCCGAGCGCGGCGTCGACGGCGTTACCTCCGACACGTGGGAGCTGTCGGTGCCGTAATCGCCACTTACGCACAGTAGCACCGTCTTACGCGTCGAAACCGCCGACACCCTCAAACGGTCACCCGCCGAACTGTCACGTATGCGACCATCTCGCCCGAGGATCCGCCGACCCGACCACACCGGCGCCGACCGGTGCTGGCCGTGTACGGCGGCCAACCTCTGCCTGCTCGCGCTCGGCTGTCTCGCGCTCGCACCCGTCTCGCTCCCCGCGAGCGCGCTGCTGGCGGTCGCGGGGACCGCGGCCGTCTGGCTCCGCGGATACGTGGTCCCTTACACGCCGCGGTTCGCGCCTCGACTGGTCGCCCGACTGCCGTGGGACCCGTTCTCCGCCGCTGCCGGCCACCCGCCGCGAGCGCGGGCCGCGCCCGCCGGTCCGTCGTCGGGGAGTGACCGGGCTACGTCCGGATCCGACCGAACGGGGTCCGGAAGCAGTCAGCAGGCATCCAGCGAGGGTGAATCGACGCCCGACGAGCGCGATGACGGTTCCGGCCGCGCGCCGGCGACGCTGGCCGACGCGACGGTCGCCGACGGGGAGGCGGTCCTCGGGGACCTCATCGAGGCAGGCATCGCAGACGCCGACGGTGACGACGTGCGACTCGCAGCGACGTTCGAGGAACGCTGGCAAACGGAGATCGGGCGGCTCCGCGACCGGTCGCCCGACGGGCTCGCGGCCGCAACGCTGGCGGCGGCGCCCGCCGCGGAGGCCGCCGAGTCGGTGACAGACCGCGACCGCACCTACGTCGTCCTCTCGGACGGCACCGGTCAACCGTCGGGCGAGGTGTGGCTTCGGCGGCCGGTCGCGGTCGCCGAGACGGCCGCCGCGCGGGCGCTGGCCGAGTCGGCGGACCTCGACCCCGGGCCGCGTGCGGTCGCCGCCCACGGCCTCGCGATCTTCCTCGACGACTGTCCCGTCTGCGAAACCCCGCTCGCCGAGGGGAAGGCCGGCGGCTGCTGCGGCCCGCCGCGCACCGACGCCGAGGGCCACCCGCTCCGCGCGCTCGTCTGCAGGGAGTGCCGGACGCAGTTCGCCGCCTTCGAGTGAGGGCATTGGGTACGTGCGGGTATGACGCGCTACCTGCTCGCGACGGCGTCGGTCCACACGACCGCCGCGGCCGCCGACTACCTCGGCGACCGCCTCGGCGCCGACGACGAGGTACTCGTGGTGACCGTCGCCGAGCCCGATCTGGACGACCGGGACGCCGGCGACGCCGCGAACGTCGCCCGAACCCGGCTGCTACCGGCGACCGTCGAGGTGCTCGAACGGGAAGGCGACCCCGCCGAAGAGATCCGCGCCGTCCTCGCCGAGCGCGGCGCAGACGTAGTCGTCGTCGGCCCGCGCCGCGGTGACCCGGACGCCGCAGAAGCTCAAGAACGGGACCGCGACGTGCCGGGATCGACCGTCCGTGCGTTGCTCGGCGACGTGGACGTCCCCGTGGTCGTCGTGCCACTGGCGGAACTGTGACCCTACCTGTGGTCGTCGATCCAGCGACACCACGCCTCGAAGTCTTCGGCACCGCACTGGTCGGCGATAGAACGAAGCGTCCCGATCCGGATCTCCGTGTGCATCGGGACGTCGACGTTCCTGACCTCCCCGGTGTCGGTGTTCTCGTATCGGAGCCGAACGTGGCTACCGGACCGCGAGACCGGACGGTACCCGAAATCGGTCAGCACTGAGATGATCTCCCGGCCCGAAAACGTCGTCCGCACCATCGGGATTAGCGGAGAAACTCGGGGAGCGGTTCGTCGCCGTCGCGCTCGTCGGGTTCGACGTCCAGTTCCTCCCGCAGGAACTCGTCCGGGTTCTCGATCGGCTCGCCGCCGCCCTCGTGGAGTTCCAAGACCTCCGCAAGTTGCGCAAGTGCTTCGGCGCGGCTGTCGCCGCCACGTGCGAGGCCGGTCTCCAGATCCCGAGCAGTGATCGTCCCGTCGTCTTCCCGGACGAACTCGATACCGTCGGGACCGTCACCCTCGGAGTCATCTGTCGCACTCGCCATGTGGCGACGTTACGCGGTCTCGGCGATAAACCTTCGCCCACAGACCGATTCGGGCGTCACTCGAATAGTCGTCTCCAAGAGCTACAACCGTTCGAGGACGGCGTCGGCGTCGTAGTTGAGCGTTAGTTCGCGGGAGCGACCGCGGCCTTCCACGTCGGCGTAGCGCGCGTCGATGATCCCCAGCTGGTCGAGCTTGTTCGTCACCTCGGAGTAGCGGGTGTAGCCCAGCCCGGTCTCGTCGTTGAACACGTCGTAGATGTCGCCCGCGCGCTTGCCGTCGTGCTCGGCGATCACTTCGAGGAGCGCGCTCTCGGAGTCCGACAGCTCCTGCAGGCGCCGCGAGAGGTGGACGTACTTCGACTTGTCGTAGGCCTTCTCGACGTCCTCCATCTCGATCTCGCGGCTGGCGCGCATCTCGGCGTTCAGCCCCGCGCGGCGCATCAGGTCGATTCCGACCCGGAGGTCACCGCCCTGTTCCTCCGTGCATTCGGCGACGCGGTCGAGGACGGGCGCGGACATGACCCCCTCGTGAAAGCCGCGGTCGACCCGCTCTTTGAGGATGTCGACGATCTCCGGCTGGTCGTACTTCGGGAAGTAGACGTCCTCCGGCCGGAAGACGCTCTGGACGCGCGTGTCGAGTTCGTCGATGACGTCCAGGTCGAGGTCCGAGGAGATGCAGAGGACGCCGATCTTGGCGCCGCCCTGCTCCTCGTGGGCGCGCAGCAGCGAGTAGAGCGTGTCCGAGGCCTCGTCCTCGTAGAAGAGGTAGTTCACGTCGTCGAGCGCGACCGCGAGCACGCGGTCGTCGGCGACGAGCTGGTCGGTGATCTGCGAGAACAGCTTCTTGAACGAGATGCCCGACGAGGGCGGTTCGTAGTCGAAGACGCCTTCAAATAGCCGCGAGAACACCGAGTAGCGCGTCGAGTTGACCTGACAGTTCACGCGGACGGTCTTCACGTCGGTCTGGGCCTGTAGCTCGCCGAACAGCTTCTGGACGGCGGTGGTCTTGCCGGTGCCGGGCGGCCCGCGCGCGACGACGTTCAGCGGTCGCGAACCCCGGACGGCGGGGCGGAGCGCGTACTTCAGCGTCTCCATCTGCGTGTCGCGGTGGAGAAACGTCTCCGGCAGGTAGTCGATCTCGAAGACGTGTTCGTCGCGGAACACCGATTCGTCCCACGACAGCATCCCCTCCTCGGGGTCCTCCGTCATTACTTTCACCACGCTCCGCGCACCACTTAACCGTTTGCCAGTCGCGGCGAAAGTGAAACGAGAGCGGTAGTTCCCGGTCCATTTCAGGTCCCGATGCCGTGAAATCTGACTCGCGTCCCGCGGACTGGATCGCGGCAGGCCCGACCCAGCGAGTCCGTTCACACCGCGAAGCGAAAGTGAAGCGTCGGATCGCCCTCCGTCGGATATCCGAGCAGTCGGGCTCCCGGTTGAGTGAAGTCGCCGCGGGGTGACAGCGAGCAGTATCGAACGATGCAGGCGACCGAAGCGACGCTGTGTCACCCCGTCGTCGACGGCGAGATGCTGTTCATCCGGAAACAGCGCGGGCTGGGCGCGGGCAAACTGGTCGGCGCCGGCGGGAAGGTCGAGGCCGGCGAGACGCCGCGCGAGGCGGCTCGCCGGGAAGTCCGCGAGGAACTGTGCGTCGACCCCGTCGGACTCGAGCGGCGCGGTGCGTTCGACTTCCACTTCCGCGACGGAACGATCGACGACGACTCGATGCACGTCCACGTATTCGCGGCCGACGGCGTCGACGGCGAGCCCGAGGCGACCGCGGAGGCCGTCCCGGAGTACCACCCCGTCGGCGAGTTGCCCTACGACGAGATGTGGGTCGACGACCGCGTGTGGCTGCCCCACCTCGTCGCCGGCGAGACCTTCCGCGGTGAGTTCGTGCTGAGCGACGACGGCGAGTCGCTGGTACGCTACGAGATGGAGATCGGCGTTGAGTTCGAGGGGCGACCGGACTGAACGGTGGTGGCGCGCGCTGTCGCGCGCTTTCATGCGCGCGACGGAGCCGTGCGAGGGATGAGCATCGCAGGCCGCAGGCCGAGAAGCGCAATCGGCTGGGGAGGTCGTGGCTGTCTGCGGTGCTGTGCGGCGCGGTCCTGGCGGACTGAAAGGGCGAGGCGGGCTCGCGTCCACTTTAGTCGCCTGAGCGGGCCACTATCCGCGCGGGCTGTGCGGAGAGCGCGGATATCCCGCCTCAGCGACTGCGAGCGCGCCGAGGGCTTTCATCGCCTGTTGTTCGCTACGGTACAGTCTCCAGGTAGCGAGCGCGCCGAGGGCTTTCAACGCTCAGCAATCCCTGCGGTCGCGCCTACTCTTAGCGAGTGAGTCGAATGGACCTGGCAGCTCACATACCCGACCAAATCAACCCCAGCGACTCACGGCCACGTAATCGAAGTTTCCAAGAGCGTCGGGCGGGTCCGTGGAGGTATGAGCACGGACGACGCCGACGGAGACGGGGAACCCGCGGCCCGCACCGAGCGGTTCGCGGACGTCCCCGACCAGTACGACCCCGACGCGGTCGAGGACCGCGTCTTCGACTACTGGGACGCCGTCGACGCCTACGAGCAGACGGTCGAGCACCGATCCGACGGCGAGGACTTCTTCTTCGTCGACGGCCCGCCGTACACCTCCGGCGCGGCCCACATGGGGACGACGTGGAACAAGACGCTGAAGGACTGCTACATCCGCTATCTCCGGATGCAGGGCTACGACGTGACCGACCGGCCGGGCTACGACATGCACGGCCTGCCCATCGAGACCCGCGTCGAGGAGCGGTTGGACTTCGAGAACAAGAAGGACATCGAGGAGTTCGGCGAGCAGAACTTCATCGACGAGTGCAAGGCCTACGCGAACGAGCAACTGGAGGGCCTCCAGAACGACTTCAAGTCCTTCGGCGTCTGGATGGACTGGGACGACCCCTACCGGACAGTCACGCCGGAGTACATGGAAGCGGCGTGGTGGGGCTTCGAGAAGGCCCACCAGCGCGGCCTCGTCGAGCAGGGCCAGCGCTCCATCTCCCAGTGCCCCCGCTGTGAGACCGCCATCGCCAACAACGAAGTCGAGTACGAGGACGTCGAGGACCCGTCGGTCTACGTGAAGTTCGACCTCGACGACCGCGAGGGGAGTCTCGTCATCTGGACGACGACGCCGTGGACCATCCCCGCCAACACGTTCGTCGCCGTCGACGGCGATGGCGAGTACGTCGGCGTCGATGCAACGAAGGACGGCGAGACCGAGCGGCTGTACGTCGCCGACGCGAAGGTCGACAGCGTCCTCTCGACGGGGCGCTACGACGACTACGAGGTCGTCGAGGAACTGACCGGCGAGGACCTGGTCGGCTGGAGCTACGAACACCCGCTCCGCGAGGAGGTCCCCGACGCCACCAGCGGCGAGGGCGCGCTGCAGGTCTATACCGGCGAGTACGTCGACACCGAGGGCGACGGTACCGGCCTCGTCCACTCCGCGCCGGGGCACGGTGAGGAGGACTTCGAGCGCGGGACCGAACTCGGGCTGGACATCTTCTGTCCCGTCGGCGCCGACGGCGTCTACGACGACAGTGCAGGCGACTACGCCGGCGAGTTCGTCAAGGACGCCGACGACGACATCATCGCGGATCTGGAGGCCAACGGCGCGCTGCTCGCTGAGGAGACGACCTCTCACAGCTACGGCCACTGCTGGCGCTGTGACACGGGCATCATCCAGATCGTCACCGACCAGTGGTTCATCACGGTCACCGACATCAAAGACGAACTCCTCGACAACATCGAGGACTCCGAGTGGTACCCCCAGTGGGCGCGCGACAACCGCTTCCGCGACTTCGTCGAGGACGCGCCCGACTGGAACGTCTCCCGCCAGCGCTACTGGGGCATCCCGATCCCGATCTGGATCCCCAGCGCGGACTCGTCCGCGGACGAAGGCGGTGAAACCGCCGGAGGCTGGGACGGGAGCATGGAGCAGGCCATCGTGATCGGCGACCGCGAGGAACTCGCCGAGCGCGTGGATCAGGACGTCGACCCCGACGAGGTGGACCTCCACAAGGACACCGTCGACGACCTGACGATCACCGAGGACGGGACGACCTACGAGCGCGTCCCGGACGTCTTCGACGTCTGGCTGGACTCCTCGGTGGCGACGTGGGGCACGCTGAACTACCCCGAGGACGACAGCCGCTTCGACGATCTGTGGCCCGCGGACCTCATCATGGAGGCCCACGACCAGACCCGCGGGTGGTTCTGGTCGCAGCTCGGCATGTCCACCGCCGCGACCGGCGAGATCCCCTACAAGCAGGTCCTCATGCACGGCTACGCCAACATGCCGGACGGCCGCGGCATGTCCAAGTCCAAGGGCATCTTCGTGGACCCCCACGAGGTCATCGACGAGTACGGCGTCGATCCGATGCGCCTCTTCTTGCTCTCGGTGACCGCTCAGGGCGAGGACATGAACTTCTCGTGGGACGAGACCCAGGAGATGCAGCGCCGGCTGAACATCCTCTGGAACGTCGCGCGCTTCCCGCTCCCGTACATGCGCGCCGACGACTTCGACCCCGATTCGGTCGCCCTCGACGACGTGGCCGACGACCTCGAACTCGTCGACGAGTGGGTACTCTCCCGGCTCCAGACCGTCGAAGCGGAGATGACCGACGCGATGGAGGACTTCGAGAACGACCGCGCCGTGAACGCACTGCTCGACTTCGTCGTCGAGGACGTCTCGCGGTTCTACGTGCAGGTCGTCCGCGAGCGCATGTGGGACGAGTCCGACTCCCCGAGCAAGCGCGCCGCCTACGCGACGCTGTACACCGTCCTCGAAGCGGTCGCCGCGCTGTTCGCGCCGTTCGCCCCGTTCGTCGCCGAGGAAGTCTACGGTTCGCTGACCGGCGACGCCGGCCACCCGACGGTCCACATGTGCGACTGGCCCGAGCCCGACGACCAGTGGCGCGACGCCGACCTCGAACGGGACATCGAGGTCGTCCGCGCCGTCGAGGAAGCGGGGTCGAACGCCCGCCAGCAGGCCGAGCGCAAGCTCCGCTGGCCCGTCCAGCGCGTCGTCGTCGACGTCGACGACGCGGGCGAGGCCGACGCCGCCGCCATCGCTGACACGGTCGAGCGTCGCGCCGACTTGCTCGCCGACCGGCTCAACGCCCGCGACGTCGAGGTCGTCGGTCCCGACGGCGAGTGGGGCGAACTCGCCTACTCCGCCGAGGCCGACATGAGCCTGCTCGGCCCCGAGTTCGGCGACGACGCCGGTCGCGTCATGGGTGCGCTCAACGACGCCCGCGTCACCGAGGCCTCCGTCGAGGCGCTCGAATCGGCCGTCGCCGACGCGCTCGGCGAGTCGGTCGACCTCGACGCGGAGATGGTCGAGTTCGTCCGCCACACGCCCGACGGCGTCGCCGGCGCCGAGTTCGAGGCCCTCGACAGCGAGGGCGTCGTCTACGTCGACACCACCCTCACCGAGGACATCGAGAGCGAGGGCTACGCCCGCGAGGTCGTCCGCCGCGTCCAGGAGATGCGCAAGGAACTCGACCTCGATATGGAGGAGTCCATCCGCCTCGAATACGAGGTCCGCGACGGCCGCGTCGCCGACCTCGTCGCCGAACACGAGGCCCTCATCGCCGACGAGGTGCGCGCGACCGAGGTCGGTGACGTGGCCGACGGCCACCGCAAGACCTGGGACGTCGAAGACGTCGAGGTCGAGATCGCCATCGCGTCCATCGCCGCCGCCGAAGCGTCGGACTGAGGGGGACGGCGGACCACGTCCACTCAGTTCGACGAGTCGGGCAGAGTAACGGCCGCGGGTTCTGTCCACCGGCTTACCTCGCCGCTGGGGTGGTACGCCACGGCGACGGACCCGGCGTCGTGCGATCGGGCGAATCGCCTGACGATGGTCTCGTTCGCGAAGCCGTCGGGGGCGTCGACGTTCACCCGGTCGGTCATCCCGTCGCTCTGTAGCGATGCCCACCCGGCCAGCGCGAGGTCGACTTTCGGGTCCCCTGATCGCTCGCCAGTGTCAGTCACGACCGCGTCTCGCAGTCGCTCGTGCATCCCCGAGGGGACGACGTAGGCCGTCCCGTCGGGCGCCACCGAGACGTTCCCTGCCCGGATCCGACCCGGAGATAGCTCCGGGAACGGGACGGTCACGCTACTCCAGCGAGATGTTGGCGGTCTTCGTCTGCGTGTAGTGTTCGACGGCCTCCTGGGCGGTCTCCCGGCCCATCCCGGACTGCTTGTACCCGCCGAAGGGCTGGCCCGCCGGGAAGTCGTTGTAGGTGTTGACCCAGATGTTGCCGGCCTCGATGTCCCTGACCGCCTGGTGGGCTTTCGTCAGGTCCTCGGTGAGGACACCCGCCGCGAGCCCGTAGTCCACGTCGTTGGCCAGTTCGATCATCTCGTCGTAGTCGCTCCAGGTGAACACCTCCTGGACGGGCCCGAAGATCTCCTCCTGGACGGCCCTGTTGTCGTGGTCGATGTCGTCGATGAGCGTCGGCGCGACGAAACAGCCGTCGGAGAGGGCCTCGTCGTCGGGCTGGCTCCCGCCGGTGACGAACGCCGCGCCTGCTTCTTCGGCCTCCTGGATGTAGCTCATGGTCCGTTCGACCTGCTCGGCGGTCACCTTCGGCCCGAGGTCCGTCGACTCCAGTAGCGGGTCGTCCACGGTCAACTCCTCCGCCGCGGCCGCTAGCTCGTCGAGGAACTCGTCTTTCACGTCCTCGTGGACGAACAGCCGCGACCCGGCACAGCAGCACTCCCCGGTGTTGAAGAAGATGGCCGTGATGGTCGTCTCGACGGCCCGTTCGAGGTCCGCGTCGGGGAAGACGATCAGCGGACTCTTGCCGCCCAGTTCCAGCGTCAGGTCGGTGATGGTGTCCGCGGCGCTCTTCATCACTTCCCGGCCGACCTCGGTCGACCCAGTGAACGCGAGTTTCCGGACGTCCGGATGTTCGGAGAGGGGCGCGCCCGCCTCCGCGCCGAACCCGGTAACGACGTTGACCACGCCGTCCGGGATCACGTCCTCGGTGACCTCCATCAGTTTCAGGACGGACATCGGGGTCTCCTCGGCGGGTTTGAGCACGACCGTGTTGCCGGCCGCCAGCGCGGGCCCGAGCTTCCAGGCCGCCATCAGCAGCGGGAAGTTCCACGGGATGATCTGTCCGACGACGCCGTACGGCTCGCGGAGGGTCTGGACGTGCCTGCTGTCGTCGGTGTCGACGGTCACCCCCTCGTGGGCGCGGGCGATGCCGGCGAAGTACCGGAAGTGGTCGGCGACGAGGGCCATGTCGATGCGCGCCTCGGTGATGGGTTTGCCGTTGTCCAGGCTTTCGAGGCGTGCGAACTCCTCTTCGTGTTCCTCGACGGCGTCGGCGATGGATTCGAGCATCGCCTGCCGCTCGGCCGTCGACGTTTCGCTGTACCGCTCCTCGTAGGCCTCCCACGCGGCGGCGACGGCCCGGTCGATGTCCTCGGCGTTGCCGGCCTGCACCGCGGCGAGCGTCTCGCCGGTCGTCGGATCGGTCGTCTCGAACGTCTCTCCGGAGGCGCTCGGAACCCATTCGCCGCCGATGAACAGTTCCCGATGGTCCGGGAGTACTTCGTCCGCTGTCTGTTCGTGACGCTTCACGATCGCCGACTTCCGCTCCGCCGGATCTTGCGGCTCGCTATCTGTTGACATACAAATCTACTGTGAATGACGCCGGCTAAATCGATTCTTGTAGGTTAGATGCCATTACTGATCGAGTACCAGCAACGCGAGTGGTTCGCGCGCCGAGCGAGGTCGGCGAGTTCCAAGCGGCCGTCTACTTCGGGACCGATTCACACATCGGCCCCGCCGCTTTTCACCTGTCTCCGCGAAGCCGCGCTCATGCGACGCGACGACATCGCCGCCGCCCTCCGCGACGACCACGAGCGCGACGACTACCTGTTCCCCGACTACGACGGCTACTGCTTCGGCAACGTCGGCCCGACCGCGACGGACCTGTTCGGCGTCGACACCGGCAGGGCGCTTCCCGACGACGTGTTCGCCGGCGTCGACACCGATGTCTCTCACGTCGTCCTCCTGCTGGTCGACGGGTTCGGCCTCGACCGCTGGCGGGCTGACGCCGACCGCTACGCCTTCTTCGACGCGCTCGACACCCGCGGGGCGGTCACGCCGCTGACCTCGGTGTACCCCTCCGAGACGGGGTCGGCCATCCCGACGATACACACCGGGCGTACACCGGCTGAACACGGGATGCTTGGCTGGGACTGGTACGACCCGGAAGTCGGCGCGGTCGTCCAGGGACTGCCGTTCACCCACCGAGACGGCACGTCTGCCGCCGATGTGATAGAGCCCGCGGAGCTGTTTACCGGCGATCCGGTCTACGACGCGCTCGTATCCGACGGTGTCGATGCGCACGCCGTCCAGCCTGAATCCATCAGCGGCAGCCCGTCGTCCGACGCGATGCTCGGCGCCGCCACGGACCACAGCGCTACCAATGCCGCCGAGATGGCACTGACCGTCCGCCGGACGCTCGAATCGGCCGATAGGCCGACGCTCTGTTACGCGTACTTCGGGAAAGCCGACGCCCTCGCCCACTACGAGGGAACCGAGTCGGCCGGCCACCGAGCACAACTCGGCGCCGTCGCAGACGCCGTCCAGCGCCAGCTCGTCGCGGGTCTGGATCCGGAGACGGCCGCCGAGACGCTCCTCCTCGTGACCGCCGACCACGGCCTCGTCGACACCGAACCGCACAGCTACGTCGACGTCTGCGCCGTCGACGGCGTCGCCGACGCGCTGCAGACCGATCCCGACGGTGAGACGGTGCCACCGGTCGGGAGCCGCCGGTCGACACATCTCCACCTCGAAGACGGTGCAGCCGACCGCGTGGCCGCCGCGCTCGACGAGGAACTCGACGCGTTCGTGACGACCGGCCACGAGGCGCTGGCCGACGGGCTGTTCGGGCCGAATCCCTGTGAGCGGGCGCGCCGCCGCGCGGGCGACGTAATCGTCACCCACCGCGAGCGGACGGTCTGGTACGACGACGGGGAGGACCGCGGCTACGTCGGCAACCACGGCGGTCTCCACCCTGAGGAGATGCTCGTCCCCTTCGCCGCTGCGAGGGTCTCGACGCTCCAGTGACGACCGCTGTTCGCGGTGAGGCCCGCTTCCCATGATCATCTGACTCATCGACCACAACGTACACCACCGACGGCCGCGACGACAACACCATGTCACCGACAGTCCACGCGCTGCGCAACGAGATCCGCGTCTCGGTCGGCCGGTTCGAGCGCGAGGTGTCGAGTTCGTTCACGAAGGAAGCGCTCGCAGCCATCTGCGACGCCGTCGACGCCGACGTCGACACGAGTAGTCAACCGTCGAAACCGGCGATGCGGGCGGCGATCCGCGCGGCCGTCGCCGGACTCGACGGCGAGAGCGAGGACAGCGCCGACAGCTTCAGAAAGGCGGACCTGCAGGCGATAGCCGAAGCGCTCAGAGACGGAACCGAAGACGCGTAGCTCAGAACTCGCGGACCATCACCAGCGCGTCCTCGCCGTTGGCGTAGTAACCCGGGAGCGTGCTGCGGTGGACGAAGCCGAACCCGCGGTACAGCTCCATCGCGGTGTCGTTGGACTCCCGGACTTCGAGCTTCACGGCGCCGACGTTCTGGGCGGCGAGCGCGGTCAGCGCGCGCTGGAGCAGGCGCCGACCGATCCCCTCGCTGCGGCGCTCCTCGGCGACGGCGATGTCCTTGACGTGGCCCAGCCCCTCGCCGTGGTTGGGTACCACGTCCGCGACGACGTAGCCGACGACGCGGCCGTCGTCGCCGACCGTCGCCGTCTCCCGGGAGTCTTCCTCGTCGCGGACCTGCGCGACGAGAAAGCCCGGCTCGCCGAGGAAACGCTCGAACGCCGAGAACGGCCACGGCTGGGGGAACGCCTCCTGTTCGATGTGAAAGACCGCGAGCAGGTCGGCGCGCTCGGCCTCGCGGATCCGAACGTCCGGGTCCGCGGACTCGTCCGGTGCGACGGTAGTCACTGTCGCCGGGTAGGAAGCCACCGTACAAATGTCTACTGCCCGGCCCCGTCGGGACCGGAGCGACGCGAACGGCGGCCGTCGCCAGTGTCCCGCTTCGGTCCACAAAATTCTTAACTCGGCCGGTCACACGTCCCGATGCACCCCAGATGGGTGCCACTCCACCCTCCCCACCCCACTCTCTTCCGTGCGGATTCCCGGTCGCTCGTGACTCAGGCCTCGACAGCGACCGCGCCGCCGTCCGACTCCTGCGGTGTAGCCCGACCGTCGGTCTCGACAGCGCCGCCGCTCGGGACTGGTGAAAAAACGGAGAAGGTGTCGCGTCAGTCGTCGGCGGGCGCGCCGGAGCCCTCAGACTCGTACTGCTGTTTGACGTGGGTGAGTTTCCCACCGTCGGCGAGGATCTCGCGCTCGCGCTCGGAGGCGTCGAGGTACGCCGAGGCCTCCCAGTCGTCGTTGACGCGGATGGTGAACTCCTCTTTGCCGGAGCGGACCGCCTCGGAGACGTCGTCGACGATCTCGACGTCGTCGCCCTGCTCGATGTCCGCGTAGGTGTCCTCGTCGATCGTCAGCGGCACGATGCCGAAGTTGAAGAGGTTCGCCTTGTGGATGCGGGCGAAGCTCTGGGCGAGGACGGCGTCGATACCGAGGTACATCGGGCACAGCGCCGCGTGCTCGCGGGAGGAACCCTGACCGTAGTTCTCGCCGGCGAGCAGGACGCCGCCGTCACTCTCGAGCGCGCGCTCGGGGAACGTCTCGTCGACGCGGGTGAGCGTGAACTCGGAGAGCTTCGGGATGTTCGACCGGTACATCAGCACGTCGGCGTTGGCCGGGCTGATGTGGTCGGTCGTGATGTTGTCCGGCATCTTCAGGAGGATCTCGCCCTCCAGGTCGGCCGGGAGCGGGTCCTTCAGCGGCACGTCGCCGATGTTCGGGCCCTTGATGAGCTCGTCGTCGACGGCCTCGTCGGGCGTGATGAGGTCGGAGTTGCTCACGCCGACGTAGTTGTCGGCGAGTTCGAAGCCGGGGTCCTCCAGGTCGCCGGTCTCGTCGGCCAGATCGCGCGGGTCGACGATCTCGCCCTTGAGGGCGGCCGCGGTGGCGACCTCCGGCGAGCAGAGGTACACCGAGTCGTCCTCGATGCCGGAGCGACCCTCGAAGTTGCGGTTGAAGGTACGCAGCGAGACCGAGTCCGAGGCGGGCACGTGGCCGTTCCCGATACACGCGCCGCAGGTCGCCTCGGAGAAGTTGACGCCGGCGGCCATCATCTCGGCCGTCCAGCCCTCGCGGGCGAGCATCTCGGAGGCCTGCTTGGAGCCGGGCGCGACGATCATCTCGGTCGTCTTGTTGATCTCGCGGCCCTCGAGCATCTTCGCCGCGGGCAGGATGTCCTCGTAGGCGCCGTTCGTACAGGAGCCGATCATGACCTGGTCGACGTCCGTGCCGGCGACCTCG
This sequence comes from Halosimplex yunnanense, assembly GCF_054504345.1. Classification (NCBI taxonomy): domain Archaea; kingdom Methanobacteriati; phylum Methanobacteriota; class Halobacteria; order Halobacteriales; family Haloarculaceae; genus Halosimplex; species Halosimplex yunnanense. The sequence goes on along the minus strand of NZ_JBTJEL010000034.1, from coordinate 250,276 downwards.
CGGACGGGCACGACGTTGTCGGGCATCGACGGCTCGGCGATGAGCGGTTCGAGCTCCGACAGGTCGACCGTGATCTCGTCGTGGTACTCGGCGTCCTCGTCGGGTTCGACCTGCTCGTAGTCCTCGGGGCGGCCGACCGCTTCGAGGTACTCCTCGGTCTTCTCGTCGGTCGGGAAGATCGAGGAGGTGGCACCGAGCTCAGTGCCCATGTTGGTGATGGTCGTCCGCTCGGGCACCGAGAGGCTCTCGACGCCGGGGCCGGTGTACTCGAAGATCTTGCCGACGCCGCCCTTCACCGAGAGGCGACGCAGCAGCTCGAGGATGACGTCCTTGGCGGTGGCCCACTCGGGGAGCTCACCCTCCAGACGGACGTTGACGACCTCGGGCATGTCGATGTAGTAGGCGCCCCCGCCCATCGCGACGGCGACGTCGAGGCCGCCGGCGCCGATAGCGAGTTCGCCCATGCCGCCGGGGGTCGGCGTGTGGGAGTCCGAACCGAGCATCGTCTTGCCCGGCGCGGCGAAGTTCTCCTTGTGGACGTTGTGGCAGATGCCGTTGCCCGGGCGCGAGAAGTGCGCGCCGAACTTACCCGCCGCCGAACGGAGGAAGCGGTGGTCGTCCGTGTTCTTGAAGTCGAACTGGTAGGTCTGGTGGTCGCAGTACTGCGCGGCGACCTCGGTCTGGACGTCGTCCAGATCGAGCGCCTCGAACTGCAGCCATACGAGCGTACCGGTGGTGTCCTGCGTGAGGACCTGGTCGATCTCGATCCCGATCTCCTCGCCGGGTTCGAGTTCGCCCTCGACGAGGTGGTCGTCGAGAATCTTTTCCGTGAGTGTCTGTCCCATAACGTCCGACAATGGCAGACGCGCGGATATAAAACCCGCGAGTTTCCGCGAGTGTTGTCAGTTGCCACCCCGCCGCCGTCTTGCGATCGGGTTACTGACAGCAGAGTTTCAATTCAGGAGGGGCGTGATCGCGTTCGGCTTCGACGAACGCCGTCATTCAGTTCGACAATCCACAGAACACGCGAGACGGCGGTCGTCGAGGGCCTGTACACGCGCGAAGGGCTTTACTCCGGCTGCCGGGAGAGCGAAACGGCTTTGCTCGGGTCGGTGCCATCACCGGTATGTTCGAGAGCGGGCAGTTCGTCGCGGACGTCCTCGGCGGCGTGGACGACGACCAGATCCAGCCCAACGGCGTCGACCTGCGCCTCGGCGCGGTCTACGAGCAGGTCGAACCCGGCCGTATCGGGACCGACGGCAAGACCGTCGGCGAGCGTCGCGAGCGCGACCCCGACGACGGCGTCTACGCCCTCGACTCGGGCGGCTACGTCGTCGAGTACGCCGATACCGTCCGGATCCCCGACGGGCACGTCGGCTTCCTCTACCCGCGGTCGTCGCTGCTGCGCAACTCCTGCATGCTCGACACGGCCGTCTGGGACGCCGGCTACGAGGGCCGCGGAGAGGGGCTGCTGGAAGTCTACCACCCCATCGAGATCGAACGGGGCGCCCGGATCGCACAGCTCGTCCTCGCCGATGCCGAGCACGCCGACACGTACGACGGGTCCTACCAGCGCGAAGGGCTGGAGTGAGCGCGGTCGCACCGTCGAAGGCGATGAGGCGCGGACGAGCGACATCGACGCGGACGGGCGACCCCGACGCGGACGAGCGGCCGTGTCACGGATGATTGTCAACTATGCGAACAGGTTGCACGAAGTCGTAAGATTAATCGAGACTGTGGGTGAACGTAGGGACGGTGTTGGGGGGAGCCCGGCCGGACCGTGCCTCTGACATCCAACACCGGAACGCCTCCAACACCGGTCTATCGGGGGGGATTTCCCCGATTTTCTGCAATCTCGACGCCGAACCGAAACCCGTCGAGCGGAAGCGCCGTGGAGCGACCGCAAAAAACCCCCGCGAGCCGGCACGCGTGAACGCGGCCAGTCGACCGACGGGACGGGGAAGTTCTTTCAGAGCGTGAAACCGCACTCGCGGTTCTATATACCGTTCCGGTGACGTAGGGAGTATGCCAGCAAACGAGGATCTGTACGTGCTCGCTCCCGGGGAGGGCGACGCGGAGATCGAAGGGTGGGTGAGTCCCCGACCGATTACTGAGGCCATCGGAACGGCGGTGGCCGACGCGACCGACCTCGACGTCGACGACGTCGACGACGCCGAAGCGTACGTCGACCTCGATCAGATCGAGACGCTCCTCGAGAGCGACGACGACGACGCGTCGCTGACGTTCGGCGTCGAGGGCCACGACGTCACCATCGACGGCGGCGGCCACGTCTCGGTCGACGCCGCCGAGTGAGGACGCGCCGACTCCGAGTGGGTGGGGCCAGTGCGGGCAGTCCGACCGCGGCCGCGCGGGACAGGACTAACAGCCCGGGGACCCATCTCTCGGTATGACCCGACTGGCGCTCATCGCTCACGACGACGAGAAGCCCGAGATGATAGACCTCGCGGAGAGCTACGAGTCGCTGCTGTCGACGTTCGACCTCGTGGGGACGGGCACGACGGGCAAGCGCGTCGCCGAGGAGACCGGCCTCGACGTCGAGTGCAAGGAGTCCGGGCCGATCGGCGGCGACGCCCAGATCGCCGCCGAGGTCGCCGAGGACCGCCTCGACGGTATCATTTTCCTGCGTGACCCGCTGACCGCCCAGCCCCACGAACCGGACATCAGCGCGCTCCTGCGGATCTGCGACGTCCACGACACGCCGCTGGCGACGACCCGAACGAGCGCGGAGTACGTCCTCGACGGGCTCGCCGCCGACGCCGACCGGATGGAATGAGCTACGAAGACGCAGACCGTTCCCGGACCGTGCCCCTCGGCCGCCTCGCCGCCGTAAAGCGTGCTGACGAAGGCGGTACGGGCCGAGAGAGTATGAAGACAGGAACGGAGGGCGGTCCGGGCAGGACCGCGAGCGAGAGCGGGAACGGGGCAGTGGAGGGCCGACAGCGGGCAGGGGTGGGAAGGCGTCCTGTCCTACGAACCCCCCTCTTAAACCCCTTGGCGAGGCTCAAAGAGCGATTGTAGTTACCGCCGTCGGTGCGTTGGCAGGCGAAACCGGCGGTCGGCGGCCGCCCGAGGACAACACATAACCGGCGGCCGCACTTCGGGTGCGGACATGAGCGACTCATCGCTACGCGCGCCCGCCGAAACGGCGATCAGACAGTGCATGGACCTGCAGGCCGGCGAGTCGTGCGTGATCGTCACCGACGACAAACGACAGGCCATCGGCGAAGCCCTGTACGGCGTCGCCAGCGAGATCACCGACGACGCCGCCATCGTCCGCTACCCTCCGGGCGACCAGCACGGCGAGGAGCCGCCCGAACCCGTCGCCGCCGCGATGGCCGGCGCCGACGTGGTGCTCGCGCCGACCACCAAGAGCCTCACGCACACGCAGGCCCGCACGGACGCCAACGAGGCCGGTGCCCGCGTCGCGACCCTCCCGGGTATCACCGACGGCGTCTTCCTGATGGGACTGGACGCCGACTACGAGTCCATCGCCGCCGAGTCCGAGCGCCTCCTCGAGCAGGTCGAAGACGCCGAAGAGATCCGCGTGACGACCGAACTGGGCACCGACATCACCTTCGAACCCGGCGACCGCGAGTGGGAACTCGACACCGGCATCGTCCACGAGCCCGGCCAGATGTCGAACCTCCCCGCCGGGGAGATCTTCCACAGCCCCGAGGACGCCAACGGTCGCTTCGTCGTCGACGGGACGATGATGCCCCACGGACAGCTCGAAGACGGCCAGACCCTCGAGTTCGAGGTCGAGGACGGCTACGTGACCGACATCTCCGACGACGCCGTCCGCGCCGACGTCGAGGAGGCCGCCGAGGACGTCGGCGACGCCGCCTACAACCTCGCGGAACTCGGCATCGGGACCAACCTCGCCGTCGAGGAACTGGTCGGCTCGGTCCTGCTCGACGAGAAGGCCGCGGGCACCGTCCACATCGCCATCGGCGACGACCACGGCATCGGCGGGGATACCCACGCGCCGATCCACCTCGACGGGATCATCACCGAGCCGACGGTGTACGCCGACGGGGAAGCGATCGACCTGCCGAGCGCGAACTGACCGGTCAGACCCGTTCTGCGATCCGATCCGCGCTTTCGTCGTCGTCCGGCAGGAGCCACTCCGGCCGGGCGAAGAGGACGGCGGCGACGGCGAACCAGGGGACGACGCCGATCAGTCCCACGGGCGTCGGACCGAACACCTGATTCGGGACGGCGGTCGCGAACAGCGTCGCCAGCCCGGCGCTGCCGTTTATCATCGCGTGGCCGACGACGGCGGGGAAGACGCTCCCGCTCCGGAGGGTGACCCAGCCGAGGAACACGCCGAGGCCGACCGTCGCGACGGCCATCGCGAGCAGGCCGAGCCACGGCGCGCCCGCGTAGTCCGTGCCGTAGTTGTACCCCATCGCGATGACCGGCCAGTGCCAGATACCCCAGACGGCGCCGTGGGCGAGCAGCGCTCGCCGCCAGCCCAGCGGCGCGAGTTTCGGCAGGAGGTACGCCCGCCAGCCGAACTCCTCGCCGAAGGTCGCGAGGCTGTTGAGCAGCGGCGCGGCGACCGCCGCCTGGACGATCTGGATCCCGAGGAACGCCGTCGGCGAGAGAGGGATCTCCTGGCCGGTCTCGGCCTCGAGAGTCGCCAGCAGGTCCGCGACCGCTTCCAGTCCACCGAACCGACCGGGGAAGACGAGGAAGTAGAGGCCAGCGCCCGCGAAAATGAGGACGAGCGGGCCGAGCCACCCGACGACCCACGGAAGCGGACGCGTCCGGACGCACAGGAGCATCGCTTCCCGGTCGAATCCCTCGCCGGTGAGCCAGCGGGCGGCGACGTGGCCGATCGCCGGTCCCCACATGTACGGTCCCGCGAGCAGGAGGAGCCACAGCGGGATCCCAGGGCCGAGCGTCGGTCCGGCGCCGATGCCTCCCAGCGCGTAGATGACGGCGGCCGTCGCCCACGAGACGGCGAACGCGGCCCCCAGGAAGATCGCGAGCCGGCGGCGTTCCAGTCCGCCCCCGCTGCCGGCCGACTCGACCGTGGAACCGGCCGGCCGCCCCAGATCAGAGTCCATCGACCGAGAGTACGCCGCCCGGCTACGTGAATATTCACCACCGTTCGATCCAGGGCCCGGAGTCGGCCCCGGTCGCGGCAGTTCCCGGCGACCGCCACGGGCCTCAACCGGGTGACTCCGTCGCGATCGGCGCTCGCCCGGAGTCGGAAGACGGGCGAGCGTCCGCGAGCCGGGGCGACTCAGCGGACTTTTACGCGCTCGCCGGCAACGTGTGGACATGACCGAAACCACGGAGCGGGCCGCCGTCGCCTGTCCGTCGTGTTCGCCGGACCTCGAGACGGTCCACGAAGTGCTCACGACGGGAGGCGGTCACGCCACGATCCGCTGTACGGAGTGCGGCCACACCCACAAGGCCCAGCTCGAATCGGAGACCGAGTTCGAGCGGGAAGTCGTCGTCTCGCAGGGCGGGGAGTCGTTCACCGCCACGGCCGACGTGCCCGAGGGCGAACAGCTCGCCGTCGGCGAGGAGTTCCTCCTCGACACCGAGGAAGCGATCATGACCGTCCGGATCACCAGCCTCGAACTCGACGGCGACGAGCGCGTCGAGGAGGCCGACGCCGAGGAGGTCCGCACCATCTGGACCCGCGCGGTCGGCAACGTCTCCGTCAACCTGACGCTGCACCCGAGCGACGGCCGCCACGACGAGACGCGCTCGCTGACCGTGCAGGTCCCCGGCGACTACGAGTTCGAAGTGGGCGAAGCGGACGAACTCGGCGGCGAGGAGTTCACCGTCGAGGGGATCCACATCCGCGACGACGCCCACGGCTACCACCAGGAGAAGCTGGACTTCGACGGCGACAGCGCCTTCGCGAAGGACATCAACCGGTTGTACGCGCGTGACGAGTCCTCGTCGGCCTGGTCCGCGTGGTAGCATGGACCCCGAGGCCGCCCGCCAGCGGCTAGTCGAAGACCTCGCTGACCGCGGCCGCGTCGACGACGAGCGCGTCCTCGACGCGATGGCCGCCGTCCCCCGCCACGAGTTCGTCCCCGACGGCCGCCGCGAGAGCGCCTACCGCGACAAGCCCCTTCCTATCGGCGAAGGACAGACTATCAGCGCCCCGCACATGGTCGCTATCATGGCCGACCTGCTCGATCTGCGGCCGGGCGACGCGGTGCTGGAGGTCGGGACCGGCTGCGGTTACCACGCCGCGGTCACCGCCGAACTCGTCGGCCCCGAACACGTCTACTCCGTCGAGTACCACGACACCCTCGCCGAGCAGGCCCGCGAGCGCCTGGTACGACTGGGATACGAGGACGTGTCAGTTTGCGCCGGCGACGGCAAAGAAGGCTGGTCCGAGCACGCGCCCTACGACCGGGCGTATCTGACCTGCGCCGCACCGTCGCTCCCCGACCACGTGGTCGAGCAGGTCCGCCCCGGCGGGTACGTGCTCGCCCCGGTCGGCCGTGGTCGCCAGACGCTCGTCCGCGCTCGCCGGCGTGCCGACGGTTCCCTCGACCGCGAGGACCACGGCGCCGTCCGCTTCGTCGAGTTGCAGTGAGCGGCCACTTCTGACGCCCGGACGGGCCGGGGGCGACCCCCCGCAAGCCGCGCCATTCATTACCGTCGAGGGCGGACGGAAACCCATGGACTCAGCGGTGTTGCGCGACGACATGGTCGACAGCCTTGAACACGAGAGCAAGGGCTGTCTCCGGAGCGACCGGCTGTCCGTCGCGATGCGGGAAGTCCCCCGGGAGGCGTTCGTCGCCGAGGACCACGGCGCCTACGCGGATCGCCCGTTCGAGCGCCTCGGCACGCGCGTCCTCGCACCGAGCACCGTCGCGCGCCTCCTCGAAGCGCTCGACGTGCGCGAGGGTGACTCCGTCCTCGTCGTCGGCGCGGGCGTCGGCTACACCGCCGCCGTCGTCGCCGAACTCGCCGGCGAGCGCAACGTCCACGCCGTCGACATCGCCCGCCGGCTCGTCGTCGAAGCGCGGGGGAACCTCGCGGAGGCCGGCTACGACGGGGTCCTCGTCGACCGGCGCAACGGCGCCGACGGCCTCGCCGAGTACGCCCCGTACGACCGCATCCTGCTCGAAGCCGCGGCCGTCAGTCCGCCCTCGGCGCTGGTCGACCAGCTGGCCGAGGACGGGCGACTGGTCATGCCCCACGGCGCCGGCGACCAGAGCCTCGTCGTCGTCGAGGACGGCGAGATCGCAGAACAGCTCGGCGGCGTGGCCTTCCAGCCGATGCTCGTCGAGGGCGAGCAGGCCGATACGGTCGAGCGCAACCGGACCCGCCGCGAGGACCGCGAGTTCGCACGGCGCAACGCCGAGGGCCGTACCGGCTGGGAGCAGGAGTGGATCGACTGGGACGACGCGCCCCGCCGCTGACCGGCGAGCGCGGCCGCGATCGGTCGGCCGACTCAGGTCCTGCTCGGGCCTACTTCTTCACGACGAGCACCTCCGTGTTCCCGCGGTCGTCGGCGTACTGTCCGCCCGCAGGCGGTTTCACCTCGAACTGTATCGTCCCTTCGTCCTGATTCGGCCCCAGTGAGGGCGAGACCGACAACGTCGCTGTCCCGTCGGCGTTCGTCCGCGCGGTCGTCACCGAATCCAGCGTCGCGGTGCCGCCCGAGGCGACCACCGTCGCGTTGGCGACCCGGTCGCCCTGCGGCCCGACCACCTCGACCGAGAGGTCGATCGCACTCTCACCGATGACCTCCGGCGTCGGCCTGACGTCCAGTTCCGTGACGCCGAGGGTCTGGATCCCCCCGAGCGTGTTCATCATCACGCTCAGGCTGGCGACGCCGACGACCAGCGCGATGACGAGTCTGATCGGCAGTCCTTCGATAGCGCGTTCGTCTCCCGTGAGCGCTCGTGGCTCCATGGGCGGCCCTGGTCCCGGCACCACTCATAAACGCTCGTGCGAGGGTTTACCGGCGAGTAGGCGGCGACCTATTCGTTTGACGATTGGGGGTGATGACGGAGGTCGGGCCGAACGGAAAGCTACGAATACCCCGACGCAGTCGCTTCGGGCGGACAGATGTTCGAGGATTTCGCGGCGCGCGTGCGACCGCTCGCGCTGGTCGGCGTCGGCGGGTTCGCCGGCGCCGCGGCCAGACACCTCGTCGCGCTCGCGCTCCCCGGTGCCGTCCCCTGGGGGACGCTAGCGGCCAACGCCCTGGGGAGTTTCCTCCTCGGCGTCGTGCTGTACGAGCGGCGCTTCGGTGGCGCGCTGAGCGCGGAGACGCGGCTGATCGTCGGGACCGGGTTCCTGTCGTCGTTCACGACCTACAGCACGTTCGCGGCGGAGACAGCGGGACTCGCCGGCGGACAGGCGCCGGTGCTGGCTGTGGCGAACGTCGCGGCGAACTACGGACTCGGCTTCGCGGGCGTCCTCTGCGGGCGTCGGGTCGCGAGGTGGCTGTCGTGACGCCGGTCGTCCTCGTCGGACTGGGCGGCGTCGCGGGTGCGCTGGCCCGGTACCTGCTCGGCGAACGGATCGACGCATGGACGATCGACACGCTCGCGGTGAACGTGCTCGGCAGCCTCGCGCTTGGAGCGGTGCTTTCGGCGCCCGTTGGAGAATCGATCGCGCTCGCAGCCGGGACCGGATTCTGCGGCGCGTTCACGACTTTCTCGACGTTCGCGTTCGAGACGGTCCGGCGCTACGAAGATGGCGAACGCCGCCGCGCGATTGCGAACGCGCTCGTCAATCTCGGCGGCGCGCTCGTCGCGGTGTGGCTCGGTGGCGTGCTCGTCGGTGCAGTATGGTGATCAGTCCGGTCTGGATCAGGAGTGAGTTGCTCCGGAGATCTCAGCCCGTCACTCGCTGAGTGCGTAGAAGGTGCCGTCCTGACTGCCGATGTAGACGCGGCCGCCGGCGACGACGGGGGCGGCTTTATCGATGTTGTTCCCCGTCTCGAAGGTCCATTCCTCGTCGCCCGTCTCGGCGTCGACGGCGTAGACGAAGCCGTCGCGGCTGCCGACGTAGACGGTGCCGTCGGCGACGACGGGGGACGCGGTCACGCCGTCGCTCGGCTGGGTAAACCGCCAGCGCTCGACGCCGTCTCTCGTGTCGACCGCGTAGAGCGTGCCGTCGCGGGTCCCGGCGAACACCTGCTCGTCGGTGACTGCAGGCGTGCTCGCGATCCCGGAACCGAGGGGCGTCTCCCAGTCGGTGCCACCCCGGATGTTGATCTGCGAGAGCGTCCCGTCCTCGCAAGTGGCGTAGAGGCGGCGGTCGCGGTAGGCGACGCCGTTGACGCTCCCGCCGAGGGTCTTCTGCCACTCGATGTTGCCGCCAGCCGTGATCGCGTAGAGGTCGTGGTCGGCGCTCGGCGCGTAGATCATCCCGTCGCCGACCGCCGGCGAGGCCGTGATGGCGCCGTGGGTGTCCTGGTTCCACTCCCGGGTGCTGTCGAGGCCGTCGAAGTTGTACACGCGACTGCCGGTCGACCCGACGTAGACGTCCCTGTCGACGACGACTGGCGGGGTGAAGTCCTCCGTCGAGGTGAGGTCGATATCGAGATACACCGACCCGTCGGTGGGTTTGAGCACGTAGAGGACGCCTTCGGTCGTGCCGACGTAGACGAACCCGTTGCCGACCGCGGCAGCGCTGGTGACCGGCGCAGCGACGTCTTTCGACCACTTCGTCTCCCCGGTGACGGGGTCGAGCGCGTGGAACGACCCGTCGGAGTCCCCCGCGCCTCCGGCGCCGACGTACAGCGTCCCCTCGGCCAGCACCGCCGTCGCGTTGATCTGGTCCTGATCGAACGACCGTTTCCAGTCGACCGATACGTCGTCGTGAGGCGCGCGTGCGTCGGGGTGGTGGCCCCAGTGGCCGCCGTTGCGCATGAACGTGGGCCACGACGCGAACGACTCCGCCCCCGGCGTCGCCGTCGGCGTGTCCGTCGGTTCGGCGGTCGGTGTCTCAGTCGGCGTGTCCGTCGGCGTCGCTGTCGGCGTCGCCGTCGGCGTCGCCGTCGACGTGTCCGTCGGCGTGGCCGTTTCCGTCGGTTCGTCCCCCGGCGTCGCCGTCCCGTCGTCGGAACCGCACCCGCTCAGACCGACAGCCGCCGCGCTCAGCGCTGCCGCCAGGAACTGACGACGACTCGTCCGCTTCCGTGTCATAGGCGACGTATCGGTGAACTGGTTCATATGTTCTGGGGTTCGTCCGGATCGCTCGCGATCGGCGTCGACCGCCCGCCGGCTCCGGGATCGCCCGAAGTAGTGTGCAAAGGTTTCGCATACCAATAGACCTATATGCTGATGTGGTATACCATAGCATGTATGGCGTCCGCACCGAGCACCGACGACATGTTCGACGAGTTTCTGACCGATCGTGGGCACGATGTCGAGTCGACGGGCTGGGAAGAGAGTTATAACAAAAAGCAGTGCCCCGACTGCGGGGGACTCCACGATTCGGCCGCGACAACGTGCTCGGTATGCGGCTGGGAGCCGGCCTGACGCGACGATAGAGCGGTAAACGAGCAGTCATTTTTTGGAGGGCGATCGTCCCGCCAGCAGCCGCTGTATCGCTTCGAGACGGGGGTGGCCGCGAGACTGGCCACAAAACGGAGTTGGCTACGAGGCGTGGCGCTGGCGAGCGCGTCGACAGGTGACACTACTGAGGTGTCGGTTTCGTCCCCGGACACGCTGGAGAAAGGGGGAACGTTGGGGGGAATAGGGGGAAGTCCACCGGAAAGCGGGCAACGGAGGCCGGGAGGGGGAACCCGGCGGGTCGGGGGACCCGTTCGTTCCCGACTGCGTCGGGGGGATGACGCGTTTGGGGGGAAGCGTCGGGAACGACCTCCGGCAACGCGCTCGTGCCGGCGAGGACCGCGTGCGAGCCCGGAGACCCCGGCCGGTCCGCGGGGGAGCGTCGAACGACGTCACGACGCTGTCCGGTGCTCCCTCCGCGAACCGGTGAACCCACACCCCACCACTGGCACACACGGATGCACACGGTGCGATCGGGGTCCGTCGGGCCCGCACTTGGTCCGCACTCGATGCTACTGGGGGCAGTCCTATAATGGGATAGGCGCGTTTTCTGAGGCTGAAAGAGCCGACCCTCGAAAGGCATATGTAAGAGGTCGAGAGATCACACCGGTAGTGGACGAAGAACGGGCTATCGAGGAGATACTCGACACCATCGGTGACGAACACGCCCGCCGTGTGCTCGCCGCGATCAGTCGCGAGCCCCAGTCGGCGAAGGATCTCAGCGAAGAGTGCGACCTGTCGCTCCCGACGGTCTACCGCCGCATCGAGATGCTCAGCCAGTACGATCTCGTGAAAGACCAGACCCTCGTGGCCGACGACGGCAACCACTACAAGGTCTACGAGTCGAACTTCGAGTCGACCGTCATCTCCCTCGAGGACGACGAGTACAAGGTGCGTATCTACCGCGAGGAGAACCTCCCCGACCGATTCAGCCAGCTCTGGGACGACCTCAACCCGGAGTGAGAGACGGGCGAACGGCGACGAGCGGGCGACGACGAGTGGGTGACGAGCGTGGCGGTGGGTCCACGCTCCCCCCAGTCGCGGCCGATCCGTTCGACGGCGAGTGAGCCGTGCGTCCGACGGCCTGCGAACAGTGTCAACTGTCCGAACTCCGGGACGGCGTCCGGGCTGGACCGGCGAAACTATATGGGAGACCGTGCTGTCGGACAGACGACGCGAACAATGGTAGACGTCGTCGCGGTGATGCGGGGGATACTGGCGCTGATGCGGATGGCGGTGTTCGGGCTCTCGCTCGGGATCACGCTCATCAGTTTCCAGGCGTATCGACAGCGGCCGACGGAGCGACTGCAGTACGCGTTCATGGGCTTCGCGTTCATCAGCATGGGCGTCGCGAGCACGGTGATCGCGCAGGTCGGCGCCCGCGAAGCGGCCGAGACGGTCCGGCTGTTCTTCCGGATGACCGAGGCCGTCCCCTTCATCATCGGCTTCACGATGCTGTACGTCTCGCTGTACCGCGATTGAACGGGCGCCCCAGACCGCTTCTCGCTACGGTACTTCCCACAGGTGTGACCCGTCTACGTCCGCCCTCGGGCCGGCCTCGCTAGCTCGATCGCCGCGGACGCCGGCCTGCGGGGGCCGAACGCTCGTCGTCGTCAACCCACGTCGTTTATGCGTGTGTAGCCCCTTTCGTGGGCCAATGACTGAAGCGTCCACCCAGGTGACGCGCCTGTTTGGTGGTCCCGGGAGCGGGAAGACGACGGCACTGCTCGACAGGGTCGAGACCCTGCTGGAAGAGAACGACGACGTGGAGTTCCGCGACGTGCTGGTGGTTTCGTACACGCGTGCGGCCGCTGCGGAGATCCGCGAGCGCCTCGCCGAGCGACTGGGGGAGTCGCCGCGGGCGCTCAAGGGCAACGTCTGCACGATGCACGCGAAGGCCTACGAGCTGCTCAACCTCTCGCGCGGTGACGTCGTCGGCGAGTCCGACAAGGAGGACTTCTGCGACGAGTTCGGCATCGAGTACGAGGACGAGTACGAGGGCTCGCGCCGTCGGTCCGCCCGCTCGACGACCATCGGCAACAAGATCATCGCGACCAGCCAGTGGCTCCAGCGGACCCGCCGCGACGTGGCCGACTGGTACGACGTCCCGTTCAAGTGGGACGACGAGGTCGTCCGGCTCCCGCCGGAGATCGACGAGAACGCCCAGACCGGCAACAAGTACACGCCGACCTGGCCGAGCGACGACGACCGGATCAGCGTCCCTGAGACCATCCGCGCGTGGCGCGAGTACAAGGGCGAAAACGACGTGGTCGGCTTCGCCGACATGCTCGAGCGCGTCGCCCAGCGGTCGCTGCTCCCCAGCGTCGACTACCTCGTCATCGACGAGTTCCAGGACATCACGACCCTCCAGTACGACGTCTATCAGGAGTGGCGCCCCCACATGGAGACGGTCCTCATCGCGGGCGACGACGACCAGGTCGTCTACGCCTGGCAGGGCGCCGACCCCGACCTCCTGCTGGAGGAGGACGTCACCGACGACAACATCCTGCCCAACTCCTACCGACTGCCCTCCCGGATCCTCAACGTCGTCAACCGCGAGGTCAGCCACATCGAGAAGCGCCAGGAGAAAGACCTCAATCCGCGCAAGGAGGGCGGCCGCGTCGAGGGCGTCCAGAACCCTTCGATGATCGACCTCGTCAGGAACGTCCGGCGGACCATCGAGCAGGACGAGGAAGGGACGGCGATGATCCTCTTCCGCGCTCGCTACCAGATGTTCCAGTTCATCGACGAGTTCATCGACGAGGGCATCCCCTTCACCTGCCTGACCGACCAGCGGATGTGGACCGACCGGCTCACCCAGTACGTCAAGGCCATCGAGTCGCTCGACGAGGACGAGTCGGTCACGGGCCTGCAGGCCCGCCGGCTGGCCGACATGCTCGCCGACTCGGCGTTCGGGTCCGGCGAGCGCGACGACCTGTTCGACGAGCTCGACGAGATGGAGGAGGCGGCGGACGTCGAGGACCTGGAAGAGCTGTCGGTCGAACCCGAGACGATCCGCGACTTCGCGCCGTTCGTCCCGGACCCGCGAGCGGCCGCGGACATGCTCCGGAAGGTCACGAGCTTCCAGGAGCGCAGCGTCGAGGCGTACTTCAGCGGCGAGTACACGGGCATGGAGACCGACCGCGTCCGCGTCGGCACCATCCACAGCGCGAAGGGTCGCGAGGCCGACCACGTCTTCGTCGCGACCGACCTCACGGAGAAGGTCGTCGAGCAGATGGCCGCGACCGTCGACCAGTCCGACCGCGAGGTGCCCGGCGACGAGGAGTTCACCAAGCACACCTCGCCGGTCCCCACCCTCACCGACAACGAACGCCGCGTGTTCTACGTCGGGATGTCCCGGGCCCGCGAGCGCTTGATCATCATGGAGAACCTCGTCGACGGCGCGCCGACGCTGCCCATCGACGTGTTGCTGAACAACGAGCCGACCGGCGACTCCATCGACGACGTCATCGCGAACGCTCAGGAACTCGACGACGCCGTCGCCGCGGACTGAGACCTCCGTCCCGTCGGTTTCCGCCGGCACTCCGCTGACCCGCACCTTCTTTGCAGTGTGTGACCTACCCACGCAGTTAGAGCGACAGTGCCCGAGGAGTGTGGTATCTGCGGCGAGACGGTCCCGTTCGCCGAGACTGTCCACCTGATCGTCAACACGCAGAGCGACGCCGGGACCTTCGACCGCTACGTCTGCCGTTCGTGTTACGAGGCGGAACTCGAACCGCTCGTCGAGTGACCGGGCGACGGGTACCCGCGGAGTTCACTCGGCGATCGCGATCGCGCTCCGGGTGCGTGGCCTGCGCCAGCAAGGCAGAGGTACAGGTCACGTACCGGCGTACGCGGAGACGCAATGGCAGACACCAGCATCACAGACGCCGACGAAGGGAAGAAAGTAGTCGACAGCGGCGGCGAGGAGATCGGTCGCGTCGTCGAAGTCCGCGGCGGGCAGGCGCACATCGAGCCGGATCCGGGCGTCTCGGACACGGTGATGTCGAAGCTCGGGTGGGGCAGTCGCAGCGAAGACAGCTTCCCGCTCGACGAGAGCGACATCGAATCGGTCACAGACGACGAGATACGGCTCGGATCGCTCTGAACAGGCTCCGTTGTCCGCCGTCTTCGCCGGATACGGGAGGCGGGGTGCCGTCGATACGGTTCAGGAGCGCGTGACGACCCAGATCGCGGCGAGGCCGCCCAGCAGGACGGCGAAGACGTAGCTCGCCAGCCGATAGACGATGGCGATCGAGAGGCCGGTCGCGAACGAGAAGCCGGCGAGGGTGCCGAGGAGTCCCGCGAGCGCGGCTTCGACGCCGGCGAGGCCGCCGGGCGAGGGGGTCAGCCCGGCGAGCGTGCTCGCGGGAACGATGAAGAACACGAGGAACAGCGATATCTCCCGGCCGACGGCGAGGACAGCGAAGTACAGCGGGAGCGCGAAGAACAGCCAGCCGACGTAGGAGTAGACCAGCGCGTGGGCGAGCGCTCGCGGGTCGGCGGCGATGCGCTCGAACGCCTCGTTGAGCTCGCGCAGGCGCTCGCGGATTCCTTCGACGCTGACGAAGCGGGTGCGACTGGCGACCGGGGCGACTACGCGGAGCGCGAAGCGACCGACGCGCCGGCGCGAGCGCCAGCCCAGCACCGCCACGACGGGCGCGCCGACGGCGAACACCGCGAGGATGCCCGCGACACCCTGTACTCGACCGGAGAGCGTCGTCTGTACGAAGAGGACGATCGTCCCGATGGCGGCGAACGTGAAGAAGGGGAGGAGGTTCAGCAGGTCGGCCGTGACGACCGACGCCAGCGAGTCCTCGTAGCTGGCCTCCGTGTCCCGCGAGAGGACGTAGGCGATGAACGGCTCGCCGCCGGCCTGCCCGAGCGGCGTGACGTAGTTGGCGAACGTCGCCGCGTAGTAGGTGACGACCAGATCGCGGAAGGGGACGTCGTAGCCGACGACGCGGAGGACGACCTGCCAGGCCTTCGCCCACGCCACGAGGCCGACGGCGGTCGAGAGACAGCCGGCGGCGAGCCACCGGGGGTCCGCGCGGGCGAGTTCGCGCTGGATCTTCTCCAGCCCGATACCGTAGGCGAGCAGGGCGAGGACGACGAGCGCGACCGCGAACCCGCCGAGGATCTTCAGCGCCGTCCGGCGGTCGGCAAGGTCGGTGAACCCCTCGGACTCGGGCACGATTACTCGATGTACCCCAGGTCCGAGAGGCGGTCTTTCGCCTCCTCGCCCATGTCGTCGAGGACGTCCTCGTCGGTGACGTCGGCCCACTCGCCGTCCATCTCCGACTCGAAGGTCACCAGCGCCTCCTCGGTGGCGGCGATGACGTCGTCCTCGTCACCGGCCACGTCCTCCAGTTCGTCGGGGTCGGTGTCGATCCGATAGGCCTCGTCGGGGATGCGCTCGTTGCGGATGAACTTCCCGTCGGTCCGCCGGGCGGCGCGCATCCGCGAGTAGAACCGGGAGTCGGCGTCGAGTTCGATCCCCGCCGCCTCGGCCTTGCTCTCGAGCTGGTTCAGCTCGACGATGGGGCGGTGGTAGTCGACGAACGCGTAGTCGTCCAGTTCGCCGTCGTCGTGGGCCGAGAAGCGGGACTCGGCGCCGGTCGGTCCGTCGACGCTCGCGAACTCGCGGTAGTCGGCCCGCAGGAGCGACCGCGCGGTGTCGAAGGGCTCGCCGCCCGCGGCCGCGCTCACGCCCGCGTGGTCGAGGACGGTGTGGTAGAGGTCCTGCAACTCGACGGTGGTCTCCTCGTCGCGCTCGGCGTCGAGGTCGGGGTGTTTCACCATGAGCGGGACGTTCACGAGCGGGTCGTAGATGCCGAACTCGTGGCCGTAGAGGTCGTGTTCGCCGTGGAGTTCGCCGTGGTCGGCACAGACGACGACGAGGGTGTCCTCCCAGCGGCCGGTCTCCTTGAGCCAGTCGAACAGGCGCCCGAGGTGGTGGTCGATGTGGGCGATCTCGGCGTCGTAGAGCCCCTCGATGGCCTCCCACTCGCCGTCGTCGATGTCGCGGGCGCCGGAGTTGTACTCCTTGGAGTTCTGGCAGACCTCCGTCGAGTCGACGCCGGGGGCGAACTCCTCGGCGAACTCGTCGGGCGGGTGGTACGGCAGGTGGGCGTCCATCAGGTTGACGAACGTGAACCACTCGTCGCCGTCGGCCTCGCTCTCCTCGACGAAGTCCCGGACGCGGTCGACGATGGCGGGCGTCTTGGAGTCGCCGCCGCCGCCCTCGGCGAAGTACTCGTGGGCGGTGTTACCGAGTTCGACGAGCCTGTCGGCGAGACTCCGGAGGGTGTCGTTGTCGTTCATCGTCTTCCAGGCCTTCGAGAGCGGGCCCGAGAGGAACTCACCGGGCATGACCTGGAAGAAGTTGTCCTGGTCGTCGAACCCGTCGGTGAGGTTGGTGTAGGGCGTGATCCAGGCGTTCGAGGAGTAGCAGGCCGTGGCGTACCCGGCGGCGTTGAGGGATTCGGCGAGCGTGGTCGCGCCCTCTAGATAGGGGTTCTCCTGGGTTGCACCGTGCTGGGTGGGGTACAGGCCGGTGAACAGCGAGGCGTGGACGGGGAGGGTCCAGGGCGCCGGCGCGACGGCGTGCTCGAAGACCCGCGCGTCGTCGGCGAACGCCTCCAGATTGGGCGTCGTCGGCCGGTCGTAGCCGTACACCGAGAGGTGGCTCTTCCGGACCGTGTCCGTGACGACGAAGAGGACGTTCCCCGGACCGTCTGTCTCGCTCATAGAGAGAGAACCGCCACGCACGGAATTAAAGTCCGTGATTCCGTCATCGATGGTGTCGATCTGTGCTTGCGTCGGCCGTCAACGACACCGTTCCCGTGCTCGCGGACGGAATCGACGGTGACTGTGGACTCCCGTCCAGATCAGCACAAAAGCCTCGCTCCGTCGCTGTTCCGCCGCAGACGGGACGGCGACCTGGGTATCACCAGCACCTCGCAACAGTCCGAGACATATTTGCACGCGGTGGCCGTCGGACTCGACAATGCAACGGCTGGCGGCACACGGGGAGACGATGGAACAGGGGGCCGAGCGATGAGCGACCGCGCGACGAACGACGCGACCGCCGACGGCGCCGCGAACTCGACCGGGATCCCGTCGGGCACGTACGCCTACGTCGGGATCGTGGCGTGCTACGCGGCCACGATCGTCCTCGGACTCGTGTTGACCGACGAGGTCGCGGCGATGGGACTGGCTATGTTCGAGGACCCCGGAGACGTCGGCAACGTGGGCGTCTTCGCGGTGATGCTGCTGGTCGCGACGGGCGTCATGGTCGGTGCGTTCCGCTACGGCTACGGCGAGGCGCTCATCCGGGCGTTCCTGCTGGGGTCCGCGAGCACGCTCACCGCTGTCGCGTTCGTCGCGATCACGGGGGTCGGCGAGATCGCCTCCACCGGAAGCGCGCTGATGGGCCTGCCGACGAGTCCCGCCTCCATCGCCGTCGCGGCCGTCACCTTCGTCGTCCTCTGGGTCTACCCGGAGTGGTACGTCAACGACGTCGCGGCGGTGATCTTCGGCGCGGCGGCGATCCCGATGATCGGGCTCGGGTTCGGCCCGCTTCCGGTGGTCGTCCTCCTCGTGGCGTGGGCCGGCTACGACGCCTACGCGGTGTACGTCTCCGGCCACATGCAGGAACTCGCCGGCGGCCTCGGCGACCTCAAGGCGCCCATCGTCTTCGTGGTCCCGCACTCGCTCGAGTTCTCGATGCGCGACCCGGACTTCGACCTCATGGGCGACGGGGACGGCGAGGGCGCCGAGACCGGGGAAGAGGCCGAAAACGGGGAAGAGGCCGAAGTCGATGCAGCGGACACCGAAAGCCCTGCGCGCTCCCAGATCGCCCTGCTCGGGCTCGGTGACGCGATCATCCCCGGAATGCTCGCGGTCAGCGCCGGCGAGTTCCTCGACGCCCCCACCATCGTCCCCGCACTGAACGCCAACGCGCCCGCACTCGGCGCGCTCGTCGGCGGCCTCGTCGGGATGGGCGGCCTCCTCTATCTGGTCCACCGGGTCGAAGGCGCCCACGCCGGCCTCCCGCCGCTGAACGCCGGGGTACTGGGCGGTTACCTGATCGGTGCGGTCGCGGCCGGGATCCCGATCACGTCGGCGCTCGGGCTCTAACGGCACCGAGGGGCCCACGCAACGCGGATAGGTTTCACGCGCGCCGTCGACGTCCAGCGTCGCAACTACGCAGTCGAAAATACGAGAAGTCGACCGAGGAGGCGGCGCTTAGAACGGTGCTTCGGGGCCTTCGTCGTCGTCGCCGCCGATCTCGCCGCCGCGGGACTCGCCGGGCATCGAGGGGCCGGTGTCGGCGCCCATCATGCCTTCGCCGCCGCCCATGCCGCCGCCGGTGCGGGCGTTGACCGTCTCGATCTCGGGGATCTCCTTGGTCATGCGGGTCTTGATGGCCTGGATGGTCATCGGGGAGATGCCGCAGCCGGAACACGCGCCGCCGAGCTGGATGGTGACCGAGCCGTCCTCGCGGTCGATCTCCTCGATCGCCGCGCTGCCGCCGTGCATCTGGATCTGCGGGAAGTTGCGCCGCAGGAAGTTCGAGATGCGCTCTTCGAGGTCGTCGCCGCCCTCGGTTTCGGTGCTCATAGTGTCTCGACGTTAGCGACGACGGGGCTTAGACCTTTGGACTCACGTGTTTGCTGCCCCCGCGTCGCCGCGGTTTCGACCGTCTCAGTCCTGCCAGTCGGGATTCGCACGCGGCGGCGCGAACACGTCGATCCCATCGAGCGGGTCGTCGCCCGTGTTCTCCAGACTGTGCGGTTCGTCGGCCGCGAGGTGGTAGGAATCGCCCGAACTGACGGGGAACTCCTCGCCGTCGACGACGAACACGCCCGACCCGCTGGTGATGTACCCGACCTGCTCGTGTTCGTGGCTGTGCTCCGGGACCACCGCCCCCGGCTCCATGTGGACGTGCTGGACGCTCGTCCGCTCGCCCACCGCCAGCTGTGTGAGGTAGACGCCGTCGACCACTTCGACCGTCTCGTTCGCCGAATGTGCTTCGACCTGCATAGGTGCCTGGTGGACGCGAGCGCACCTAAGCGTGGGTGGTGACTACGGCGGGTCTGTTCGGGAGTTATTAGAGGTCGATCACGAGCGAGAGTGATCGCTGTCGACCGTAGACGCTGAAAGGCCTCGATGCGCTCGCTAACAACTGATTCGACTGCCGCGGACAGCAGGAGATGAAAGCCCTCGGCGCGCTCGCTCGGAGGTGCTACCGCAGGAATCAGTAAGCGATGAAAGCCCTCGGCGCGCTCGCGGTCGCTGTCTCCGAAAATCGGAGATTTTCGGGATGACGAGAGAGCGAAGCTCTCTCGAACCAAGCGACATACCTTCGTTGCACTCGGGTAGTGGTCGCTCAGGCGACTACAATAAACGCGAGCGCGCCTCGCCCTTTCAGTCCACCAGGGCCGCAACCGCACCCGCACCGCCACAGCACTGCAGACGGCCACACGCCTCCCCAGCCGATTCGCTCGCTCCGCTCCCTCATCCCTCGCACGGCTCCGTCGCGCGCATGAAAGCGCGCGACAGCGCGCGCCACCGTAGTCCGGGTGTCCCCTGCTGTAAGCATCCGGCGCCGCAGGCGCCGGTTCACCGCTCGCGCAGAGCGCGAGCGGCCTTTTTCACCCATGTTTTTGCCGGCCGGGTTCCCCGCAGGCGCGCTTCGCGCGCCGAGGAAACTCGGGTGGGGAAAAAGATGGCTAAGCTTGATTTAGTCGGCCTTCGACCCCTCGCACATGAGCGCAGACGACTGCATCTTCTGTCAGATCGTGGCCGGAGAGATACCGAGTCGGACGGTCTACGAGGACGACGACGTGCTGGCGTTCCTCGACGCCAATCCGTTGGCGCCGGGGCACACGCTCGTCATCCCGAAGGACCACCACGAACACGTCCAGGACGTACCGAGCGACCTCGCGGGCGAGGTGTTCGCAGTGATGCACCGGCTCGTCGAGCCGATCGAGTCGGCCGTCGACGCCGACGCGACGACCGTCGCGTTCAACAACGGCGAGGAGGCCGGACAGGAAGTACCGCACGCGCACGGCCACATCATCCCGCGATTCGAGGGCGGCGGCGGCGGACCGATCCACGCGATCTTCGGCGGCGGGCGTCCCGACCTCGACGACGACGAACTCGACGACATCGCGGCCTCGATCGCCGACGGCGTCGACGACTGACGCGTTTTCGACGCTGTCAGTGGGCATTTCTCCGGATCCGCTCGCCCTCCTGTGACGGTCGAATCGACCGCCAGCGGACACGTAGGTTTTTCAACTGGAAGGAGGCAATGGCGGTACATGACCGGAACGCAGGGGAGTGGTGAAGTGTATGCAGTTGTGAGTGGCGTCGGTGGCGCGGGGGCGACGCGGCTCTCGGTGGAGTTCGCGGCGGCGCTGGCACGGGACGGCTACGATGCGGCCGTCGTGGACGCGTCGTTCACGACGCAGGGGCTGGCCGCGTTCGTACCCGAGCGGATCGACCCCGACGTGACGCGCGTCCTCACCGAGGACCGGCCGCTGGCCGAGGCCGAAACGACGCTGTCGCTGGACGTCCCGGGGTCGGTGACCGTCGCGCCGGCGCTGGCCGCCTTCGAGCGGCTGGCGCGGGCCAAGACCAGCGAGTGCGCGCGTCGACTCGCCGAACGGCTGTCGGCGGCGACCGACCGATACGACGCCGTCTTCGTCGACGTGCCGCCGGTGGGCGCGAACCAGGCGGTCGCTGCGGTGACCGCCGCCGACGCCGTCGCGCTGGTCGTGCCCGACACCGAGCGGGGCGTCGAGGCCGTCCCGCGCCACTGCGACCGCCTCGGGGACGTCGACGCCGGCGTGGACGCGATCGTCGCCAACCAAGGGAACCCCGATTCTCCGACCGTCGAGGCGGCCGACGCCGTGATCCCGACGAGCGAAGCGACCGCGCTCTCCGAAGCGCCAACAGCCGTCGAGCCGTCGGCCTTCACCACCGCGCTCGGGGCGGCGGTCGAGTCGCTCACCGGCGTCGACCCCGACCTGCCCGAACCCGACTCCTCGTCGGTGACCGATTATCTGCCCGGTCGCGAATAGAGACACGGCCGATCGTTCGTACTCGACTGGATGCGACGGCCGGTAGCAACTGGACCATCGATACAAAGTCCCGCCGAACATGTGAGATCGTGTTTTAATTGTTCAAGGGATAGCGTTTAGTACGGTGAATATGGCATACGATACGACAGAATGGTTTGCGTTCGTCTACGATATAGTGGTAGATCGGTACGATCGCCAATAGATTATCGACAGACGGTGATCGATCGATGAGCGACTGGGTGCCGACGACGTGCATGCGATGTGCGGTGGGCTGTGGCCACCTCCAGCGCGGCGCGGACATCGGCAACGGCATCGACGTCGTCCGCGGCGACGCCGCCCACCCGGTCAATCAGGGGCTGGCCTGCCAGCGCGGCGTCAGGGAGACCGCCGACCCGGACGGGGAGTGGCTGACCCGGCCGATGGTCCGCCGCGGAGGCGAACTCGTCTCGACCACTTGGGACGTGGCGCTGTCGGAGGCGCTCGGGGCCTTCCAGGGGGCGCTCGACGGGGACGGCGAGGTAGCGGTCCTCGGGAGCGGCCAGCAGACCAACGAGGCCGCCTACGCGCTGGGGAAACTTGCCCGCGGCGGGTTTGGAACCCGGTACTACGACGCGAACACGACGCTGTGCATGGCCAGCGCGGTCACGGCCTACTACCAGGCGTTCGGCAGCGACGCGCCGCCCTGTAGCTACGACGACATCCCCGAGGCCGAGGCGCACGTCGTCTGGGGGGCGAACCCGGCGGCCGCTCACCCGGTGATGTTTCGGTGGATCCGCCAGGCCGCCGGCGAGGGCGGCGTCGAACTGCTCGCCGTCGACCCCGTGGAAACCGAGACGGCGGAACACGCCGACGCACACGTCGCGCCCGAACCCGGGCAAGACCTCGCGCTCGCACGGGCCGTCCTCGCGCGCATCGTCGAGACCGACCGGGTCGACGAGGCGTTCGTCGCCGAGGCGACCGAGGGGTTCGAGGAGCTCCGGGCGACCCTGCCTGACAGCGACGCGGCGGCCGAGCGCGCCGGTGTTTCGGCCGAAGACGTCGAGCGACTCGCCGACGCGTTCGAGCGCGACGCCCTCTGCTACTGGGGGATGGGCGTCAACCAGCACGTCCAGGGCACCGACATCGCGCGGGCGCTCATCGACCTCTGTCTCGCGACGGGGAACCTCCGGCCGGGGAGCGGCCCGTTCTCGCTGACGGGGCAGGCCAACTCGATGGGCACTCGCGTCTGCTCCTGCAAGGGCACGTGGCCGGGGCACCGCCCGTTTCAGGACCCTGACGAGCGCGAGACCGTCGCCGAGGAGTGGGGGATCCCGGTCGAACGTCTGCCGCCGGATCCCGGTCCGGGACCGGTCGGCATCGCCGACGGACTCGGGGACGAGATCGACGTGGCCTACACGGTCGCGACGAACCCGGTCGCGGGGATGCCCGACGCGAGCGTCGCCAAAGAGAACCTCGAAGACGTCTTCCTCGTCGCACAGGACGCTTTCCGGACGGAGACGACCGATCTCGCGGACGTGGTGCTGCCGGCCGCGACGTGGGGCGAATCCGAAGGGACCGCGATGAACATGGAGCGGACCGTCTCGCGGGTGCGAGCGGCGACGGAGGCGCCCAGCGGCGTCTGGACCGACCTGCGGATCGTCTCCACCATCGGCGCGCGCCTGTTCCCGGAGCTGTTCGACGATTCGGATCCCGACCCCGAGACCCTCTTCGACGAGTTCGCGGGCATGACGGCGGGCACCGTCGCCGACATGTCGGGGATCACCTACGACCGACTGGAAGACCTGAAGGCGCTCCGCTGGCCGGCGCCCGACGCGGAGACCGACGCCGGCTATCGCTACTACGACGGCGACGACGGCAACCGCGGGTACGTCCCGCGCGATGGCGACAACGGAGTCGAATCGGAGCCGGACACCGGCGAGGAGTCGTGGTCGTTCCCGACCGCGAGCGGGCGCGCCGGCTTCTCGACCGGGCGACAGGAGGAACTCCCCGAACCCGTCGACGAGGACTACCCGCTGACGCTGACGACCGCCCGCGAGTCGGAGGCCTACAACACGGGCGTCCGCTCGCGCGACGTGGACGACCTCGATCCGGTCGTCGCGCGGGTCAACCCCGAGACCGTCGCCGACAGCGAGGCGATCAGGGACGGCGAGGTAGTGGTCGAGTCCCGCCGCGACGCGGTCCGCGCGTCCGTCGATCCGGACCCCGCCGTCCCGGACGGACTCGTCTGGCTTCCGATCCACCACCCCGCGACGAACCGGCTGACCGTCGATGCGCTGGACCCCCAGTCGAAGGAACCGAACTTCAAGCAGTGCGCCGTCCGGCTGGTCGCGCCCGCCGACGAGTCGGTCGTCACCGCCGACGCGCCGGTGCGCGCCGACGATTGATTCTCGATCCGAGATTCACCTGTTTCGACTCGCTGAGTCGTCTGCCCGTCCGTTTTCCCGTCGTTCCGGGCGATCAGTGCTGTCCGTGAGACGGCGATGCCGGCCCGCGTCCGGCGCGCGCCGCTTGCCTTCAGTATCTGCCCAGCGAGCCTCGGACCGACCGCTCGAAGTCGACAACTGTCAGGTTTACCGTCCACTGATTCGACGAATTACATCCTTATATCTACAGTATCCGTCCTAATATCGTCCGTCCGTCCAACGGCAGCGATTTAATCTTTACAAATTGAACAACTAGCGTTATATGTTTGGCCAGTCCAGCATATACCCGTAGAAAGGTGGACGTTCGAAATGAGATCGAGTGAAATACTGAACGGACAGACGGAAATAGTGATTGATTATGGTTCGGCGATCTGTCGGCCAGGAAAATCGGCAACCGTCGATGGAGTGTCGGGCGCGACGGCTACGGCACCCGCAACCGGGGAGGTGGGAGACGCGTGGGACTGATCAGGATGACCAAGTGGCGGACGCTCGTGCTCGCCACGGTCGGGTTCAACTTCTCGTTCCTGATCTGGTTCTCGTTCGCCCCGTTCACGGGGCCGATGGCCGAGGAGTTCGGCCTCTCGCTGGCCGAGATCGGGATCCTCGCGAGCGCGGCCATCTGGCTGGCCCCGTTCGGTCGGATCTTGACGGGCTGGCTCTCGGACAAGTTCGGCGCGCCGGCCGTCTTCGCCATCGTGCTGACGTACGTCGGCGTGTTCTCGATCGCGAGCGCGTTCGCCCAGAGTTACGCCGTGTTCTTCGTCGAGCGGCTCATCGTCGCGACGGCCGGGATCACGTTCGTCATCGGCATCCAGCACGTCTCCGAGTGGTTCGAGGAGGAACAGCTGGGGACGGCCGAGGGCATCTACGCGGGCATCGGCAACGCCGGCGCCGCGGGAGGCGCGCTCATCCTGCCCCGCGTGTTCGGGTCGAACTGGAGCGGACCGCTGTTCGACACCAACTGGCGGGCCGCGTTCTTCTACACGGGCGTCGTTTCCATCCTGCTGGCCGTCGTCTATTACGCGCTCGGCGAGGCCGCCAAGAGCGAGGAGAAGCGCCAGGCCACCGCCGACAACGCCAGCTTCAAGGGGTGGTTCTACACCGCCACCCGCTACGGGACGGTCGTCCTCGCGCTCGCGTACGTGATGACCTTCGGCCTCGAACTGTCGATGAACGGCTGGCTCGCGACCTACTACCGCGAGGGCTTCGACACGGACAACCTCGTGCTCGCCTCGACGTTCGCGGCGACGTTCTCCGTCGCGGCTGGCCTGCTGCGGCCCATCGGCGGCTACGTCAGCGACCTGCTCGCCCGCAAGGAGAAGAACATCATCCCGCTGTTCGAGGGGCGCTACCGCGAGCAGTGGACGTTCGTGACGCTGTCGTTCGTCGTCCTGTCGATGTTCGGCATGACCCTCGCGGGCCTCTCGGGACGGGTACTGGTCGCCGTCGGCGCGGGTTTCGTGGTCGGGATGGCCTGCGCGTTCGCCGAGGGCTCGATCTTCGCGCAGGTGCCGGCGATGTTCCCCAACAGCTCCGGCGCCGTCGCGGGCGTCGTCGGCGGCGTCGGCACGGTCGGCGGGATCGTCTACCCGCTGGTCTACTCGGCGCCGTTCCTGGCGAACCTGCACCTCGGCTACTCCATCGTCGCCGCCTCGATGATCCCGATCGTCCTGCTGGCGGCGTGGGTGTTCCAGCCCCACATCGCCGAGATCGCGACCGAGAGCGGGTTCGTCAACGCCAGCCCGAACGCCGAGTCGCGAGTCCCGGGGGACGACTGAGATGCGGTCGGCGCTCCTGCTGAGCGAGATCGGAAATGCGGACCCGGAGACAGTAGATTCGCCGCTCGGACGAGTGGGCGCCGCCGTCGAGCCGGTCGTCGACGAGGTCGTCGTCGCCTGTCGCAACGACCACCGGGAGGCAGTCGAGGAGGCGCTGGAGGATATCGATCACCGGCTCGCGGTCGATCCGGTCGCCGACGACGGCCCGGTGGCGTCCATCCGGACCGGCGTCCGCGTGGCGAGCGGCGACGCGGTCGCGGTCGTCGCCGGCGACGTGCCGACGGTCGACGCGCCGCTGCTCGAGGACCTCTTCGAGGCGTGCGACCCCGCTGCGGTCCCCCAGAGCGACCGCCGACTGCACCCGCTCCACGCGGTCTACGACGCAGACGCCGCCCGCGTCGCCTGCGACCACACCCTCGCCTCGGGGTCCGGACGGCTCTACGACGTGCTCTCGCGGCTCGATCCGGTCGTGATCGACGCGCAAGCGCCCGACGTCGACGCCTACCCGCTGGCCCGCGGCTCGCGCGCGGACCTCGCGCCGGCCACCGACCGACTCGGCCCCTGACCGACCGGCGACGGCCGCTCCCGGACCCCACCCAAATGCGTTTAAGGTGTTTGTATTTCGACCGATCGTCCGGATTTCCGAGAGGTATTCGAATTTTGTAAACGATTACGCTTATGTTCGTCGCAGTTAGCTAGTTGAAACGTAAAACGGAAGACGTTCGTTCGAGTATCTGCCGAAATTTCGAACAAACACAAACGGAGGACGATCCAATGCCACACAAGAAGGAAGCCTGGAAAGACGAACTGTACGGCGACAAGGTACGCGAGAAACTCGAGGAGTTCGCGGAGCAGGGCTGGGAGTCGATCCCGGAAGACGAGCGCGAGGAGTGGTTCGCTCGCTTCAAGTTCTGGGGCGTGTTCCACCACCGCAGCGGTCAGGAGAGCTACTTCATGATGCGGCTGACCAACTGCGGTGGCGTGCTCGAACCGGGCCAGTTGCGCGCCATCGGCGAGGTTGCACGCGACTACGCCAGAGGCCCCGTCGAGAACCCCGAGTTCGGCAACGGCTGGGTCGACTTCACGACGCGGCAGTCCATCCAGCTCCACTGGCTCAAACTGGAGGACGTCCCCGAGATCTGGGAGAAGCTGGAGGCCGTCGGCGTCTCCTCGCGGTCTGCGGGCGGGGACACGATGCGCAACATCTCCGGCTGCCCCGTCGCCGGCAAGGCCGAGGAGTACGTCGAGAGCCGCGAACTGCTCGACGAGATCCAGGCCGACATCCGCGACGACGACGACCTGGCCAACATGCCCCGGAAGTTCAACATCTCGGTGACGGGGTGCAAGCAGGGCTGTGCCCAGGACTCGCTCAACGACATCGGGCTCGAACCCGCGCGCAAGCTGATCGATGGCGAGGAAGTCAGGGGCTTCAACGTTCGCGTCGGCGGGGGTCTCGGCGGCCGGGAGCCGCGCGAGGCGCGCCCGCTTGACATCTTCGTTACGCGCGAGCAGGCCAAGGAAACCGTCCGGGCGTTCGTCGAGCTCTACCACGAGGAGGGCAACCGCGAGAACCGCTCGAAGAACCGCGCGCGCTTCTTCGTCGACGAGCGGGGCACCGACGAGATCCGTGAGGCCATGGACGAGCGCCTCGACTTCGAACTCGAACGCGCGGGGACGGACCTCCGCGGCGAGTACACGTACAACGCGGGGAAGTCCGCCGACCGCGGCGCCCACGACCACGTCGGCGTCTACGACCAGAAAGACGACAGGAACTACGTCGGCCTGTCGGTCCCGGTCGGGCGCATGCCCGCCGAGGACGCCATCGAACTCGCCGACCTGGCCGACGCCTACGGCTCCGGCGAGGTCCGCCTCTCCCGGCGACAGAACCCCCTCGTGATGGACGTGCCGGACGGCCAGCTCGCCAACCTGCTCAACGAGGACTTGCTCGACACCTACCAGCCCGAACCCAACCCGTTCGTGCAGGGCGCGATGGCCTGTACGGGCACGGAGTTCTGCTCCATCGCGCTGACCGAAACGAAGACGCGGATGGCGCGCATGCTGCAGTGGCTCGGCGAGAACGTGGACCTGCCCGACGACGTCGACCGCATCAAGATGCACTACTCTGGGTGTACGGCCGACTGCGGGCAGGCGATGACCGCCGACATCGGCATGCAGGGCATGCGCGCCCGGAAGGACGGCGAGATGGTCGAGGCGATGGACGTCGGCGTCGGCGGCGGCGTCGGCGAGGACCCGTCGTTCATCGAGTGGGTGCGCCAGCGCGTCCCCGCCGACGAGGTGCCCGGGATGATCGCCAACCTCGTCGAGGCCTACGCCGCGCTGCGCGAGGAGGGCCAGACCTTCCGCGAGTGGGTCGACGCCACCGGCCACGAGACCATCGTCGAACTCGCCGAACCCGAAGAGGTCGAGGGCTACGAGGACCCCTGTCTCACCGACGCCAAGCAGTCGTGGTACCCCTTCGCCGACGGCGAGAGCCCCGCGCCCACCGACGCCGAGGGCCAACCGCTCTCGGCGGACGACTGACCATGCGGCCCGACTGCGAGTCCACCGGGCACGGCGGCGACGCCGCACCCGAGGCGGCCTTCGACGTGGCACCGGAACTGTTCGGCGCGACCGCGACATCCGATGAGCGACGCCGGATCGCGGACGATACCGCGCGGTAAGCCCCGGGATCCGCATCTACGCTCTGCTCCGTTCTCCCTGCTGTAGCTCGGGACGCCTGTTCGAGTTCTATTCCCGTTCGCCCGCTAGCGGGACGTCATTCGGAAAACCGCGAAATTCGCAGGAGTGGTTCGACCGCCGTGCCGGCCCGGAAGATCCGATCTCAGTCCGCGTGCGAAGCGTAGCCGCCGGAGTCGTTCGACGACTGGGTGTCGGTCTGGGCGGCGCGGGCAGCGGCACCGTTTGTGGGGTTGTACTGGTGCGGCGAGCGCATGAGCGCGATGAGCGACCACATCGTCCCGGCGCAGATGGAACCGACGGCGGACATCGTCATCCCGAGCGTGAAGAACGTCGTGCCGTAGACGAGGCCGATGCACGCGGAGGGAAGCGCCGTCCCCAGCGGAACGCGGGCGCTCGCGTCGCGCAGCGTCGGCATGAGGACACACAGCGAGAAGACGCTGCCGCAGAGGAACACGAGGTCCTGCCAGATCATTTTCCGTCACCGTTCGAGTCGTTGGGCGTCTGCGTTGTCATCGACCTACCGTAGGATATGGCGGGGTTAAAAGTCTTACTCGGATCAGAGTAAACAATTAGTTACAGTTCGAAGCGGTACCACACGTTGCGGCAATAAGTCGCACGATCAGGCCCCTTGACGGGCAGTACAGCGCCTCTCGAAGCCCGAAGGCGCGTCTTACCGCGAACCGGGAGCCCCTTACCGCGGGCGTTCGAACGTCGAGGCAATGGCAGTCGTCACGGACGGAGGCGTCGACCTCTACTACGAGGCGAAAGGGGATCCGAACCCGCCCGAGGACGCCGAGCGAGAAGCCGATACGGTCGTATTCGTCAACCCGGCGGGCTACGGCGCGTGGGTGTGGGGCTGGCAACACGCGGCGCTGGTCGAGGGCTTCGAGACGGTCGTCTGGGACCTCCGGGGGACCGGGCGGTCGGGCACGCCCGAGGGCCCCTACAGCGTCGAGACGCTGACCGACGACCTCGAAGCGGTCCTCGCCGACCACGGCGTCAGCGACGTCCACGTCGTCGGCGCGGGACTCGGCGGGATGGTCGCGCTGGCGTACGCCGACCGCTACGGTCGCGCCGCGACGCTGACGCTGTTCGGTACCGCGGCGAGCGGTGACCGCGTCGACGCCGACGCGCTCGACTCGCTGTTCGCTCCGCGGGACGATCCGAACGCGCTCCGCGCGTCGCTGCGGAACGCCTTCGCCGCGAACGTCGACGCCTACGAGGACGTGGCGGACGAAATCGTCGGCTGGCGCCGCGAGGAAGACGCCGACCGCGTCGGGTTCGAGGCGCAGGCCGCGGCGATGCGCGAGTTCGATCGCTCGGACTCGCTCTACGAGGTCACGACGCCAGCGCGGGTCTACCACGGCGTCGACGACGCGGTAGTTCCCACGGAGGCGGGTCGAGACCTGGCCGACGACCTTCCCCGGGGGGAGTTCACGGCCGTCGAAGGTGGCCACCTCTGCTTTATCGAGGAGAGCGCGGCCGTCAACGACGCGCTCCTCGGGGACTTCGACGGCTGACCGTCGTTCACCATCCCAGTAGTCTGTGACTCTCCCGGTAGTTTTACCCGCGTGATACGCCTCTATGGAGGCATGTCAGGCGAGGATTCGGGTCACGGTCGGGACGGGCCGGACGACGACGGCGCCGACGACAGCTGGGTCAGCGACAGCGTGGACGATACCAGTCTCGAAGGCGAATCGGCCGACGGTGGCCGCGCGGGCGCTGGGAAGAAGGGGCCCGACGAGAAGTTCTGCGCCGAGTGCGGCGCGATCATCAACGAGAAGGCGGAGATCTGTCCGGAGTGCGGCGTCCGTCAGCCGGGCACGGGGTCCGACGAGGATCAGCGGCTCATCGCCGCGCTGCTCGCCATCTTCCTCGGCGGGTTCGGTGCGCACAAGTTCTACCTCGGCGACACCAGAACCGGGATCATCTACCTCTGTTTCTTCTGGACGATGATCCCCGGCCTCATCGGGGTCGTCGAGGGGCTGATCTACCTCTCGAAGAGCGACGAGGAGTTTCGCCGCCAGTACCTCGACGACTGAGCCGGCGAGTCGTCGACGCGCTCGCCGCCGGTCCGAACTCCGCGCCGGGCTCGCGCGCACCAGACGGTACCTCCTATCGCATCACGAGCCCGACGAGTACCACCGCTGTCACTCGCTCTCGCCGGGGGAACGGACGGTCCACCTCTGCGCACGCTGTAGCGGCGTCTACCCGGGCATCCTCGTGGGGGTCGTGCTCGTCCTGACCGTGACAGGTCGGGCTGCGTGGCCCTGGTTGGTCGCCGTCGGACCGGCGCCCGCGCTGGTCGACTGGGCGGCGACGACGTTCACGGATCGCCCGGGTTCGAACGCGGTCCGGACGGCGACCGGCGCGCTGCTCGGACTCGGCTACGGGATCGCTGTCCCGTGGCTGCTGACCGAGCGGCCGCTGTGGCTCTTCGGCGTCGCCGCGGTCTACGGGGGGGCCGCCGCAACGCTGCTCGCACGCACACGGCGTCGCGAAGAGGACAGTGACGACACCGACGGTAACGGTCAAGCACACAGTTCACACGGCCCGTAGTACTGCCACGGTGGACAGCCTTTTACTCGCCGAGCGCACAGGTACCTGACGATGACACGGCCGCGCATCGCCCTGTTGAACGCAGCCCACGAGGCCGAGGGCAACCGGCGGAACTTCCGCCGGGAGCTGGCCGCCGACCTGACGGAGTTTCACCTCCCGGCCGGCGACATCCCGGAGACGTACGACTTCGACGGCGTCGTCGTCACCGGCTCTCGCGCCTCCGTGTACTGGGACGAGGAGTGGATCGACCCAACGAAGGAATGGGTCGAAGCGGCGATCGACCGCGGACTCCCCTGTCTGGGCGTGTGTTACGGCCACCAGTTGCTCGCGGACGTGCTCGGCGGTACCGTCGAGTCGATGGGCGAGTACGAGATCGGCTACCGCACAGTCGAGCGGGCCGGCGACTCCCGACTGCTCGCGGGCCTCGACGAGGAGTTCACCGTCTTCACGACGCACTCGGACGCCGTCGTCGAACTGCCGCCGGGTGCCGAGCGGCTCGCGACCAACGAGTACGGCGTCCACGGCTTCCGCAAGGACCGCGTCTTCGGCGTCCAGTTCCATCCCGAGTACGACGTGCAGACCGCCGAAGAGGTCACGAAAGGCAAGGACCTCCCCGAGGAACGCATCCGGTCAGTCCTCGACGGGATCACCCCCGAGAACTTCGACGCCGCCTGCGAGGCCAAGCAGGTCTTCGACAACTTCGTCGACTTCGTCGGCGAGGTCGACGTCCACGGCGCCAACGCCGCGAGCATCGACGACGCCGCCGGCGACGACGCCGTCGCGGCCGACGACTGACCGACCAGCTGTTCGGTCGGGCCCGACCAGTATAACCACCGACATTTTTCACGCGACCGGACGACCGATCCGGCGGGCTCCGAACCGATGACTGACGACACGGACGAACTGGCGGAGTTGCGGGGAGAGATAGACAGACTCGACGGTGCCATCGCCGACCTGGTCGCCGAGCGCGTCGAGACCGCCGAGGCGGTGGCGGAGGTGAAAGCCGACGCGGGCCGCGACCTCGTCGACGAGGGCCGCGAGGAGACGGTCAAATCCCACCACGAGTCGCTGTTCGAGGAGCGCGGCCTCGACGGGACGGCGGGCCGTGACCTCGCCGAGTTGCTGATCGAGACGTCGCTCGAACACGAGCGGTCCACTGTGGCCGCCGAGTCGGGCGGTCGCGAGTAACCTGGTCGTCAGGGGCGGCGCCCGCTTCCGCAGCGCCGACGAGGTTTTTCACGGCTGGCCCCCAAGATCCGGCATGCTCGACTACGTGGACCTGGGGGCGGACCTGACCGACGAGGAGCGGCTCATCCGGGACACGGCGCGGGAGTTCGTCGACGAGGAAGTCCGCCCGGGCATCGGCGACCACTTCGAGGCCGGCACGTTCCCCGAAGAGTTGATCCCGGAGATGGGCGATCTGGGATTCTACGCACCCAACCTCGACCACGAGTCGACCGCGAACGTCGGCGAGCGCGCCTACGGCCTGCTGTTGCAGGAACTCGAGGCCGGCGACTCGGGCGTCCGGTCGATGGCCTCGGTCCAGGGCGCGCTGGTCATGTACCCCATCCACGCGTTCGGGTCGGAGGCCCAGAAGGAACGCTGGCTCCCCGACCTCGCCGACGGGTCCGCGGTCGGCTGTTTCGGCCTCACGGAACCCGACCACGGGTCGAACCCGAGCGCGATGGATACCCGCGCCGAGCGGACCGACGACGGCGAGGGCTACGTCCTGAACGGGTCGAAGACGTGGATCACGAACGCTCCCATCGCCGACGTGGCGCTCGTGTGGGCGAAGGACTGCTCTGCGGACGGAAATCCGGTCCGCGGGTTCCTCGTCGAGACGGACCGCGACGGGATCGAGACGAACCACATCGACGGGAAACTCTCGATGCGCGCGTCGGTCACCGGCGGTATCTCCCTCTCGGATTGTGTGGTTCCGGAGGAGAACGTCCTCCCGGATGTCTCGGGGATGAAGGGGCCGCTGTCGTGTCTCACGCAGGCCCGCTACGGCATCGCGTGGGGTGCGGTCGGCGCCGCGCGGGACTGCTTCGAGGCGGCTCGCGAGTACGCGCTCGACCGCGACCAGTTCGGCGGGCCCATCGCACAGTTCCAGCTCCAGCAGGAGAAGCTCGCCGAGATGGCGACGAAGATCACGACCGCGCAGTTGCTGGCCCACCGGCTCGCCGACCTGAAGGAACGGGGCGACCTGCGGCCCCAGCAGGTGTCGATGGCCAAGCGCAACAACGTCCGGACCGCTCGCGAGGTCGCCCGGACCGCCCGCGAGATGCTCGGCGGCAACGGCATCACGACCGACTACCCGCCGATGCGCCACCTCGCGAACATGGAGACGGTCTACACCTACGAGGGGACCGACGACATCCACACGCTGATCCTCGGGGAGGACCTGACCGGCATCGCAGCCTTCGAGTGATCGGCTGGCAGGAGTCGGTGGGATGACGGTCAGTGACCGGCATCCCAGCCTTCGAGTGATCGGTTTGCAGGAGTCGGTGGGATGACGGTCAGTGGCGGTCCTTGCCCCGCTCTTCCCCCTGAACTTATGGGGGAACCCCGCGACCACTCGGCGATGGCAAACGGGTTCGTCGGGGCGATGGCGGTGCTGGTCTACTTCGGGTTCGCGCTCGCGTCCCCGGTCGTCGCGTTCGTCGCGTGGGTACTTTCGAAGCGTCGCGAGTCGTTCGGGATGGCCGTCGGCACCGTCGCGGCCGCATCGGTCGGGCTCCTCGCGGCCATCGCGACCGCTCTCGCGCTGTTCGTCGACGTCAGTGCTGGCCTCGTGTTCGCGCTTGTGGCCGCCGCGGCGGCGCTCGTGCTGGCGGCGTTCCCGCTGCTCATCGGACGGCAACTGCTCGACCGGTGGACGGTGCTCGACGCCGACGAGACGCTGGAGTACGCGACGCTGGGGTGGCCCGTGGCGATGGTCCTCAGCGCCGTGCTCTTCGTCGCCCCGGGCGGGTTCGCCCGCTACAACGTCCTCTTCCTCTCGGGAGCCGCCGCGGCCCTCGCGTGGCTGACGCTCGCGCTCGTCGTCACCCTCGGCCCCGCGGTCGCGGGACTCGGCTTCTACCACGTCGTCGAACGGTACGCCTGATGGAGCGGCGATTGGCTCGATAATCGACCGCGACCAGTCGGCAGAACGCTTTTGCCGGAGCCGCGGCCATCAGTGATCGTCTTCTCCCCGGCCGGAGCCGTGGCACTCTCCGGCCGGTCGCCGCCCGTCACGCGGCGAGATCCATGACACAGGACGTCCACCGCGCGCTCGCCGCTCACTTCGAGCGCCACGAGATCCGCGAACAGATCCACGACGTGCCTCCCCACGCCGTCTACGAGGTCCGCGTCGACGGCCGCCGGGCCGTCTGCAAAGTCGCCCGCGGGCCGACGGCCGACCCCGAGACTGAAGCAGGTGTCGTCGACCACGTCGACCGCCGCACCGACCTGCCGGTCCCGAGCGTGCTCGCCTCCGGCGACGGCTACTTCGTCGCCTCGTGGCTCGACGGGCTCCCGGCCGAAGATGCAGTCCCCGAACCAGCGGGGATCGACGCCGCCTACGCCGGGGCACTGGGAAGCGCACTCGCTAGTCTGCACGAGGCGACGGGTGGAACGTTCGTTCGGCCCGGATTCCCTCGCGCCGACGATGCCGACGGCGGCGACGATGGCGGCTGGCTGGCAGTCGACGCCCGCGACCGCTGGGTCGAGGTCGTCAGAGACCATCTCGATGCCGTCGCAGCCCACCTCGACGGAACCGAGTGGGCCGATCCCGTCCACGAAGTGCAAGCGCTGGTCGAAGACCGGCCCGACCTGTTCGCCGGCGCCGGCGCGCCCGTCCTCTGTCACGGGAACGTCCTTCCCGACCACGTCGGATTCGTGACCGACGAGGACGGCGACCCCGTCGATCTCGCGGCGCTGATCGACTTCGAGCACGCGCTCGTTGCGCCCGGCGAGTACGATGTCTGGCGGACGGCGATACCGGTCTTCGGGCGGCCGGACGCCGCCGCGCCGCGGCCGCACTTTTCGGCGTTCCGCGCCGGCTACGAATCGGTCCGGCCGCTCCCCGACGGGTTCAAGCGGCGGCGCGCGGGCTATCGGCTCCTGAACCTCGCGTCGTACTTCGTCGCGCTCGACGTGCAGAACGAGGGGATCGGTCCCGACGAGCGTCCCCGGGCGAACGGGATGGCGGCGGCGATCTCCGAGACGGTCGATTCGATACGTGGCCGGCGCCCGTAGTGCGACGGTCAGCGCCGATCGCGCGGCGGCCGACGGAAATTGTCGCTCGCTTCTCGACTCAGGTGAACCGCCCGGTCTCGGCGCCGCAGTCGGTACAGCGCGTGACGAGCGCCTCGCGGTCGTCGGCCATCTCCACCGTGTTCTCGGTGCGGCCGCCGCAGTCGGGGCACTCCCGGAGCATCTCGGTTCGGCTCGCCTCGCGGGGCGCACCCATCGCCAGGGCGACGCAGCGGTCGCCACCGTCGTTGCGGCCGCGCTGCCACTCGCCGGGGGCGAAGCTGACGGCCTCGCCGGCCGAGACCGCTACCTCGCCGTCTTCGGTCTCGAACGTGGCGGTCCCGTCGACGACGTAGAACACCTCCTCCTGTTCGGGGTGGCGGTGATAGCCGAACGCGAAGCTGTCGCCGGGTTCCAGTTCGTAGTAGTTGAGGGCCAGTTCCTCGGTCCCGAGGGCGGTCGAGAGCGCGCGCTTGTCGGCGGCCGGTCCCATCCGCCGCTCGCAGTCGTCGCGGGAGACGCGTTTCATGCGTGGAGGTAGCGTCGCGAGTCGGTAAAGTCTCGCGGGGACAGCGGGCGGACCGACCGGGAGGTCACTCGGCGCGGTCGATGTCCAGGTCTTCCTCGATCCCGTCGAGCCAGTCCGAGTCCGCGATCTCTTCCATCTGCTCGCGGAAGTGCGTCTTGCAGACCCCGACCTTGACGCCGTCTTTCTCGACCGCGATCTCGGCCTCGCGGTCGCAGTAGTGACACTGCATACCCGGGCTTGGACCCGAGGGGCATTGAACCCTGCGACACCGGATGCCGCGCGTCAGACGCCGCGACGCAGAGTGTCGTGCCTACGAGGGAAAAGATGGATGCCGGGAATTAATCGGCGATGCCGAACGCCGACGCGACCCGCTCGTACTCCGCCGTGGAGAGCCCGGCTTCGCCGACCGAGCGGTCGTGAGCGTCGCTCCCGCCGGTGACCAGACAGTCGTGGCGTTCGGCGACCTCCCGGACGTCGGCCTCGTCGAGGGCGCCGGTCGATCCCGTGTGGCCGCGGCTCCCGTACGGGTAGACGACTTCGAGAGCGTCGAGTTCCGACGCCAGTTCGAGCGCCGCTTCGGGGGCAGGGTAGCGCAGGGGATGGGCGAGGCCGACGAACTCGCAGGCCTCGCTCAGCAGGTCCCGGCCGCGCTCGAACGAGGGGACGTCCCGGGCGACGTAGCAGGGGTCGTCGTCGCCGATGAGCCCGTCGAAGACGGCCTCGACCGCGTCGTAGTCGGCGTCGCTGTCGACGACGGCCCGGGCGATGTCGGGGCGGCCCAGCCCCGGTCCGGGGTCGATCCCCAGATCGACGCCGAGGCGGTCCTCGACGCACTCGACGATGGCGCGGCCGCGCTCGACGCGGTCGCGCTGGAGGCGGTCGATCTCGTCGATGAGCGCGTCCGTGGCCTGGGCGCCGTAGCCGAGCAGGTCGACACGCTGGTCGCCGGCGTCGACGCGGAGTTCGATCCCGTGGATCAGCGTGACGCCGTCGCGGTCGACGACCGGGGCGTCGAGGTCGGGGTGGAGGCGGTCGTGGTCGGTGATCGCGACGGCGTCGAGACCGGCGTCTCGCGCCGCGGGCACGACTTCGTCGCACCGAAACGTTCCGTCTGAGTTCGTCGTGTGAACGTGGAGATCCGCGGCGACCATACGCCCGCATGTCACCGAGGCGGCAAGCCGGTTGCGATCCGCGCAGCCGTTGCCGCGGAGTCGTCGAGAACCGACTACTTGTCGAGGAAGTCGGGGCGCTCGGTCGCGTCGATCTCGTCGGGGTTCGGCTTCTCGATGCCGCCGAACTTGTCGACCGCCTCCGGGAGGCCGTCGCGGCCGCCGGTCGGGACCTCATCCTCGTCGACGGTGACGACCTCGCCCTCGACGAGTTCGTCCCACACGGCCTCCTCGTCGGCGTCGCCGGCGGGCGCGGCCTCGCGGCCCTCGTTTTTCCCCTCGCGGAAGGCCAGCTCGACCATGCTCTTGGCGTAGGCCGTGTCCAGCTCGGCGTGGACGGCCTCGAACTCCTCGCGGTTGTACTCCCCGAGGGATTCGGCGACCCCCAGCGCGTAGGCGCGCTCGGTCGCCTCGTCCTGGTCGAGGGCCGACCACGACGTCCCGTACTTCTCGTCGTACAGTCCCATGGGTCAGGCCTCGACTTTCCTGTCCGGCATCACCCGCAGTCCCTTATCGGAGAAGTCGATGGCGCGGATGTCGCAGTCGATGGCGGTGCCGCGCATCTTGATCACCTGCACCCCGCGGGTCATCCCGCCGGATTCGAGGTAGTTGTGGAAGAAGATGACCCCGTGAGCGAGGTAGTGCTCGTCGGCGTACGAGGAGGGGTCGGTCATCTCGGAGATGAGGACGACCGTCGTCTCGGTCTGTTTCAGCGCCGAGAGAAAGCCCGTGATCTCGTCGGAGACGTCGTTGAAGAAGTGCTGGAGGAGCATCGTCGAGT
Source organism: Halosimplex yunnanense (assembly GCF_054504345.1). Lineage (NCBI taxonomy): Archaea > Methanobacteriati > Methanobacteriota > Halobacteria > Halobacteriales > Haloarculaceae > Halosimplex > Halosimplex yunnanense. The sequence continues at coordinate 212,473 of NZ_JBTJEL010000034.1, read as the reverse complement.
CGATCACGGCGCGGTCGATGTCCTGCTGTTCGAGGAAGGCCACGATGCGGTTCGTCAGCCCACCCTCGGTGCCGAACTGGGTGATGGTCCGCTTGCCGCTTTCGGTCATCAGGTTGAGAAACTGGATCTTCCCGGAGGCCATCACCTGGTCGAAGCCGAACTCGTAGCCCGACATGTCCTGCATGAGTTCCTCTTTGGTCTCGTGCATCGTCACGTAGAGGCAGTTCTCCCCCGCCTTGGCGCCCTGCGTGATGAACTGCGAGGAGAAGGTCGTCTTCCCACTGCCCGGCGGACCACTCACCACGTAGAGTCTGTCTTTCAGGAGGCCGCCCTGGACGATCTCGTCGAACCCAGGGACGCCGCTTGAGACGCGCATACAGTCGAATGCCCGTTCCGGCTATAGACCTTTACCCCCTATTTTTCACGGCTGATAATCGTTCCATTATTCCGGTCCACCGGAATCGGGGTCGCGGGACGGGAGCTCAGCGCAGTTGTGCGAGGCACTCCCGGCAGTACGTAAAGGATTGCTCGTCGGCGTTGGTCGTCCCGCAGCGCGGGCAGTGGACGCCGTCAGCTTCCTCGTCGCTCCCGTCCCCGTCTCCGTCCTCCCCGACCGGACGGGTCGGATCGCCGACCGAGCGACCGCGGTCACCCGCCTGCGGCGGCGAGGCCTCGTTCGACTCCAGGGAAACGCCCCCCAGCGTCTGGTCGTCCGAGAAGTACCGCACCAGCAGTAGCTGGAAGAGGGTGAACCCGACGAGGTAGACGAGTATCCAACCCCAGGGTTCCATACCGTGTTATACGTTGCCACGGCACTTGGGTGTTTGGCCGGCGGGGTCCGGCCGCCGGCGCACGTCCGACCGCCACGTTTTTGCGCGGCGATCGTATCACTCCGGCATAATGGGATCCCCGCACACGTCGCGCCGACGCTTCCTCCGCGCAGGCGGCGGCCTCGCCGCCTCAGTCGGGGTCGCCGGCTGCATCGTCTCGACGGAACCGTACACGGAAACTGTCGAGCAGACGTTCGACCCTGACGACGCCGAAGCGCTGGCCGTCCGGACCGACTCCGGCGACGTGACTCTCACGGCCGGCGACGGCGACGCCGTCACGGGGACGATCCACAAGGAGTCCCGTGCCGGCGAGGACGCCCTCGCGAACGTGACCGTCGAGGGCCGCGTCGAGGACGGCACCCTGGTCGTCTCCCCGCAGCGCGAGAATCGACAGGGGAGCGTCACGGTCTCACTCGACCTCGCCGTCCCCGGGGACCTGCCCGTGGTCGAAGCCGTCTCGGAGAACGGCGACGTGAGCGCCGACGGCGTCGCCGGCGACGGGACCTACCGGTCGAAAAACGGCGACGTGAACGTCGACGACGTCGACGGGTTCGTCACCGTCGAGTCGACGAACGGCGACCTGTCCGCGAGCGCGATCGGCGGCCTCGACGGGGCGCGGACGTCCAACGGTGACGTGACCGTCGACGTGCCCGCGCTCCGCGGCGACACGACTTGCCGGTCCCAGAACGGCGACGTGACCGCCGCCGTCTCCGGCGACCTGCGGGCGGCCGTCCTCCTGCAGACGAGCAACGGCGACGCCGAGACGTCGGGCGTCCCGCTGACGGTCTCGGAGTCGACCGAACGCCGGATCGAAGGCCGTCTCGACGGAAGCAGCGGCGACGGCCACGGAACCGCGACGGACAGCGGATCCCACGGGACCGAAAGCGACTCTCACGGAACAGAGAGCGACTCCCACGAAACAGACAGTGGCTCGCACGGAACCGACGAAGGGGACGCCACAGAGGGTGGAAGCGGGAGTGACGGCGAAACCGCAGAACACACGCTCGAACTCCGCTCGACAAACGGGGACGTGACGCTGCTCAGGTTAGGCGAGTAGAACGGGAACCCGCCGACGGGCGCTCACTGCCCCGGGGGCTGGCGGTCGCGGCCGAACTCGTCGAAGACGTTGAGCGACTTGGGCAGCTCGTAGTCGAGTTTGCGCTCCTCGCGGCGGTCGACGTTGGCGTCCTCCAGGTCGTCGGCGACGGGCTCCCAGCCGTCCTTGATGGCGATGGACCTGGCTGGCGTCCCCGCGGCGATGTGGTGGGCGGGGACGTCCGTCCCGGCGATGGACTTGGCGGCGAGGACGGAGTTCTCGCCCAGACGGACGCCCGCGCGGACCATCGAATCGTAGGTGACCCGCACGTCGTCCTCGATGATCGTGTGGTAGTTGTCGACGGCGGTCTGGTCGTTGACGTCGTGGTCGTGGCTGTAGACGTGGGCGTCGTCGGAGATGGAGACGCGGTCGCCGATGGTCAGCATGCCGCGGTCGTCGAGGTGGACGTCGTCGTGGATGACGACGTTGTCGCCGACGGAGATGTTGTGGCCGTAGGTGAACGTGATGCCCTTGAAGAAACGGCAGTTCTCCCCGACCTCGGCGAAGAGGTGGTCGGCGAGCATCCGGCGAAAGCGGAGCGCGAACTCGACGTTGTCGGCCATCGGCGTGGCGTCGAACTGGCGCCAGAGCCACTGGAGGTACTTCGTGTGCTCGAACTCGCCGTCGTCCATGGCTTCGACTTCGGCGTAGTACTCGCTCTCCAGCGTGACGTTGCAGGGGTCGTAGCCCTGAAGCCGCACCCGTTCGGCTGCCGATACCGACTCGCCGGACTGCCAGCGCTCGTAGGCCTCGCGGTCGCCGAACAGGTCGACGAGCACGTCCTCGACCACGTCGCAGGTGTCCTCGTCGCCGCGGAGGCGCTCGTCGACCTCCTCGATGAACGCGTGGATGCCTTCCTCGCCGCCCGGAGGGAGCGAGACGTGGCGTTTTGTCATACCCGTCGATCGGCCCCGCCGACAATAGGGGTTTCTGTACCGGCCATCCGCCGTCCGCGGCGCCGATCGGTCGCGCCTGCGGCACCGGTCGGCCGCGACCGCGACGCCCACCGGCGGGAACCCCGGCATCGCTCGACGGCGTCCACGAGGCTTAAGCCCCGTACGGTCGACCGATAGACGATGGCCGAGTCTCGCGCACTGCGCGACCTCTTCTGGAACGACGACGAGGACCGACTGCGCGCGCTCTGGCGGCTCGGGCTCGCGACGCTACTCCTGCTCGTCGGCGGGATCGGGGGGGCCGTCGCCGGAGCCGTGCTGGCGGCGCTGGCGCCGGGCACGGCGCCACCGCTCGTCACCGCGTTCGTGTCAGTCATCGCCCGCACGCTCCAGACCGTGGGGTTCGTCGGCGGGATCGTCGTCGCCGCGTGGCTGATCGACCGCCGCCGGCTCGTGGATTTCGGACTCGATCGCTCCCGCGCGTGGTGGGCGGACCTGTCGTTCGGTCTCGCGCTCGGCGTCGCGCTCGCGGCGCTGGTGTTCGCGATCGAGCTGGGGGCCGGCTTCCTGCGGGTGACCGACACCACTGCCATCCGGCCCGAGTCCCCTTTCGCCATCGGCTCAAGCGTCCCGGTCGCGGTCGCGCTGGCGCTCACCTTCGTCTTCTTCGTCGGCGTCGCCCTCTTCGAGGAGTTGCTCTTCCGCGGCTACCTGCTGGCGAACGCCGCCGAGGGCCTCGACGGCTGGTTCGGGATCGGTCGCAGGGGTGCGCTCGCGGGCGCAGTGGTCCTCTCCAGCCTCGCGTTCGCGGCCGGTCACGGGAGCAACCCCGGCGTGACCCCGTTAGCGATCCCGAATATCGCACTGTTCGGCGGCCTGCTCGCCGCGAGCGTCCTCCTGACCGATCGGATCGCCGTCGCCCTCGGCTTCCACGTCACGTGGAACTTCTCGATCGCCTCCGTGTTCGGCTTCCCCGTCAGCGGGTTCACGACGCCCGTGACCGTCCTCGTCGTCGAGCAGTCCGGCCCGTCGCTCGTGACCGGCGGGGGGTTCGGCCCCGAGGGCGGTCTCGTCGCGCTCGTCGCGTTCGTCGCCGGCGTCGCCGCGCTGGCGTGGTGGGTACGACTTCGTGAGGGCGCGCTCCGGTGGTCAGCCGCCGTCACGCGGCCGACCCTCCGCCGTGGCACCGGAGGGAACGAGGACAGCGGAGACGGTGACGACCCCGCGGGGGAGTAGGGTCGTCCGGGCCCGGGTCACGTTCGCCGCTTCCCCACGATCGATCGGTACGTTCCACTCGATTTTACATTCCGAAATCACGATAGGTCGCCCGATGCTACCCCGGCGGTATGGCGACTCCGTCGACCGGGGGAGACGACGATCGCACCGTAGCGACACCGACGCGGCGGCGACTGCTCGCGGGGGTGACCACCGCGGCCGTGGGCGGGGGCGCACTCGCGGGGAGCGCGGGCGCGTTGCCGGGTGCGTGGTGGGTCGACGCGCCCGAGGAGTACGATGGGGTCGCGGTCGTCCGCGACGAGGTCTGGGTGGAGACGCCCGTCGACACCGACGAGGACGACACGCCCGACCGGGTCCTCGTCCGAGTCGCCCGTCCCGACTCGACCGAAGACGGCGATCAAGTGCCGATCGTCGGCGCTGCCAGTCCCTACTACGGTGAACAGACCCACAGCGACACGACCGAGGAGATGTACTACGACCGGGCCATCGCGCCCAGCGCGAGCGGCGGCGAAGACGAGGCGAACGGCGACGGCGGCACCGGCGCGGATGACGACGACGGGACCGCGGCCGTCGTCAGAGGAGAGCGCGGAGACACCGGCCCGGTGCACCGACCGTCCGCCGGGAGCCTCGCGACGCCCGGCCACCTCGAACGCCGCTACGTCCCGAAGGGGTACGCGGTCGTTCACATTTCGTCGCTGGGGACCCACCGCTCGACGGGGTGTTACACCGCCGCGGGGCCGCCGACGGTCGCGGCGCTCGAAGCGGTCGTCGACTGGTTCAACGGCCGCGCGACGGCCTACGACGCCGCCGAGGGCGGCTCGGAGGTCACGGCCGACTGGACCGACGGGAAGACGGGGCTCATCGGCGCCTCGGCGCTTGGCGAACTCGCCAACGGCGTCGCCTCGACCGGCGTCGACGGGCTCGAAACCGTGGTGCCGCAGGCCGCGAACGTCGGCCAGTACGGCCTCTTCCGGTCGAACGGGACGCCGATCTCCGTGACGCCCGACGCGGGCGAGGGGATCGCCGACCTCGGCACGTGGATCCAAGCCAGCAACGCCCGGCGCGAGGACTGCGGCCACTGGACCGACGCCGTCGAGGACGGCCAGGACCGCGAGACCGGCGACTACAACGACTTCTGGCACGAGCGGACGTTCCTCACGGAGGCCGACTCCGTCGACGCGGCGGTCCTGCTGACCCACGCGGTCGACGACCCAATCGTCAAGCCGAACAACGTCGCCGACTGGTACGAGACGCTCCGGGCACACGACGTGCCGGTGCGCCTGTGGCTCCACGAGGGGGGGCACACCTCCCCCGGCGGACGGGCGTGGGTGAACTTCCTCGACCGGTGGTTCGCCCACTGGCTCAAGGGCGATGACAACGGGATCATGGACGAGGACCCGGTGACGGTCATCCACGAGGGCCAGTCGGTTCAGGGCGGATCGGCCGAGACCTACGACGCCTGGCCCGTCCCCGGCACCGAAGCGGCGACCGTTCGGTTCGGCGGTGGCGGGTCGACCGCCGGCGATCTGACGCTGGACGACGCCGGCGAGACGACGGAGTCGTTCACTGATGACCCCTCGACGCTCCTCCGATGGCTGGTCCGGGAGTCCGAGGCCGACCACCGCCTGCGCTACGAGACCCCGCCGCTTGCGGAATCGGTCCACGTCAGCGGGCGGGTCGTCCCGTCGCTGACGGTGACGGTCGACGAACCGACGGTCGTCAGCGCCGCCCTCGTCGAGTACACCGACGGTGGCCCCGAAGTCGTTACGCGGGGCTGGGCGGACCCGCTCAATCGCCCGCGCTACGGCGAGTACGACACCCCGCTGGCCTACCGGGAGTCGCTGCGCGACTCGGCACCGCTCCCCGACGACGGGACGGTCCGGGTCGAGTTCCCGCTGCAGGCGACCGACCACGTCTTCGAGGCGGGCTCGCGGCTCGGTGTGGTCGTCTACGCCAGCGACCGCGAGTTCACGCTCCACCCGCCCGGGAACCGGGCGGTCGAACTGTCGCTGGCCGAGAGTTCGGTCGACGTCCCGGTCGTCGGCGGCGAGTCGGCGCTCGCACAGGCGGTAGGTGACAGTACGGGGACGGACGAGCCCGACGAGGGGACCGCGACCGACGAGCCGACGGACGAACAGACGACCGAGCGGCCGGAGACCGACGAGCCGGCCACCGCGGCGTCGAACGGCGACTCGTCGGACGGCGGAGCGACCGCGACCGAGGAGGCCGACCAGCCCACATCGACGCCCAAGTCGACCGCGATGGAGGCGGCGACCGACGAGACCGACGCGGCGGCGGGCGGGACGACGAGCGGCGACGGGCCGGGCTTTGGCGTCGGCGGCGCGCTGGCCGGACTGGCGAGCCTCGCCGGGCTGCTCCGGGCAGATTCCGACGGCGAGGACTGACCGGCGAGCCGACAGGCGAACGACCGGAGAGCGCGACCCGAGCGGCCGCGATCAATTCTTTACTCAGACCCGACTCAGCGGGTGCTTATATGCCCGTGCTTCCACCGTTCCGGTAATGACACAGCTGTACGCGATCCAGCGCGAGATACTCGAGTTCCTCGACGAGCAGTCGACGGCGGACACGACCGCGATCCGTCGACGGCTCGCGTACACGGCGGACGTGACCGTCACGTACGACGCGCTGGAGCCGCACCTGCAGCGCCTCGAAGAGCAGGGACACATCGAGTCCGGCAGCGTGGACGCCGCCGGCACGACGTACTACTCCCGCGGCGAGGCCGCGCCGGCCCAGCCCCGGACGGCGAGCGACTGAGCGCCACGCGTCGCAACCGCGGCGGCTAAGTGCCACGGCCACCAATCCGCGGACATGAATCAGCGCCAACTCGGTTCTTCGGGCGTCGAGGTCAGCGAGGTCGGTTTCGGTGCGTGGGTCGTCGGTACCGACTGGTGGGGCGAGCGCCCTCGCGAGCAGGCCGTCGACATGCTGCATCACGCGATCGATCAGGGGATCACCTTCTTCGACACGGGCGACGTGTACGGCCACGGCGACAGCGAGGAACTCGTCGGCGAAGCCCTCGGCGAGTACCGCGACGAAGTCACGGTGTCGACGAAGGTCGGCTACGACTTCTACAACAACCCCCAGGCCGGCCACGGCGAACTCCCCAAGCGGGTCGACGCCGAGTGGATCGAGACGGCGCTCGACCGCTCGCTCGACCGGCTCGACATGGAGTACGTCGACCACCTGATGCTACACAACGCCAACGTCGGCGAGGTCGACGCCGAGGTGCTCGAAGCGCTCGACGAACTGCAGGAATCGGGCCGCGTCGACTCGGTCGGCTGGGCGCTCGGCCCCTCGATCGGCTGGCTCGCCGAGGCCGAGACGGCCGTCGAGGAAGGCTTCGACGCCGTCCAGCTCGTCTTCAACGTCTTCGAGCAGACGCCCGGTCGCCACGCCATCGAAGCGATCCGCGAACTCGACGCCGACACGAGCGTCATCCCGCGCGTCCCTCACTCCTCGGGACTGCTGAACGAACAGGTCACGCCCGACACCGAACTCGGCGAGGACGACCACCGCGCCTACCGCCCCGACGAGTGGTACGAGACCGGCTGGGAGAAGGTCGACGCGCTGCGGTTCCTCGAAGACCCCGACCACGCCGAGGGGACCCGCACGATGGGCCAGGCGTCGATCCAGTGGCTGCTCGGTCACGACGAGGTTGCGTCGGTCACGCCCACGTTCCGCACGACCGACGACATCGACGAGTGGGCCGCCGCGCCTGACACGCCCGCACTGTCCGACGCGGAGATGGAGCGCGTCGAGGAAATGTACCAGAACAACTTCGGCGTCGACCGCGACGACGGGATGGACTCGCTGCGCTCGTCGGTCGGCGGCGACGATCTGGACGGCGTCGACAAACGGGCCGCCGGCGACTGAGCGGCCGTCGCGGACTCGCTACTGACCCGGTTCGTTCCGCCTCCCGACGCCGTCTTCAGTCCCGAGACGCTCGTTCTCGTTCGGCCGTTCGAACCCTCGTTTCCACACTACCGGCCGAACCCCCTCGTTTCACCTCAAATCGCCGCTCCCGGCGGATCTGTCGACTGACCCCCCGGTTTCCGGTCGAACCCGCCCCACGTAGTGCGGTCGAGCGGCGATAGCTTCACTTTCACCACGCGCCGTCAGACGCCCGTCGCACGGCTGCCGTCTCGCGATCTTGCCGCGCCGGGTGCGAGGCGATCGGTCCACCCGAAACAGAGGTGTGCGATCGAGGGGGCCGACGGAGAGAACTGGGAGACCGGTCGGCCGCGACTCACTCCATGCGGTCGAAGGTTTTCCGCGTCCACTCGACGGCGTATTCGGCCCCGTACTCGCGGTAGGCCTCGGTGTCGAGCGGGGCGAAGGGGGTCGGGGGCTCTGTCCCGTGCTTGACGGCCGCACACGCCAGTTCGGCAGCAGCCCCGAACTCGGTTCGACCGGCCGCGAGGTCCGCCGAGAGGTCGGCCAGCCGGGGTTCGAGACGCTCGCCGGCGTCGACCCACGCGTCGAAGAGCGCGGGGTGGTCGTCTCCCCAGTCGGCGAAGATCTCGCGGGTGTGCAGGCCGAGGTAGGCGTCGTAGAGCGCGGCGGCGAGCTGGTACGTGCCGGTCGGGTCGAGCCGGTCGTCCGCGGCCGCCGCGAGGTCGCGGTAGCGGTCCTCGAAGAACCCGAGGAAGTGTTCGGGCCGGTCCAGCCCGACCTGAACGAGCGACTCGGCGAGCAGGAAGTCGACGAACGCCTCGGGCGACCCCTCCAGCCGCGGCTTGACGAGTACCACTGGCGGCTCGGTCTGGTGGGTCCACGCGACGCCGCCGTCGCCGGGCGCCCCGATCGTCAGTTCCTCGCTCGCGTACTGCTGGAGGATCTCGGGCGCGTCCGACGGGAGCCACTCGCTCGGGTACGACTGGGGGTCGAATGAGTCGGTCAACAGCGCCAGATCCTCGGCCTGTGCGGCCGGAAGCGTCTCGAAGTCCCGCGCACAGTCGAGGACGACCGCCCCCGGCGCGTGCTCGTCGCGGACGGCGTCCAGATCCGTCGACAGGTCGCGTTCGCTGAACATCAATCGCCGCCCGCGAACGCGGTCTGTTCGGACGCGGGGCGTGCGGCGTCGAGGTCGCTGCTCGGCGACGTAGTCATGTACGTCGGGAGGGGGCGTCCGGAGTAAACCCCACCGGTCCGGGGCGACGGGGAATTTGGCTGCGAACGGACGCCGGGTCCCACCGCTCCCCCGTCGGGCGATGGCGGCGCGAACGTTTATAACAGATGACGGGACCACGCCGTACTGTATGGTGGACGACGTTTCGCGGCGCGGCGTCCTGCTGTCGGCGGGCGCCGCGCTGTCGGGGGGAATCGCGACGAGCATCGGGTCGGGAACGACGAGGGCTGGGACCGGCGGACGAGAACAGGACGACGTCCCGCCCGTCCGCTGGCACGAGGACGTCTCGGTCGACGCCGTCGACAAGCCGGTCGGGATCGAGGCCGCCGACGGTCAGGTCACCGTCGGTGGATTCAGCGGGCGCGCGTACGAAGCGGTCGATCCGTGGTCGGTTTCGGTCGATGCCGCCGACGGGTCGTTCGACTCGTCCGTGACGCTCGACATCGACGGGCAGTTCCTGACGCAGGCGTCCGCGCCGCTCGCGGGCGGTGGCCGCATCTTTCTCGGCGGCCGCACGCTCGAACCGAACGCCGAGAACGCGGCAACCGAACTGATGCTCGTCGCGAGCGACGAGGGCGGAGAAGTAGCGTGGCGACGGACGTACGAGGTACCGCTAGAGAATTTCTCGGTAACGGACCTCGGGGCCGACCCGGCCGGAGGTGCCGTCTTCGTCGGGTATTCGTTCGACATCGACAACCCGAACACCTGGGTCACGGCCGTCGACGCGGAGGGGGAGATCCGATGGGAGCAGGAACTCGACGAGTTCTTCGCCAACTTCGCCTCCGGCATCGAACCGCTCGGAGAGGAAGGGTTCCTCGTCTACGGCGGCGCGAGGCGAGGTGAGCAGTGGGACATCGATCGGCAGGACGGGTGGACGACCAAGATCGACGCCGAGGGTGAACCGCAATGGTCCCAGCGGTATCGACAGCGGTCAGCGGGCGGACAGACCGAGTTCCACAAACTCGTGGACGTGGTCGAAACAGATTCGGGATACCTGCTCGTCGGCCACCTCTCACCAAGCGCGGACGACGCGGCCGCTCGCGGCTGGGCGGTCACCGTCGATTCGGAGGGCGAACGACTGTACACCACCCTCGACCGGCCCGGAACGGACGGCGGCGGCCAGTTCGTCGCCGCGGCCCCGTCCGGCGACGGCTACGTGCTCGTCGGGTCGGCCTATCGGAGTGAGGACCGGCTGGTCGAAGTGCCCTGGATTCACTGTGTCGACACGTCGCTGTCGACGAACTGGAAAGAACTCGATCCGCTCGACACCGCAGCGGTCGTTCGCGACGCGGTCGCGACGAGCGACGGGGGCGTCGCGTTCACGGGCAACCACGACACCGAGGACGGATGGACGTCCCCGTTCGTCGCGAAGATCGGCGGCAACCCCGTCGAGACGCCGACAGCCACGCCGACGGCGTCGCCGACTCCATCCGAGACCGACTCTCCCACGCCGACCGAGACGGCCACGCCGTCGCCGACGGCGACGCAGACGGACGCAGTGGCTGCGACGGAGACCGACCCCGATTCGACGGCCGACGACGGGTCGGGCTTCGGCGTCGGCGCTGCACTCGCGGCGCTGGGTGGACGCGCGCTGCTCGCCCGGCACACCCGATCGACCGACGGGGAGTGAAGCGATCCCGGACCGAACGCCGGCTTCCCGGCCTACGAGAGGAAGACGAGGACGAGCGCGATAGCCAGGACCGCAGCGATGCCGATCGTGCCGAGGGTGAACTTCGTGGCGTAACTCATGGCCGTCGATTCAGCGGCGGTCGACCTAAAGCCCCCGTTCTCTGCCGGACGCGGGATCGGACCGGTACTCCCGTGCGAAGGGCCGTCCGGCGGCGAAGAACGGTGCTTATCTTTCGCCCGGCACAACTGCGGGCATATGACACGAGAGCTGACGCGACGCAGTCTGCTCGCGGCCGGCGGTTCGCTGGTCGCGGGCGGCGCCGTCGGATCGGCGGTCGTCGCCGCCGACACCCAGGAGCGGGACGGCCCGCCGGCGCTGCGCTGGTCCGAGACCTACGACGGCGCGACGACGGACACCGTCCAGGACGCCCTCCGGACTGCCGAAGGGACCTTCGTCGTGGTCGGCCAGTCCGGTGCCGACCCGGAACGTGTCCGCCCGTGGGCGTTCGCCGTCGACGACCGCGGTCGGCCGCAGTGGGAACGCCGGTACGACGCGGACGACGTCGCCGGCGTCAACGCCGTCGCCGAGACCGACGACGGCTCTCTCCTCCTCGCGGGGTACAGCGGTCAGCCGACGGAGGGGCAGACGCCGCTGTTCCTCAAGCTGGACGCGAGCGGCGAACTCCAGTGGCGCCGGACCGTCGAGTTGCCACGGAACGGTGGCAACGTCGCGTCGCTCCGTTCGGCCGGTGACGGCGAGTACGTCGCCATCGGACTCGCTCGCGGCGGAACGCTCCCCGACGTCTCTGGGTGGGTCTTCGGGGTCGACGGCGAGGCCGAGCGCCAGTGGAGCGAGACGTACGGCCCGCGCCACTCCAACTACGTGGCGAGCCTCGCGGCGACGAGCGACGGGGGCTACGTCGTCGGCGGCGGGACGCGAGCGGAGGCGGTCGAGGGCGAGCAGCCGCCGTACGTCGGCTGGCTGTTCGAAGTCGACGGCGAGGGGAGCCAGCAGTGGTCCGAGGTGTACCGGGAGACGACCGAGGAAACCGACCACCGACTGAACTTCTTCTACGACGTGTACGCGACCGAATCGGGGTACCTCGCCGCCGGTGGGAGCTCCCAGGAACTGTTCGGGGGCCAGCAGGGGTGGGTCCTCTCGGTCGATCAGAGCGGCGAGCGCCAGCGCCGACTGCTGACGCGACCGGCGGACATGCAAGTCGGGCAGTTCCAGCGGATCCGTCCGTTCGAGGGCGGCTACGCGCTGGTCGGCGTCGGACAAGCCACCTCGACCGACCCCGCCAGCGTGTGGGCGGCCGGCATCGACGGCGACCTCTCGCGTCAGTGGTCCGCCACCCAGCAGTTCGCCAGCGGGAGTCAGGCGATCACGGCGCTCGAAACCGACGACGGCGGGCTAGTGGTGTTCGGCAACGCCAACGTCGAGGGTGAACGGACGACCACCGACGCTCTCGCCCTGAAACTCGGCGGCGATCCGGTACCGACGGCGACTGGAACGACGACCGCGGGGACCGACGGTGGGACGGCGACGCCATCGCCGACCGCCACGCCGACGCCGACTGCCTCGCCGACCCCGACCCCGACGGCGACCGCCACCGACCCGACGACGGAGACCGATCCCGCATCGACGGACGCGGGCGAGGAGACCACCGCGGACGACGGCGCCGGATTCGGAATGGGGACCGCGCTGGCAGCGATCGGGGGCGGCGCGCTCCTGCGACGGACCCGGCGGTCGGACGAACAGCCGGACGAGACGTAGCGAACGTTGGCACTTCGACCCCTGCGTCCAGCGGGAGATAGCGCCATTTATCCGTCGGGTATGCCAACACCGGGTCATATGGACAGCGATCTGACGAGACGCCGCCTGCTGGCGTCGGCCGGACTCGCCGTCTCGGCCGGCGCCGCCTCCGTCGCGGGAGCGACCGACGCGGCCCCCGCCGAACAGCCCTCCAGCCGCGCGCTCGACCGGCCCGAAGTCCGGTGGAATCAGACGTACGGGCCGCGCACGTACAACACCGCGAGCTCCCTCGTGGAGAGCGAGGGGGCCCTCGTCGGGCTCGGAACCGTCCAGAGCGACCGGACGAGCGGCGGGACCGACTGGCTGTTCTCCGTCGACGGCACGAGCGGTTCGGGCCAGTGGAGCCACCTCCGCGACGGCCAGCGGGCGAGCCAGGTCAGCGCGGTCGCCGCGGCCGACGACGGCGTCGTCGTGCTGACCGGAGGGGTGCAAAGCGAGGGGATCGGGATCCGGAAGGTCACGGCCGGCGGCGAGCAGTCCTGGCAGGAGACCTACGAACCGTCGGCCGACGGCGAGAACGTCAACCTCGTCGCTTTCGATCTGGTGGCGGTCGAGGACGGATTCGTCGCTGCCGGCTACGTCCTGCGGCAGTCGGCGTCGGCAAGCCCGGACGCGGCGACTGCCGTCGCGTTCAAGATCGACGCCGAAGGCACCGAACAGTGGCGCCACCGCTTCTTCGAGGACGACATCACCGGGCTCCAGTCGATCAGCGCCGACGGCGACGGCTACGTCGCGAGCGGGATCTTGCAGGCGCCGCCCGAGAGCGAGGGCGAGCAGCCGCCGGCGAAGACCGTCTTCTTCCGCTTCGACGGGAGCGGGTCGATCGACTGGCAGACGGAACTGTTCGAGACGACCGACGGGGAGACGAACCAGTCGAGCCAGATCGTCGACCACGCCGCGACCGAGGACGGCTACCTCCTCGTCGGGGCGACCGGGATGACACGGGTCGTCTCGCCGTGGGTCGTCGCCACCGACGACTCGGGATCGGTCCAGACGTCTCGGACGCTCGAATCAGACGATTCGGCGAGCCGGGTCGGGCTGAGCGCCGTCGCCGGCGACGGCGACACGGCCTACGTGACCGGAGCGCTCACCGACCGGACGGCCCAGGAGTCCAGCGCCTGGCTGGCCGCGCTCGGCACGGACACGCAACTGGAGTGGTCGGTGGCTCCCTCACGCAAAGAGGCCGACGCCTTCCAGGACGTCGTCGCGACCAGTGACGGTGGGATCGCGGTCGCGGGGTCCACCCAGACCACCAGCGAGACCGCCAACACGCCGGCCGAAGCGTGGCTCGTCAAACTCGGCGGCGACCCCGCGCCGGAGTCAGCGACCACCGCGGCCCCCATCGACGAGTCCGCGTCGACGGAGACGCCGACTCCCACGCCGACCGCCTCACCCACCCCATCACCGACCCCCGAACCGACGGAGACGCCGACTCCCACGCCGACGGCGACCGAGACGGTCGTCTCGACCACGGCAGGCGATGGGGACGGCGGAGACGAGGCCACTGCGGACGACGGTGCCGGATTCGGGATCGGTGCCACGCTGGCCGCACTCGGCGGCGGCGCGTTGATCCACAAGCGCGGCGCTCAGTCCGGTGCAGACGCCGACGAGAACTGAGCGCGGACCACGCTGCCGGGCGCCGCTGACGCGACCGGTCCACGCTCACGCGGCCGGGCGCGGCCCGAATCGTTCTTCGACGGTTGCGACAGAACGAGTCTCAATCGGTGCGCTCCGCGGTCGGTCGGGAGTTCGTCCCGCGAACGACGAGCGAACGAGGACGGCGAACCGGACGGTTCTCGTCCGGACGGTGCGTCCCTGTACTCGTCGATCAAACCGGGGCCGTCACTCGGAGACCGTCCGGGTGGTAGTGTCCGTCCGGCCGCTCTCGTCGGTGACGGTGATCCGGACGGTGAACTGTTCGTCGTCGACGTGTTTCAGCGTGAAGTCGTTCGACCCGAACTCCCAGTCGCCGTGGGCGTCGGTCGTGGCGCTGTCGACGACGCTCCCGTCGTCGTCGATCACTTCGACGTGGACGCTCGCGAGGTCGCGGTCCTCGTCGGTCACCCACCAGTAGGTCGTGAACGTCAGGTGGGGGTTCGGCGAGTCCTCCTGCCCGATCGACGTCCAGCCGATCTCGGGGGCCGCGCCGTCGCTCTCGGTGGTCAGCGTGCGAACGTCGCCGGTAGCGCGCTCGCCATCGCTCGTCTCGACGACGGCGCGGTACTCGTAGGTGGTCGACGCGTCGAGCCCGGAGACGGCGCGGTCGAACGAGCCGGCCGCGTCGAGGGACTCGGTCGCGGTACGCTCCCACTCGTCGGCACCCGCGACGCGGTACTCGAAGGAGACCTGTGCGTTCTCGGCGCCCCCGAGATCGGTCAGGTCGCCCTCGAGCGTCGCGACGGAGTCGTTCACCGCGACGGCGTCGGTCGTCGCGACCGCCAGTGGACTGGCCGTTCGCACGGGCAGCGCCCGACCGGCGTCGGCGTCACCGTCGGCGGCTTGGCCCGTGACGCGGACCTCGTAGTCCGTGCCGGCTTCGAGTCCGGTGACTATCGCAGTCACCTCGCCTGCGGCGTCGAGTTCCGCCCGCTCGGCGACCGTCCACTCGGTCGATCCGTTCCGTCGGTACTCGGCGGTGACCGTAGCCGCTTCCGCGTCGCCGAGGTCGGTGACGCTGCCAGTGACGGTCGCGGCCGTGTCGTTGGCGGCGCGGGCCGAGACGGTCTCGACGGCGAACGCGGCGTCGGTCGTCAGCGTCTCGACGCCGCCGGTCGCGGTGTCGCCGTCGCTCGCGGTGAGGACAGCGCGGTACTCGTAGGTCATGTTCGCCTGCAGGTCGCCGACTGCGGCACGCAGATCCGCCGGGACCGTGACGTTGCGCGTCTCGACGGCGCGCCACTCGTTCGCGGCCGCCTGCCGTATCTCGAACCTGACGGCGGCGCTGTCGGCGGCGCCCAGATCCGTGACGGTCGCCGTCAACTGCGCCGATTCGTCGGTCACGTCTGCCGCGCCAGTCGTCGCGACGAGCGGCGAGGGATCGTCGCGGGTCGTGACCTCGCGTGGCTCGCCGTAGTAGACGTCCCCGTCGCTCGCGGTCGCGCGGATCCGGACCTCGTACTGCGTGTTCTCGTCGAGGTCGGTGACGAACGCCCCGAAGTGTCCGGACGGGGAGACGCCGGTCCGCGTCGCGGTCGTCCACGAGACCGAGTCGGCCTCGCGGTAGTCGACAGCGACCTCGGCGGCGTCGGCGCCGGCGAAATCGGTCACGGTGCCGTTGACGAACACCGCACTCGAGTTGACGCTCGACACGGCCTCCGTACGGGCCGTGAACCGTTCTTCCGTCGTGAACTGCGTCGGCGAAGCGGTCGCGGTGTCGCCGTCGCTCGCGGCCACGAGGACGCGGTACTCGTAAGTCGCGTTCGCCCGGAAGTCGAGGAACGTGGCGTCGACCGCGCCTGGCGCGGAGACGTTCCGCGTCTCGAAGGTCCACCACTCGTCCGCACCGACTCGGCGGAGCTGGAAGTCGACCGCGGCGCGGTCGGCCCCGCCCAGATCGGCGACCGTCGCCGTCAGCGTGGCCGCGTGCTGGGTCACGTTCGTCGCGCCGGTCGTCGCCGCCTCGGGAGCGGAGTCAACGGCGTCGGTCGAGACGACCGCGGTCCCGCCGACGGCCTGATCCCCGTCGACGGCCGCTCCGGTCACGCGGAGTTCGTACACCGTCCCGGGTTCTAGCCCGTGGATCGTCTCGCTCGCGGAGCCGACCGCGTCGAGACGGGTCTCGCCGGCCCGGATCCACTCGGTCGAGCCGTTCCGGCGGTACTCGAAGCCGAGCGTCGCCGCGTCGGCGCCACCGAAGTCCGTGACGTTGCCGGTCAGGGTCACCGCCGTCCCGTTGTGTACGAGCACCGACTCGGTACCGACGTCGAATTCGCCGTCGGTCGTGAAGGTCGCGGCGTCGGTCTTCACGACGTCACCGTCGCTCGCCTCCACGACCACGTCGTACTCGTAGGCCGAGTCGGCGGCGAGGCCGTCGACGGACGCAGAGACGTCCGCGGGCGCCGAGACGTTCCGCGTCGCGACGCGTTCACCCTGTTCGGCGTCCGCCGAGCGAAGGTAGAGAATCACCCGAGCGCTCTCGGCGCCGCCGAGGTCGGTGACCGTGGCGGTCAGGTTCGCCGACGACTCCGTCACATCGGTCGCGCCCGTGACCGCCGCTTCCGGCCGCGCGTCGGCGTCAGTCGAGACGGTCATCGGGTTCCCGGCGGCAGCGTCGCCGTCGGCGGCTTCGCCCGTGACACGAACGTCGTACGTCGTGCCCGGTTCGAGTCCGGTGACCGTCGCCGCCACCCCACTCGGCGCGGCGAGTTTCGTCCGCTCGGCGACCGACCACTCGGTCGCGTCGGCGCGGCGGTACTCGACGGTTGCCGTCGCCCCCGCGGCGCCGCCCAGGTCGGTGACGTTCCCGGTCACCGACAGCGCGGTCTCGTTGACGACGTCCGCCGAGCCGGTCGACACGGCGAACTCGCTGTCGGTCGTGAACTGCACGGACGAACCGGTGGTGTTGTGGCCGTCGGCGGCCCGGACGTGCAACGCGTACTCGTAGGTCGTGTCCGGTTCCAGCTGGCCGAAGGTCCTGTTGACCGGCCCGATCTCGGTGACCGTCTCCGTCGCGGTCCGGATCTGCTCGTCGGAGCCGACCGGGCTGACGACGAAGAACACCTCCGCCGAGTCGGCGCCCGCCAGCCACTCGACGTAACCGTTCAGCGTCGCCCCGTGTTCGGTGATCCGCTCCGGCGGTCGCGTGGCGGCCGCGGGCGATTCGTCCCCGGAAGTGAAGGTAAGGACCGCACCGCTCACCGTATCGTTGCCCGCCTCCGCGCGAGCCCGATACTCGTAGGTCTCCCCGGCGGTGAGCCCGGTGAGATACGCGTCGAATCTGTCGGCGGCGGCGAGCGACTGCCGCCGCGTGGTCTCCCACGAGTTCGCGCCCGCGACCCGGTACTCGAACCAGACCGTGGCGTTCGCGTCGGCGGCGAGATACGTGACGTTCCCGCCGACGTAGTACGACGAGTCGGCGCCCGTGTCCGCCCACGTCGTCTCGACCGCCACCGCGTCCGCGGCGTCGGCCGTCCCGTCGGCCGTCACCCCCTGTGACATCGGCACCTGTGCTGCCCCGGCCTGGACCGTCAGGCCGAGGAGGACCAGTACGACACCCACTGTGCGGAGCGCTGTGCGCCCCCCTGTTGCGTTCCCGATCATCGTAACCCAACCGCACCTCGTTCGCCCGGATTCACCCTCCTCAGAAAATACTTTCCGTTTGACTCGTCCGGAGAGCGGCGGATCACCCGTCGTCGATCGGTAAGGGCGTTGCGCGCTCGTGAGTAGTAGACGACAGAAAGACTGGACGCGGGCGGACAGCGACGACGCTACGCGCCTCGGTCGAAGACGACTTCGCCGCCGACAAGCGTTGCCCGCACGTCGATGTCAGCGATTTCTCCGGGATCAACCTCCCAGGGCGACCGGTCGAGAACGACCAGATCCGCGAGTTTCCCGGGCTCGACGGTGCCGAGCCGGTCCTCGTCGAAGCCGGCGTAGGCCGCGCCGCTCGTGTAGGCCCGCAGCGCGTCGGTCACCGAGAGCCGCTGGCGGTCGTCGGGGGCGGTGACGGCCTGCTGGACGCCGTAGAGCGGGTCGATCGGCATGCAATCGCTCCCGAACGCGAGGGCGGCGCCCGACTCCAGCAGGTCCGCGAAGCGGTTCGAGGCGAGTCGGCGCTCGTCGCCGAGGCGCTCGGCGTACAGCCCGTCTTCGCGCGCCCACTTCAGGAAGTTCGGCTGCATCGAGGCGACGACGTCGCTCCCGGCGATGCGGGCGACGAGGTCGTCGGTCAGCACCTCGGCGTGTTCGATCCGGTGACGCTCGCCGTCGGCCGACTCGAAGGCGTCGAGGGCCTCCCGGACCGCCTCGTCACCGATGGCGTGGGCGGCGACCTGCAGGTCCGCCTCGTCCGCCCTGGCGACGATGTCGCGGAGTTCCGCGGGGTCGACGACCCACTGGCCGCGGTTGTCCTCGTCCCCGGCCCCCACTTTTTCGCCGTCTTGGCCCGCTCCCGCGTCGGCGTACGGTTCGGAGAGCTTCGCGGTGCGGCCGCCGAGCGAGCCGTCGGTGTAGGTCTTGATCGCGCCCGCCCGAACGCGCTCGCTCCCGTGGTTCGTCCGGAGGCCGAGTTCGCGGACCGCGTCGAGGTGGTCGGCCCAGTAGTTGATCCGGACGCGCAGGGAGAGGTCGCCCACGCGGTCGAGGTCGCGGTAGACCGCGGGCGCTTCGGACCGACGCACCATGTCGTGGACGCCGACGACGCCGAGTTCGTTGGCCCGCTCCTGTGCGGCGCGGACCGCCCGCTCCATCGCGGCGCGGTCCGGCTCGATCGCGTCCCACAGCGCGTCGAGGGCGTCCTCCACGACGACACCGGTCGGTTCGCCGCCGCGGGTGTGAACGTCCGCGTCGGGCATCTCCTCGCGCAGGCGGTCGAGCGCGACCGCGTTCAGCGAGGCGAGGTGCATGTCCTCCCGGATGGCCGCGACCGGCCGCTCCCCGCTCACTTCGTCGAGGTCTTCGGCGGTCAGATAGCGGGCGTCGTCCCACTCGCTCTCGTCGTAGCCGAAGCCGAGGACCCACTCGCGGTCGTGACCGGCCGTCTCGGCGTCGGTCTCGGCGGCGTGGGTCACCAGCAGTCCCACCGCGTCGGTCGGCGACTCGGCGTCGGCGAGGTCCGCGTTGACTAGCCGGCGCCCGACCATCGGCAGGTGCGTGTGCGCGTCGACGAACCCGGGGAGGACGACGCGGCCTCCGCAGTCCCGGACGGTGCTCTCGACGCCCGCGAGGTGGGCCACGTCCCGTGCCTTCCCGACCGCGACGATCCGGCCGCCCCTGACCGCGAGCGCCTCGCTCGTCTCGTCCGGGTCGGTCAGCGTGTGTACCTCGGCGTTCGTGAGTACCAGATCCGCCGCCGCTGTCATGGGTAGAGGTGCGGCGCTGTCGGTGGTAAGCGTTCGGGCAAGGAGAGTGGCCGACCCGGTCAGGAGACGCGCATCGAGCGGTACAGCGCCAGCGCCGTCACGCCGCCGATGACGAGGACCCACGCGAAGCCGTCGCCGACCGTCGAGAGCGCGATCTCGGTCGAGAAACCGGCGTCGACGGCGAGTTCGACGGGCGCGTGACCGGGGAGCAGGCGGGCGTAGCCGGGCGGGTCCGCCAGCGGGTTCTGGACGAGGAAGACGTCGAGCATCGTCCCGAACAGCGCGAGGTAGACGCCGGCCAGCCTGTCGACGACCAGCCCGGCCAGCACGCCGAGCAGGCCGTAGACCAGCGCGGCCTGCAGCGTCGCGAGGGCGACCAGCAGCGGGCGCTCGGGGACGAAGACCGTCGCGGCGGTGGCGACCGAGACCGCAGCGACGAGCGCACCGACGACGGCGAGGAGGCCGAAGCGAGCGAGGACGACCGAAGCGGGGCGCGCGCCGGCGACGACGAGGCGGGCGTCGGCCTCGCGGGCGGTCTGCATCAGGAACACGCCCGCGAGCGCGCCGACCAGCGCGCCGACCAGCGGGACCATGAACACGGCGTAGACGTCAGTCATCGCGACTGTCTGCGTGCCGGCGCCGGGCACGTCGAGCGGGACGGTGGTCGAGGGGACCAGCCGGGTGAACGCGCCGATCAGGTACGCGGGGAGGAAGACGAACAGCGCCAGGAGGACCGGGGTGCGGGCGTACTCGCGGAGACCGCCGACGAACGCCGCGAGAGCGGTGGACCGGCCGCTGCTCGCGGTGCGGACGGCGTCCGCGGCAGCCGCGTCGTCGGCGCTCACGCGCCCTCACCTCCGCCGGCGAAGCGGACGTAGGCACCGAGGACGAGGACGAACAGGACGGCGAGATACGCCAGTCCCGCGAGCGCGTCCCCGGTCGGGACCGAACCGTCGAGGACAGCCGCCCGGAAGACGGCGTGGGGGTAGTGCAGGGGGAGGAGATTCACGACGGGTGAGTCCACGTCGACGACGCCGCTGGCGAGGAAGTCGTCGAAGTCGGCGACGAAGACGAGGACGAGCGACCCCTCCAGCTCCCGCGGGAGGACGGTCCCGACGAGGACGCCGAGGAGGCCGTAGGTCAGCGCGGTGAGGACGAGCGCGCCGAAGGCGGCCGCGGGGGCGGCGACGGAGACGCGCCACCAGAGCGCGGCAAACGTGACGGCGGCCGAGCCGACGCTCACCGCCAGCACCGTGCCGAGCCGGGAGGCGAACAGTTCGGCGCGGGAGAAGCCGCAGACGGCGAGGCGGCCGTCGGCCTGGACGGCGCTGACGACCTGAAACAGGCCGATCAGGCCCGCGAGGAAGGCCGCGGCGAAGACCGCGCCGTTGACCCGTCCGAGCGTCGCCGGGACGGTCGTCATGTACGGGAACTCGGGGAGCGAGGCCATCGCGCGGCCGTACCCCTCGACCACCAGCGGCGGGAGCGCTACCAGCAGGACCACGTGAACCGGCTCCCGGAGGAACTCCCGGACGTGCGCGAGGACGCCCGCCGCTAGCCTGTCCCAGCGCGAGCGCTCCGCGGACGGGCCGGTGTCACCCCTCTCAGGGACTGGGCCGTCGTTCCCCGGGACGGCACCGTCGGCGTCGGCGTTCGCACCGGCGCTCATTGGGCCGCCTCCGTCGGGTCCGTGACTGCGTCGTCCCCCGCGTCCGCGGCGCCGTCGGTCGCAGGGTCGTCGGCCGCGTCGGCCTCGACGAGGTCGCCGTCTCGGAGTTCGTAGATCCGGTCGAAGCGCTCGCGCTCGCTGACGAAGTGGGAGATGACGGCGATGGCCGTCCCCCGGTCGGTCAGCTCCTCGGTCAGCTCCCAGAACGCGAGGTAGGTCTCCCAGTCGAAGCCCGTGTACGGCTCGTCCAGCAGGAGCACGTCGGGGTCGTGCAGCAGCGAGACCGCGAGGTTGACTTTCTGGCGGTTGCCGCCGCTGAGGTGGCGCACCTGGTAGTCGCGGAAGCGCTCGAAGTCGAGGCGGTCGGCCAGCCGGTCGCGCGCCTCGGCGATCGCCTCCTCGGAGAGGCCGTACGCGGCGCCGAACAGGTCGAACGTCTCGTCGACGGTCAGCCGGTCGTACAGCAGCGGCTCCTGCGGGCACCAGCCCACGCGACCGGCGACCTCGATGGCGCCCGCGTCGGCGTCGAGCGCGCCGACGAGGACCCGCATCAGCGTCGACTTGCCGCTGCCGTTCGCACCGACGATACCGACGATCTCCCCCGCGCGGATCTCGACGTCGACGCCGTCCAGCACGTCGACGCCGCGGCGGAAGGGAAGCCGCGAGCCGTAGGACTTCTCGATGCCGGTCCCGCTCAGGACCACCGGTTCGTCCGACTCGTCGCCGTCGGATACGCCCACACCGATCGGAATATTCGGCATATACAAAATATTCTGTATGGTACGATTTAAACGCTGCGGCGCGCAAGGATCGGTATCGGCGCAGCCACGATACCATGAGCGACACACCAGCGGACGACCCGGTCGAATCGGCGCGCGCGGAGGTCATCGACTCACTGGAACGCAGCGCGGAGGTCTACGGGGCCAAACGGAGCTACGGGCGGCTGTTCGGGGAGCTCCTGTTCGCGGAGGAGCCGCTCTCGCTGGACGAACTCGCCGCGGAGAGCGGCTACGCCAAGTCGACGGTCAGCACCGCGATGACGACGCTGGAGCGGTTCCACCTCGTCCACCGCCGCTCGATCCCCGGCGAGGGCAAGAAGGCCTACTTCGAGGCTGAGACCGACCTGTGGTACGTCTTCCAGCAGTTCCTCCGCCAGGAGGTCACCCGCGAGATCCAGATCATGACTCGCGCGCTCGACGAGGCCGCCGAGACGCTGGAGGACGCCGAGGGCGAGCGCGCCGAGCGCCACCTCGAACAGGTCCGGGAGCTCCAGCGGGTCTACGACCGCAGCGAGCGCCTCGTCTCGCTGCTGACGAGCCAGCCGCTCGACCGGCTGACGGACCTGCTCGGGCGCGTCACGGGCGGCGACGAGCGGTGAGCGGCCGTCCTCGCCGAGCGCGCACGGGACAGCAACTGTTAGGGGCGTCCACCCCGAGCATCCGGGCATGACAGACGACTCCGACGTTGCGGACCCCGCCGGCGAGGCCGACGCCGAGTCCCTCGCCGACCGCGTCGCCGACGGCGACCTGCGCCTCTACGAACTCGACGAGCACGCCGACGCCGAGACGGCCGCGACAGCCCGCCGGCTGGTCGTCGAGCGCGACACCGGCGTCGACCTCTCGGCGACCGGCGACTACACGTTCGCCGCCGAATCGGCCGACTCCAACATCGAGAACCTGATCGGCGGCGCCCAGCTACCGGTCGGCGTCGCCGGCCCCGTCACCGTCAGCGGCGAGGCGGCCGACGGCGAGTTCTACCTGCCCATCGCCACGACCGAGGGCGCACTCGTGGCGAGCGTCAACCGCGGCTGTTCCGCCATCTCGGCAGCGGGAGGCGCGACGACCCGGATCACCAAGCGCGGGATGACGCGCGCGCCGGTCTTCCGCGTCGACGGCGTCGCCGAGGGCGCGGAGGTCGCCGAGTGGGTCGAGGACAACGAGGACCGCCTCGCCGAAGCCGCCGAGGAGACCACCAGCCACGGCCGCCTCCAGTCGGTGACCCCCTACGTCGTCGGCGACTCCGTGTTCCTGCGATTCTCCTACGACACCGGCGACGCCAACGGGATGAACATGGCGACCATCGCCACCCGCGCCGCCGCCGAGGTCGTCGAGGAGGAGACCCCGGCCTCGCTCGTCGCCGTGTCGGGCAACCTCTGTAGCGACAAGAAGCCCGCGGCCATCAACGCCGTCGAGGGGCGCGGCCACACCGTCACGGCGGACGTGACCATCCCCCGGGAGACCGTCGAGGAGCGCTTCGGGACGACGCCCGAAGCCATCGAGGAGGCCAACACCCGCAAGAACCTGATCGGCAGCGCCAAGGCGGGAAGTCTCGGCTTCAACGCTCAGGCCGCCAACGTCGTCGCCGGCGTCTTCATCGCCACCGGACAGGACGAGGCCCACGTCGTCGAGGGGAGCAACTGCATCACGACCGCCGACGCCCGCGAGGACGAACTCTACGCCAGCGTCAACCTCGCCAGCCTGCAGGTCGGCACCGTCGGCGGCGGCACCGACCTGGCGACCCAGTCGGAGCTGCTCGACGTGATGGGACTCGCGGGCGGCGGCGACCCCGTCGGGTCCAACTCCGACGCGCTCGCGGAGGTCATCGCCGCTGGCGCCCTCGCCGGCGAACTCTCCCTGCTCTCGGCGCTCGCCTCCCGCCACCTCTCCAGCGCTCACGAAGAACTCGGCCGATAGCGTCGAACGCGGTTCTCATTTGTCGTTTATCCTTTCGATCGAGAGTGTCGATTCCACTTTCACTTTCACTCCGGTGCTGGCTGGCGTTTACCTTTCGGGCGCCGGTACTCAGAGTGCGTCCGTCCGGGAGCCCCGGCGGGCGCACCCACACCCATGTCACCCAGTACGACCGCGGACGCGAGCGTCCGCACGGCAGACAGTGGAAGCGAGGACGGCGAGTGCGACCGGCCCGTCCGCCGGGCGACGCGGGTCATGCGGCTCCTCAAGCTAGCGGTGACGACGCTGGCCGCGATCGTCGGCGTCGCGAAGACGCTCGGCCTGCTGTAAGGGGGTCCTGACGGGGACAGGGAGGAGCCGGCGAGCCAGCGAGTCGCGGCGGAGCAAACCCTTTACCGGTCGCTTTCGTCACTCCCGACGATGGACGACAGAGCGCCACTCTACGCGGCGGTCGCGGGCGTCGTCGCACCGGTCGTGACCGTCCGCCTCGTCGGGATGGCGATCGACGCCGACGTCTTGCACCCGATCGTCGGGCTCGTCGGGCTGTTTCTCGTCCCGGTGATGGGCATCCTCTGGCTCGTCTCGATCGCGTGGTCGCTCGGGCTGACCGGCTGGGACCCGCTGGACCGGTTCCGTTCTCGGGCCACCGTCCGCGAGGACATCCCCGCGCAGTTCCACGACGCGATGGACCACGAGGCGCTCGACGAACCCAAAACGGAGGGGAAGATCCCGACGAACCTCTTCGTCTACGGGATCGTCTACTGCATCGGCGTACCGATATTCACGCTCGTGTTCATTCTCTAGCGCTTAACTCCCGAGCGCCGACCGCAGGCGTTCGCCGTGGTCGACCCACATCCCGATCGTCGATCCGACGACCGCCAGCCCCATCCCGCCCCAGAAGAGCGCGTCCGAGTAGCCGCTGGCGACGCCGACCGCGACGACGGCGAGCCCCGCCGCGGCGATCACCTGCCCCACCGCGTTCAGCCGTTCGTCGAGCGCCAGCGAGACGACGCCAAAGCCGACGAACAGGACCGAGAGTAGCGCGTAGACCGCGACGAGCCACGCGTCGTCCGGGCCGACGATCCCGATGCCCGCCGCGACGGCTCCGACGCTGGCGACCATCCCCGTGAGCCAGGCGTACCAGAACCGCCGGCCGAGCGCTCGGATCGCCTCCGGGTCCATGCGAATCCCGTTCGCTCGGTCCCCGCAAGTGCTTTTTCCCGGTGTGTGGCCGGCGACGCGCTCACAGCGGGCGAAAGACGCCGCGGTTCTCGGTCGCCTCGCCGGCCCGGACGAGTTTCTCGAGCGCCGTCCGCGTGTAGTCGGCGTCGACGCCACGCTCGCGAGCGTACTCGACGACCCCGTCCTCGGTCGCCTCGTCGAGTTCGCGCAGCGCTTCGCGGACGATCTCCTTCCGGCTCTTGCTCGAGGACGTCTCCGTGACGCGCTCGCCCGCCTCGGTGACTGCTTCGGCGTCCAGTCCGGACCCTTCGAGGTACTCGGCGTCGGAGGGGCCGACCTCGTCGAGCTGGGTTTCCATCTCGGCGAACGAGTCGAGTTCGGCGAAGGCCTCACCGTGGCCCTGCCGATTGGCGAGCATCGACGCCCGGACCTCCCGGGCGTGGTCCTCCTCGTCCGTCGAGACGAACTTCTTGCGCTTTGCGTGCTGGCGAGTCTTCCCGCAGCGGGGACACTGGCTGGTCTCCGGCCGCCCCTCGACGATCCAGAGCATCGAACACTCGCTGCACCCGACAACGGCGTACATCGACGGTGGGTTCGCCCCGCCCGGCAATGAACCCTCGGGCAGCGGCCGGACGTACCAGTATCAGTCATGGATCTTCAGGCGAGAAGGTTTTGGTCGTGTTTCCCCTGTACTCTTGCAATGAATCGCGTCTCGAACGAGGTGGTCGGCGCGGTGGTCGCAGTCGTCGGTCTCGCGCTCACCGGGTATCACCTCTCGATGCTCGACGGGCCGACCACCCTCCCCGGGCAGGTAGTCCACCACCTCCTGCCGCCCGTCCTCTCCATCGGGCTGGTCGTCCTCGGCGTCCAGCTCGGGCGGGGGCGACTGGTCGACGACCGCGATGCGGGCCGGCTGTTCGCCTGGACCGCCGGCGGATCGGCGGCGTTCGCTGCCTTCGACACCTGGGCGGTGGCCGGTGCGCTCGCTTCCGGCAAGCTTCCCCCGAAGCCGCTCGCTCCGGTGTTCGCGTTCGCGACGTTCGGCGCGGTCTGCGGCGCGCTCGTCGGCCTCTACGACAGCAGGCGGCTGGCGCGAAAGCGGTTCCTCGAACGGCTCAACCGGATCAACGACACGCTCCGGATCGCCACCCAGGAACTGGTGCACGAGAGCGATCGCGACAGCCTCGAACAGACCGTCTGCGACAGGCTGACCGACTCCGACCCGTACGACGCCGTGTGGATCGGCCGCTACGACGCCTCCGGCGAGCGCGTCCACCCGACCACGTGGGCCGGGTTCGACGACGAGTACGTCGAGTCGATCGAGATCACCGTCGACGACAGCCCGACCGGCAGGGGCCCCGGCGGCCGCGCGATCCGGACCCGCGAGATCCAGTGCGTCCCCGACGTGTTCGAGGACCGCTCGATGGAGCCGTGGTGGGACCTGCTGGAGAGCCACGGGATCGTCTCGCTGGCGGTCGTCCCTATCTACCACGACGAGACGGTCTACGGCTTCTTCAGCATCTACACCAACCGGGACGACGTCTTCGACGAGCGCGAGCGGGCGGTGCTCTCGGAACTCGGCGAGACGATCGGTCACGCCATCGCCGCGATCGAGGCCCACGAGCGCCTCGCCGAGCGCGAGCGGGAACTCGCCCGCCAGAACGAGCGCCTCGAGGAGTTCGCCGGCGTCGTCTCCCACGATCTGCGGAACCCGCTGAACGTCGCGGCGGGCCGCATCGAGATCACCCGCCGCGAGCGAGACAGCGAGCACCTTGCGGTTGCGGCCGATGCCCTCGACCGGATGGAAGAGATCATCTCCGACGTCCTGACGCTCGCCCGGCAGGGCGAGACAGTCGACGACTGCGAACGCGTGCAGCTCGGCACCCTGGTCGAACAGGCGTGGTCGACGGTCGACGCCCCGGCCGCGACGCTCCGGACCGACGGCGACCTCGGGTCGCTCACGTGCGACCCGAGCCGGGTCCGCGAGCTACTGGAGAACCTCTTCCGCAACGCGGTGGAGCACGGCGGCCCGGACGTGACCGTCACCGTCTCCCGGACGGACGACGGCTTCTCCGTCGCCGACGACGGCCCCGGTATCCCGCCGGCCGAGCGCGAAGCGATCTTCGAGGCCGGCTTCTCGACGAACCACGACGGCACCGGCTTCGGCCTCAACATCGTCGAGCGGATCGCCCAGGCCCACGGCTGGGAGGTGACCGTCGGCGAGAACGCCGACGGCGGCACCGCGGACGAGCACGGCGAGTCCGGCGACCTGGAGACCGAGCGTCCCACCGGCGCTCGCTTCGAGTTCACCGATGTCCAGGCGGACCCCCGAGTCGCCGACTGCGCCTGAGAACCCGGATTACTCGGCCGCGTCCGGTTCGGATTCGGCCGCGGCTATCTGATCGCGGACCGCCTTGACGTACTCCGATCGCGAGTAGCCGAGCCGGCCGATCCACACCTCCTGATAGGACGGGTGAACGAGCGGCACGAGCGTCACCCCGAGCGCCTCGCACGCCACGGGGTCCAGCACCGCGTCGAGGAACCCGTCGAGTTCGCGACCCTCGACGGCCAGCACGGATTTCGTCGCGTGCTTCCCGGTCGAGAGCACCGCGACGGGGTCGACATGGCTGATCTCCGCAGCGAGGTACGGGCGGCAGTTCGCCCGCTCTTCAGGGGTCGGCTCGCGGTTGTCCGTCGGGTCCGCCGGGTCGGCGGGGAAGCACTTCACCGCGTTCGTGTAGTAGGCGTCGCCGGCGTAACCGAGGTCGGCGACGAGGTCGCGGATCTTCCGACCGGATCGCCGCGAGGTGTAGGCCATGCCCGTCAGGTTGCCGCCCTGCCATCGCTCGGCGTCCGGATCGCCCGCGGCCGGCGCCTCGCCGACGACCACCAGCGCGGCGTCGTCGGGACCGTTCCCCCACGAGATACACTGACGGTGCTCGGCGAGCGCCGGACACCGCTGGCAGTCCGGGGCGAGGACGGTTCGGTCGTCGGGGTCGGGAAACGTCGGCACGGTCGATCGAAGGACTCGATTAGTCGGCCCCGGTGACGCCCCGCCAGGCGCGGGCCGGCCACGACGCGACGGTCGCGAGGCCGGGGTAACCGTCGGCGCGCCAGACGACCACCGCGACCGCGACGAGCGCCAGTTCGAAGTAGAACTCCGGTGACGCCTCGACCAGCGCGAAGTGGGCGGCGAAGCTCTGTTCGACCTCGTACTCGACCGGCGGGACCGCCGGCCAGAGCAGGAAGCCGGCGTGGCGGAACTCCAGTTTGACCAGCGAGTACAGGGCGTCGCCGAACAGGTGCGAGAGCGTGCCGAAGGCGAACGCGACCGCGAGCGGTTCCTCGCCCTCGGCTCTGACGCGGGCGAGCGCGTAGACGAGCGCGACGATCGGAACGACGACGAGCAAAGAGTGCGACAGCGACCGGCCGGTCGGCAGGATCGACAGCGTCCACGCGAGCGGCTTGTCGATCAGGTCGGGCGCCTGCGAGCCGACGGCGACGACGAGCGCGGGCGCGGCGGTCGACCGGTGACCGCGATGGAGGCGGGCGTACAGCGAGTACAGCAGGTAAGCCAGCGCGAGGTGTCCCCAGGGCCACATCACCGGAGTGGACGGCCGTGGCCTCCTTACGTGTGTCGGCTGGCCGGGATCCGGGCGACGACCTCGGCCGTTTCTGAAAGGCATATGCGCCTCGCGGCCGAGACGCCGGTATGGGCTACGCGTGTCCCGTCTGCGGCGACCCACAGGCCGACGCCGAGCACCTCGCCAACCACCTCGCGTTCACGGCGATGCTCCGGGGGGCCGACCACGAGGCGTGGCTCGACGAACACGTCGACGACT
The DNA here is from genome assembly GCF_054504345.1 of Halosimplex yunnanense. Taxonomy (NCBI): domain Archaea; kingdom Methanobacteriati; phylum Methanobacteriota; class Halobacteria; order Halobacteriales; family Haloarculaceae; genus Halosimplex; species Halosimplex yunnanense. Next base: position 183,422 of record NZ_JBTJEL010000034.1, on the reverse strand, counting down.
GGGCCGACCTCGCCCCGGAGGAACTCGCCGAGCGCGTCACCGAGCACGCCGACGAAGAGGAGTTCCCGCAGGTCTTCGAGGACACGACCGGCGGGCACGATCACGACCACGGTCACGGGCACGGCGACCACGGCGGTCAGCCCGGCAGCGCCGGGAACTCGATCGCCGACGCGGCGCCGGGCGGCGTCGCCGACCTCGACGACTTCGAGGGCGAACAGGAGGACGTGCTCGCCGAGGCGCGCGAGTTGACGCGCCAGCGCCGGACGAACTCGGGGGACGAGGACGGCGACAGCGAGGGGGACGAAGCGGGAGACGGGACCGATGCCACCGACGATTCCGACGACGAGGAAACCGGGAGTTCCTAAGTCCCTGCAGGCGAAGCGGTGGGCATGGACACCGAGGGGACGATCGCGCCGGTGACCGCCGACGAGGCGCGCGAGCGCTACGAGGCGCTCGGGCCGACGGCGCAGGTGGTCGTCAAGGAAGTCGCGAAGGCCATGGAGATGGACGCCGACGAGTACCGCGAGCGAGTTACCAGCGACGTGGTCGAGACCGCCCGCGACGCGCTGTTCGCGTCCATGCTCGAAGTCCACGTCGGAACGCGCTCGGAGTTCGACGAGTGGACCGCCGAGCACGACGAGTACGAGGTCGTCGAGGCCGGGAGCGAACACGTCGACAACGCCGTCTGGCACGTCGCGCCCGCGGCGGACAAAGTGGTCGCCGCGACCTTCCAGGACGAACGTCAGGCCGCTATGGGGACGCTCCGCCGGCAAGCGTTCGGCCGGATCTACCGGGATCTGGTTGCGAGCGACGGCGGTGCCGAGTCCGAAGCCGACGGCGAGTAAACGGCTCGGACTCCTCAGACGGTCGCGGGCGCGTATCCGTGGCGTTTTCACCGGCTGTACCGTAGCGCCGGTATGCGACCGGTCACCCGCAACGCGATCCTCCTCATTCTGGCCGTGCTGGTCGCGCTCCTCGCGCTGGGCGCGCTCCCCGCGCTCCTCGGGAGCGGCGACCCCTATTACCTGACCGCGACGCCAGTCGACGGGAACGCGTCGACGAACGGCTCGACAGCAGCGAACGGATCGGCGGCTCTCAACGGGAGCGCCGCGGTCAACGGCTCGGCGCTCTCGGAGCGCCGGTTCCCCTACACGACGGAGGCGCTCCGCAACGGCACGTCCGCGCCGTACCAGAAGGGGCCGTGGGGGCTCAAGGAGACGTTCACCCACTCGCCGTTCGACGAGCGCGAGGCGCTGGCGGCGCGCAACGCGACGGCCGTCTCCGAGGACGGGATCCTCGTCTCGCACAACGGCACGCTTTACCGGGTCGCGGTCGGACAGCGCGTATGAGCGACGGCGAGGACGAGCGCGCCGACGAGGCATCGACAGTCGACGGCGGCGGTCCCATGCGCGAACCGGCCCACGAGTGGCGCGTCGTCGACCGCGAGACCGAGTACGAGACCGGCTGGTACGACGGCGGCTACGACCGCGTCGAACAGCCCGACGGCACCGAGAAAGACTACTACTGGGCCGAACTGCCCGACGCGGTTGTCGTCGTCGCGCGCACCGGCGACGAACTCTTGCTGGTCGACCAGTACCGCCCCGTGATCGCCGAGCAGTGTCTCGAACTCCCCGCCGGAATCGTCGAGGACGGCGAGTCCTTCACGACCGCCGGCGCCCGCGAACTGCGCGAGGAGACCGGCTTCGACCCCGCCGGCGTCTCCCTGATCGAATCGTTCTGGTGTTCGACCGGCGTGCTGCGCCACCGGCGGGGCATCGTCTTCGCCGAGGGGCTCGAACCGGTCGAGCGCGACCTCGACGGCAACGAGTTCCTCTCGGTGACGACCGTCCCCGTCGAGGACGCGCTGGACGTGGCCCGGCGCCAGCCCGCGAACGACGCCACCATCGAAGGGGTGTTGCTCGCCCGCGAGGAGGGGCTGCTGTGAGCGGCGAGGACTCGCCGACCCCGTCGAGCGCCGACGCGCTCGCGGAGCCGCCCGCGGACGCCGGCGCCGGCTGGACGCACCTCGACACCGAAATCGTTTGGGAGAACCCGTACTTCGCGGCAGGCTACGACGAGTACCGCCAGCCCGACGGCGAGGTCGGCCGCTACTACTGGATCGACCCCGGCGACTTCGTCGCGGTCGTCGCCGAGACCCCCGACGACGAAGTCGTCCTGCTCGAACAGTACAGCGCCCGACTGGAGGGGTCGCTGTTGACCTGTCCGGGCGGTGCGGTCGACAACGGCGAGTCGTTCGTCGAGGCCGGCGTCCGCGAACTCGAAGAGGAGACGGGCTTCCGTGCTGGCACGGCCGAACTGCTGGAGACCTATCGGCCGACCGCCTGGACGCGGATGACCCAGGCGGTCGTCCACGCGACCGACCTCGAACCGGGTACGCCCGATCTCGAAAGCGGTGAGGACATCGACGCGTTCACCGTCCCCGCCGAGGAGGCGGTCGCGGCCGTTCGCGCCCGGGAGTTCCCCTTCGGCGGCGGGCTCGCTCCGCTGCTGGTCGCCCTCGACGACGGACTGCTGGACTAGCGGACGGTTTGACTGACCGGCGGCTGCGCTCGTGCGCCGCGAACGCGCGACTCCGACGAGCATATAGCGACCGGCTACCGATCGGGATCCAACGATGGACGGCGAAATCACCGGCGAGGAACTGCAGTCGCTACTGGACGAGACCGAAGACGGCGACCTCCGGATCGTGGACATCCGCAACCCCGGCGCGTTCGAACGGGGCCACATCCCCGGGAGCGATAACATCCCGGCCAACGAGCTGACCGACCGCGTCGAGGAACTCGACGGCGCCGACCGCGTCGTGACGGTCTGCCCGATGGGCAAGTCCAGCGTGCAGGCCGCCCGACTCGTCGGTTCGTACGAAGGCGTCGAGGGCCCGGTTGAGAGCCTCGCTGACGGGCTGAACGCCTGGGACGGCCCGCTCGAATCGGCCGACCCGTCCGGAGGGTCCGGCGACGGCTCGGCCGCTCCGTTCTGAAACGCGTTCGCTGTCTCGCTTGCCGCCGACCGCGTAGCCGTCGCTACGGGCGTCGAGACGGTGGCTCGGGAAAAGGCCTCGTCACAAGGGGCTCAGTGGGGGTAACTGCTCGTCATCGCCACCGAGCGTGAGTAACGCCCCCCTCCTGAAAAGCCCGTTTATCGGTCGGTGCGGCCGACTGGAGAACACGACCACGGCGACAAGTCAAATCCGCTGGATTCCGGAGTCGCATCTAACTCGATCTGCGCTAGAGACGATATTGTAGGTATTTATTTTATTATCCTATTTTTATAATTCTGGCATCGAACGTCGATCCGTCGATCGAGGTGAGTGGCGGCGCAGGCAGCCACTACACTCGCACCAATATCGGTTATTTCGCTGTGTTTCAGTTCCGATACCCGATTTCACGAATGGATTTTTCATCTTCGGCGAGGGGTCTTCTGCTGAGATCGTCCGTTAGGAAGGTACGAGAGGGATCGGATCGAGAGCCGCCAGAGTGGCGGAATACGGAACGATTCGGTCGTCGCCACAGCGATACTGCTACTCGAGTCTGATTCGATGACGATCACCCTCTACTAACCATAACATACCATATACTAATCCCGAAAGGTTTGATATCTCATCTGAATTGGTGGTAGATATCGTTACAGCGTCCGTTGCGTTCACAGATCTGCTCCTCGGCACAGGTGGTAGTGCTACTCTCCCGATATTGGCGTAAATACATAAACCACCGACATGAGTAGTAATGGTATGAGCAAACACGGGACACACAAGATAAACTCCACTGCGATCAGCTTCCGGATCCTGAACCTCGTGAAAGAGCGGGAGGGCGCGGCGTGTTCGGACATCGTCGACGACATCGAGATGCCGACGAGTACCGTCCACGACCACCTGCAGACGCTGACGGATCTGGGATACCTGGTGCGGGAGGACGACGAGTACCAGGTCAGCATGAAGTTGCTCGAACTCGGCGGGTTCGCCCGGACGCAGTCGCGGCTGTACAACGTCGCGGAATCGGAGATCCAGAACCTCGCGCTGGAGACCGGCGATCACGCGAACCTGATGTCCGCGGAGAACGGCCTCGGCGTGTTCCTGCTCAAGCGAAAGGGCGACGAGGCAGTCCACCTCGACACCTACGAGGGCAAGCGGGTGTACATGCACACCACTGCGCTGGGGAAGTCGATGCTCGCGTTCATGGACGAGAGGCGCCGCGACCGGATCATCGACGAATACGGGTTACCGACGGTGACCGAGAACACGATCGGCGACGAAGACGTCCTGCGCGAGGAACTCGCCGAGATCCGCGACCGGGGCTACGCGACCGACGACGAGGAGCGCCTCGAAGGGATCCGCTGCATCGGCGCGCCGATCCGGACGGACGACCACACGGTCGTCGGCGCCGTCAGCATCACCGGGCTCAAGAGCCGGATGCAGGGGGAGTACTTCCAGCAGACGATCCCGGAGACGGTGCTCCGAACAGCCAACACCATCGAAGTGAACATGCGTCACGGATGACCTGCCGTCGCGTCGGCCCCGGTCGATCGCACGGCCGAGACCGCCAATTCTGACTCCCCAGCCGCAGCGATTCTCACAGTTGCACCGAGTAGCTACGGGAATTAGAAGATGGACGGCGAACCCGTCGAAAATCCTGCAGCGGTCGAACCGGCGGACGATCAGCCGGCCGACGCCGCCGCGAGCTGTGACGCCATCGCGGCGGCCGTGACGAGCCACAGGAGCGCGACGCCGAGGACCGCCGCGGCGCTCCGCCCTCGGGACAGCCCGTGGAGTTCGCTCGTCCCGTAGTACCAGAGCAGGCCGACCCCGAGCACGACCGGCAGCGCCGTGATGGCGACGAGCACGGTGAGAAAGTGGAAGCCGTACAGCGCCGCCGGAACGAAGCAGATCGCCGTCGGGGCGAGCGCGAACCCGACGATCTGGACGGTCTCGTCGAGCGTCCCGGTTCCGCCGAGAGCCCGCGTGATGGCGTGCAGGAAGACGACCGAGAGCAGGTACACCCCGCCGACCGAGACGAACGCGAGGACGGGGACCGTACCGAAGGACCCGACGCCGCTCCCGACGATGAACAACGAGAACTCGAACGGTATCAGCGGCGCCCCGAACACCGACGACCCCGCGAACGACAGGGTCACGGCGGCGAGCAAGGGGATGCTCCAGACCACGGCGACGAGCGAGGCGAACGTGATCGCCGGCGTGATCCCCTGGATCTCCTCGCCGACGTGGCGGTAGAACCCGCGCGGGTCGCGGACGATCCACCGGAACGGCTCGATCAGTTTCTCGTCGAGGACGCCGCCGCCAGTGTGTCGGGTGAGCGCGTCGATCCCGACGGCGAAGATGATGAAGGCGCCCGTCAGCACCGAGAACAGTTGCGTCCCCATCCCGGCGAGCACGAGGATGTTCTGGGTCAGCGAGAACACGAGCGCGCCGAGGACGGTCCCGACCATCGTCCCCTCGCCGCCGAACAGGTCGCTGCCGCCGATGACGACCGAGGCGATGACGATCAGCTCCAGCCCCGACCCCGTCGTCGGCGAGGCGTTCCCGGTGAACGCGACCTGGCTCATCCCGGCGAAGACCGCCAGGACCGCGACGATGGCGAAGTTCGCGATCTTGATCTGGTCGGTGTCGATCCCGGTGTACCGGGCGGAGCGCTCGTCGCCGCCCGTCGCCTTCGTTCGGTAGCCGAACCGGGTGTAAAAGAGGAGGTAGTGGAACACGACGCCGATCGCGAGCATCCAGAATATCTGGACGGGGACGGAGGTGAACGCCTGCGTCTCGCTGTGGACGACCGGGACCGCGTACTCGATCACCGGGATCGTCAGCAGCGTCACGTCCGTGAACGGTATCAACACGTCGAACGGCAGGTTGAGCGTCGCGCCGAAGGCGGTGAGCAGGGGCGTGTACTCCTGGCTCGGGATCGCCTGGGTCACGTTGTCGAGGACGATGAGCGTCGCGCCCTGCATGAGCGTCAGCGTCCCGATGGTGACGATCAGCGAGGGCAGGCCCAGTTTCGTGACGAGGAGTCCCTGTGCGATCCCGTAGACGACCGCGAACAGGGTCACGACGACGAAGATGAACACGACCGAATAGCCCTCGATGCGCATCACCGTCAGGAGGGCGCCCCCCAGGCCCATCATCGACCCGACCGACAGGTCGAACTCGCCCGCGGTGATGAGCATCGTCATCCCGTAGCCGATGATCGTCACGACCGCGGCGTTGCGGAGGACGCCGGTGACGTTGCTGAGCGTCAGAAAGACATCGGCCCTGACGAACGCCCCGATTACCGAGAGGGCGAGGACGGCGAGGACGACCCCGAACTCCCGTTGCCCGAGCACCCGTTCTGTCAACGTCCGCTCCCGTGTGAGGTCCTCGACCTCACTCGCAGTAGCAGTCACGATCGCATCTCCACTACCATACTATAAATAATTAATGTGGGTCGATACCGCACCTCGCGCCAATAGGTACCGCTTCCCGATCGAACGCATCGCACCAAATTCACCATCAAAAATAATGTTATATCGAAACCTATAAATACTGAATAGGCAATGCGTTTGATGTCAGTATGACTGATAGAATTGTCGACTACGAGGACGACGACGACGTCGTCTCGATCGAGCTCGGCGTGTCCCGGCGGAAGCTGCTGAAACAGCTGGGGACCGCCGGGCTGATCGGCGGTGCGGGCGGGGTCGCAGGGTGTTCCGATCTCAGGAGCAGCGGCACGGACCCGGGCGGGACCGGTGGCGGGACGGACGGGGGTACGGCGAACGTCCAGCCGACGGACAGCGACGGCGGTGGGCAGGCGCCGAACTTCAAGCGGGTCGAACTGGTGCCGCCCCCCTCGGCGGAGTCGATAGACAACTCCAGTCCGAGCGACCCCGAGCGTCGCATGGTGCTTGTCAACCAGAACGGGGAGAACCAGTTCTGGGTCCCGTGTATCAACGGCCTCAACGACGCGCTCAACAAGCTCGGCTGGCGCGGCCAGATGCTCGCCCCTAACGGCTACGACGAGACCAAACAGGTCGAGATCCTCAACACGACCATCGACACGCTCGAGTCGAATCGGGACGTCATCGGATCGACCATCATGGGACCGGAGGCGTACAAGGCGCCGGTCAACAAGGCCCTGGAGAACGACATCATGTTCTTCCAGTGGAACACGACCCACCCCGACTGGACGCCACAGGTCATGCGCGGGGAGTTCGGGCGCGTGCTGCCGTACGTGGGCCAGCGGTCGTACCGCTCGGGATACGCGGTCGGGGTGACGGCGCTGGAGAAGGCCAACGACACGTTCAGTTCCGACACCGAGCTGACGATGCTGCCGACGCTCGCGGTTCCCGGCCACCCGGCGCTCGAGGGCCGCATCCGTGGCGTCCGCGACGCCTTCTCGAACGCGGACCGGTCTGTCACGATCCAGGAGACCCTCGACATCGGCCAGGACATCTCCGAGGCGACCAGCCGGATCCAGGACCGCTACAACACCAGCGAGTTCAACGTCCTCTGTGGCTGTGGCTTCTGGGGCCCGACCGCGTCGGCGAGCCTCGTCGAGAACGAGGGCCTCGAAGGCGAACTCGTCAACGGCGGGTTCGACCTCGTCGAGTCGGTCATCAGCGGTGTCCGGAACGGTACCATCTCGTTCACCGTCGGGCAGGACCCCTACTCACAGGGGTACATGCCGGTCATGCTCGCCTACGCCTACATGGACCGCGGCGTGATGCCGAAAGACTACGTCACCGGTGCGGAGATCATCGACGAGTCCAACATCGAGTTCGCCGCCCAGCGCTCGGGCGACTGGCCCGACCTGCGCGACTGGCAGGAACAGAACTACGGCAACAACTGATCGAGCAGTGCAGGGGAGGACGCGCTTGCCTTCGGACGCAGCGGCGACCCGTTTTCGTCAGTCCATCGTGAAAGACACCGGCGGGTACTCGACGGAAAATACCAGTGCGACGAGCGGCGTGATCGCACTCAGTTTTCGGCCGGTTCAGTCTCGGTCGCGTCGCCGTTCGTACCGGCGATCGCACCGGTCATCAGCCCCACGACGTGCTCGCGGTCGAACGAGCCGTCGTTGTCCAGCACGTCGACGAGCGTCCCGTCCCGGAGGACGGCGATGCGGTCGGCGACCTCGAACACTTCCTCGAGATTGTGCGAGATGAAGACGACCGTGTGGCCCTCCGCCTGCAGCGTCTCGATGACTTCGAGGATCTTCTCCGAGCCCTCGACCGACACTTCCGCCGTCGGTTCGTCAAGCAGCACGACCTCCGGATCGGAGATGAGCGCGCGAGCGACGGCGATAGCCTGTCGTTGCCCGCCGGAGAGTTCCGCGGTACTGGCGTTCGGGTCGACGCTGAACCCGATCCGGTCGAGGGCCGAGACGGCCTCGCGCTCCATCTGCTCGCGGTCGACGTGACCGAGGAGCCGCCAGAGGCGGCCGTCGCGGATCGGTTCCCGGCCCATGAAGACGTTGCTCGCCACGTCGTGCTGTCCGGACAGGCCGAGTTCCTGAAACACCGTCTCGATACCGGCCTGCCGCGCGTCGTTCGGGTCATCGAGGACGTGTTCGGTGAGGCGCCCGTCGCGACGGATGCTGATCGCCCCGCTGGTCGGGGTGATCACCCCCGCCAGACACTTGATCAGTGTCGACTTCCCCGCGCCGTTGTCGCCGACCAGCGCGAGGACCTCGCTCTCCTCGATCCGGAACGACACGTCTTCGAGCGCCTGCACCCCCTCGTACCGTTTCGAGAGCCCGTCGAACTCGATGACTGCGTCCGCCCCGCCCGCCTTCCCACCGGTACCGTCGCCTGGCTCGCCGGTTTCACCAGCGTCTGCCGTGGACATACCTCGTCTGGCGGGGCTTCACTAATAAAAGTTCACCACAGATGGGACTCACCGTACAGGCCCGCTTCTGAGCGAAACCGACGGCCCGTTCCGGCGTGATCGGAGTTCCCTCCGAACAAACCGTCCCGGGAGATCGAACCGACGCGCTGGGAGCCCGTCGACCGAAATTTCGGGCACGCCGTCTACAGCGTCCGGCACCGACGATCGATCGGCCCCGCTCGGCCGCCCCCGACCTGACCGTCGAGCCGGATCGTCCGACACCGATTCGGCGATCCGTTCCGATCACGCCGGAGCGAGATCTCGGTTTCGTGTCCGACCGAAACTGATCTCTGAGAGACAAGAACCGGACTCGCCGAAACGTACCAGCAGCCTGCCGATTGGCTATGTTCCACGGTCGAGTTTGGTGATATCAACCCACACGGATCGGGTCCGAACGCCGGCTGCCACGGACATCAGTCAGTTATCCTGAACCGACAGCGGGCGTACACTCGGCTCCGACAGTGTCGGACTCGTCTCCGACTGGACGCCAGAGATTACACTCATACATCCGGAAGTGCGTTACCCGGATCACCGGCGGCGGAACGACACGGACGACCGCCAACCGTCGGGAATCGGCGGGTGTGCCGTCGTCCTCTCACTAGCGGTGATGACGGTGACCGGATCCCGATCCCACCCGAAGAGTAATCATCGCCCGCTCGCACACCACGGACGACATGGAAGACTGGATCGACCCCGAAACGGTCGGACGGAGCCGGCTCGAACCGCACACGGACGTGCTCCCCTACGCGGACGGCGTGACTGCGCGGGAGGGCGCCCGTGCGGCCTCGCCGTGGATCACGCTGCTGAACGGCGAGTGGCAGTTCGACCTGGCACCGACACCGGAGGACGCTCCCGAGGGATTCGCCGACCCCGAGTTCGACGCCGCCGACTGGGACGGCATCGAAGTCCCGCTGAACTGGCAGGCCGCGGGGTACGGGCGGCCCCACTACACGAACGTCGACTACCCGTTCCCGGTCGACCCGCCGCAGGTCCCCACCGAGAATCCGACCGGCTCGTACCGCCGCACGTTCCACGTGGACGAGGACTGGGACGGGCGACGGGTCCGGCTCCACTTCGAGGGCGTCGACTCGGCGTTTCACCTCTGGGTGAACGGCGAGCGCGTCGGCTACAGCGAGGGCGCGCGCCTCCCCGCGGAGTTCGACGTGACCGAGCACGTCGAGCCCGGCGAAAACACGATCGCGGTCCGCGTCTACAAGTGGACCAACGGGAGCTACATCGAGGACCAGGACATGTGGTGGCTCAGCGGCATCTTCCGGGAGGTGTACGCCTACGCCGTCCCGGAGACGCACGTCGCCGACGTGGACATCCGCACGGATCTGGACGGCGACTACGAGGACGCGACCCTGCGCGCCAACGTGGAACTCGCGAACGCCGGAGCGAGCGAGGCCATCCGGACGGTCTCCGCGACGCTCCGCGACGAGGACGGGACGGTCGTCGCCGAGCTCGGCGGAACGGCGGAGGTTCCCGCGGACGACGCGTCGACCGTCACGCTGGAAACGACCGTCGAAAACCCCGACAAGTGGACGGCGGAGACGCCGACTTGCTACACGCTCGAACTCGCGCTGCTGGAGGGTGAGAGGCGAAGTGCGAGCGAGGCCGACGATCCGATCGAGGTCGTGACAGAGACGGTCGGCTTCCGGGAAGTCGGGATCGTCGACGGCCAGTTCCTCGTCAACGGCGAGGCGGTGACTATCCGCGGCGTGAACCGCCACGACTTCCACCCCGACCGCGGCCGTCACGTCCCGATCGGCGCGATGCGCGAGGATATCGAGCTGATGAAACGCCACAACGTCAACGCCGTCCGGACGGCTCACTACCCCAACGACTCCCGGTTCTACGACCTCTGTGACGAGTACGGGCTGTACGTCCTCGACGAGACGGACATCGAGTGCCACGGGATGGAGAACGCGCCGGAGACGCCCCATATCAGCGACGCGCCGGAGTGGCGCGACGCGTACGTCGACCGCATGGTCCGGATGGTCGAGCGGGACAAGAACCACCCGAGCGTCGTCGTCTGGTCGCTCGGCAACGAGTCGGACTTCGGCGAGAACCACGTCGCGATGGCCGAGTCGACCCGCGAGCGCGACCCGACGCGGCCGATCCACTACGAGCCCGACACCGAACAGGAGGTCTCGGACATCGTCGGGCCGATGTACCCGCCGTGGGAGCAACTGGAGGCGTGGGCCGCCGCGGACGACTACGACCATCCGGTCATCATGTGCGAGTACGCCCACGCGATGGGCAACGGGCCCGGAAGCCTCGGCGAGTACTGGGACCTGATCGACGAGTGCGAGCGCTTGCAAGGAGGATTCGTCTGGGACTGGCTCGACCAGGGGCTGCGCCAGCGGACCGACGACGGCGAGGAGTGGTTCGCCTACGGCGGCGACTTCGGCGACGAGCCCAACGACGCGAACTTCAACATCAACGGCCTCGTCTTCCCCGACCGCGAGCCGTCGCCGGGCCTCGTCGAGTACAAGAAGGTAATCGAGCCCGTGACGCTCGCCGCGGGAGACCTCGACAGCGGCGAGGTGGTCGTCGAGAACCGCTACGACTTCCGCTCGCTCGATCACCTGCGTGCCTCGTGGCGCGTCGAAGCCGACGGCGAGGTCGTCGAGAGTGGCGCGCTCGAACTCCCCGCCGTCGAACCCGGCGAGCGCGGGACCGTGGCGGTCCCGCTCGCGGACGCCGAGAGAACTGAACGGGGCGACGCCGAGTATCTGCTGACGATCGAAGTCTCGCTCGCGGGTGCGGCCGCGTGGGCCGACGCCGGGCACACCATCGCGACCGGGCAGTTCGAACTGCCCGGCAGCGGCGAGCCAGCGACGCCGTATGCGGACAGCGCGCCGCTCACCACCGAGCGGACCGACGACGGCATCGTCGTCTCCGGTTCCGAGTTCGAACTCCTGTTCGACGACACCCACGGGGTCGTCGACTCGCTGACCTACCGCGGACGCGAACTCCTCGCGGAGGGGCCGCGCGTCGACCTCTGGCGGGCGCCGACGGACAACGACCGCGGGCTCCCTCTTGACGGACAGCTCCTCTCGCGGTTGACCGCGCTCTCCGAGCGGGAAGCGACGCTTCAGCCGGGGCAGTTCTGGACCATCGGGTTCGCGCAGATCTGGCGCGAGCACGGCCTCGACAGCCTGCAGTTCCGGGCCGACGAAGTGACGCACGAACGGGGCGAGGACGCCGTCGAGATCACCGTTTCCGGCCGGCTCGCGCCGCCGATCTACGACCACGGCTTCGCCACAGAGCAGACCTACACGGTCGCTGGCGACGGGTCGGTCACCGTCGACACCCGGCTCGAACCGGAGGGTGACATGTCCGTGATTCCGTCACTGCCCCGGGTCGGCCTCGACCTGCAGTTGCCCGGCGACTTCGAGACGGTCACGTGGTACGGCCGCGGTCCGGGTGAGTCCTACGCCGACAGCAAGCGATCGTCGCTGGTCGGCCGCTACGAGCGCGACGTGACCGACCTGCACACGCCCTACGTCCGGCCGCAGGAGAACGGGAACCGAACGGACGTGCGCTGGGCGACCTTCACCGACGGGAGCGGCGTCGGGTTGCGCGTAACCGGGGAGTCGCTGCTCGACATGACTGCCCATCGCTACACCACCGCGGACCTGGAAGCGGCGGATCACGTCCACGAACTGCCCGAGCGCGACGAAATCTCCGTCTCGCTCGACCACACCCACTGCGGCCTCGGGACCGGCAGCTGCGGCCCGACGACGCTCGAACGGTACCGCGTCGAACCCGAACCCGTGTCGTTCTCGATCGAACTCCGCCCGTTCGTCGCGGACTAAACGCTGGCCGCCGGTCGGCGACCCCGGACTGACCCGGTCGGTCCGCCGCCGTTCGCAGCGCGCTCACCGTCGAATCCCTCACCGGAAGCTCCACTAGCGATTTCTCGACGGCAATCGTCCATCAAACGTAATTCTACTATGTATTAGTCTTATCTTATCATTTTACACCCACACGATGGCCGGAACACGTGCGACGCTGCGGGCCGATCCACGACGCCATCAGAGACGGCTTCAATCGATACCAGTCTGTGTACCGAGGAATCCGTCAGAAATCCGGATTCCGGCGGATCTCAGTCTGTGGATTCGTGCAGTCCGTGCAGTTCGACCTGCCGACCCGGACTCACTCCACGAGCCTACGGTTCGAAGAGCGACCCACGGATACATCGACGACCTCACAGCCTGCTAGCGGTTTCTAAGCCGCCTTTATCATGACTGCGACTGATCTCTTGGCTGGGTTACTAAAAGTGACCACCCGACGGGAAGCCCAAAATTCGGACGCTAGATATACATTGTTCTGATGACTGGATCGTGTTTTAATCAGATTTTCTATATTCAGATAGCCGGTCGATGATAGGCACAGATCGTGCCGGGAGTCGGTCGGCTGGGTCGCTCGACGTCCCGTCCGGTCCCGTGTTCGTATACATTGGGATCGATCGAATACGCACGTAGCCGACCGACAAGCACCCGACTTATGTGGGCCGGGGAGCGTAGCTCTTTCAATGACCGTACGCCACGACGGGATAACCGTCGAGTGGCTGGGCTACGCCACGCTGCGGTTCGCCGGCGAGGACACCGTCGTCTACACCGATCCCGGACGGTACGGCGTCCTCACCGGCGAGTGGGAGCCCGACACCGACGGCGTCGGCCACCCGCCCGCGAAAGATTACCGACCGGAGGACGCCGACGTGGTCTGTCTCACCCACGTTCACCACTACGACCCGGACGGCGTCGAGCGGGTCGCCGGCGAGGATACGACCATCGTGGCGTTCGAGGGCATCGAGCAGGGCGTCGAAGACCGCGAGTTACCGCCGCTGTCGTCGCTGCCCTACGACGTCGAGACGGTCGGCGACACGGACAGCCTGACCGTCGAGGACGTACCCGTCTGGACGGTCCCGGCCTACAACGAGGAGAACGGCCCGCATACCCGCCCCGACGGCACCCCGTTCCACCCCGAGGGGTTCGGCTGCGGGTTCGTCGTCGACGTGGAGGGCAAGCGCGTCCTCTACCCCGGCGACACGGACGCGCTCGGCCCGCACCAGAACGTCGACGTCTCGGTGTTCTGCCCCCCGATCGGACCGCGGTTCACGATGAACCGTCACGAGGCCGCGGCGCTGGCCGCCGTGATGGAACCGGAGCTGGTCGTTCCCGTCCACTACAACACGTTCTCGACGCTCGAAACCGATTCGCGGGCCTTCGCCGCCGACGTGGCCGCTGCCGGCGTCCCCGTAGCTCTCGACGAATCGTAGCGGCTTCCGCCCCGAGTTCACTCGTCGACGCTCGTACTTTCCTCGGCCGGCACGAACGTGAACTCGGTCTCCTCGCCGACCCGCTGACCGCCTTCGACCGCTTCGACGGTGAGCGTGACGTCACGGGTGGCGCCGCAGCCACGGCTGACGAAGTGCTCCCAGGCATCGCCGGCGGCGACCGGCCCGGCCTCCTCGGTCCGGAGATAGGCGCTGTACCGCGGCTTCGACAGTTCCTCCGAGACGCGGTCGGTCACGGGGTCGTAGCGGAGGACGACCCGTGCGGCGACCGCGTCGGTGTCTGCGTTCGCTGTCACTGTTCGCTCGAACGGGGTTCTCTGTGAAAAGACGTGCGGCGGGTAGAGATACCCGTCCGGGTCGACAGAGAATTATGTCGGGCCGGTGAACACCCTCGCAGATCGGAATGTCGCTCGCCATCGCGCACTTCGCCGTCGGGGCAGCGTGTACGGCAGTCGTCCTGACCGTCCTCCCGGACGCCCCCTTCCAGCGGACGCTCGTCGTCATCGGCGGTATCTGGGCGATGATACCGGACGCATGGCGGTTCCTCCCCGTCACCGCCGGCGAGTACGCACACGAGTTCCACGCCACCCCGTTGGCGAACCTCTTCTGGTTCCACAACGTCCTCGACCGGGTCGACGTCGGCGACTCCAACGCCACCGGCGTCGTGTTGCTTGCCGGGCTGCTGTGCGTGACTGCCGCCGCCGAGTACCGCGACTATCGCGCGCCCGAACCCGTCCGCGAGGCGTTCCCCGACGCGGTGTCCGACGAGAACTGACGCCAGTTACTGCCAGTTCGCCAGTTCGCTGTGCTCGGCGGTGACCTCGGCGATTCCGTCGGTGTCGAGTATCCCCCGCTCGGTCACGAGTACGTCAACCAGAGCGGCCGGCGTCACGTCGAACGTGGGGTTCGCGACTTGCAGGTCGGCGTCGCCGTCGTACACTTCGGCGGGATCGCGCTCCTCGCGGTCGGGTTGTACAGGAGCGTCATCGACAGCGCCGTCGCCGTGACTGTCGCGTTCGGCCGGTGCGATCTTGTCGCTCGCGGCGACGACGAAGCAGTCGATCCCCTCGCTCGCGGCAGCAACCGCCGCTGCCCGCGTGCCGACCTTGTTGAGAACCCGGCCGTCCGGCAGGACCGTGTCGGCGCCGACGACCACCGCTTCGATGTCCGTCGCGGCCAGTCGGTCGGCCAGCGCCGCGTCCGTCGTCAGCGTCACTTCCGCGTCGGTCGCCGTCGCCAGTCGCTCGGCCGTCCCGACCCCCTCTCGGCCCGGCCGCGACTCGGCGACCAGCACTGCGTCCGGGTCAGCGCGTTCGAGCGCCGCGGCGACCGTCCCCGACCGCGAGAGGGTCGCGATCCGATCTGGAAGCCGATCTGCGGCGAGTGCCGCTGCGTCGGCGTCTGCGGCGTCGGCTCGCTCGATACCTTCGTGGGCAGCGGCTTCGAGTGCGGCCGGAGTACGGTCGTCGCTGGCGCGGGAGACCGCGCGGTTCACGCGGTTGGTGGCCACGGCCATCGCCGGGCGAGCGTCGAGGAGTTCCTCCGCAGTCGTAGCGAGTTCCGTCCAGCCCGTTCCGCGCTCGGCTCCTCCGCTGGCGGCGAGCGCGGCCTCGTCGCGCAGGACTTCGAGCGCCCGCAGCGAGAGGTAGGCGGCGCCGTGGTCGGCGTCCGTGGCGATCGACGCTGGTGTCGGTCGCACCCGGTCGTAGGACGTCCACAGGTCCGGGACCGACTCGCGACGGAGGACGTCGGTCGGCGGTGCCCACTCGAACTCGGCCGTCTCCTCGTTGGTATCGACGGCTCGCGACTCGCAGTCGAAGAGGTAGGGGTGAACGACCCACCGCGTCCCCAGGTCCGTGTCGGTCACTGCAAACGGGTCGCCCCGGCGGACGAGCGTGGTCGCCGTCTCCGGGTCGATCCCCGTCTCCTCGCGGATCTCCTGGCGGGCCGCCGCGTCGGGGTCGCCCTCGGCGTGGCCCGCGACCGCGCCCCACCGACCGCTGTAGGATCCCACCGCGTCGCTACGGCGGAGCAGGAGTACGTCACTCCCGTTCCGCAGGAAGACCGTGACGACGTGGGTCTCCGTGAGATCAGCGGCCGAATCCCGACCGTCGGTGGCTGGGTCCCGGTCGTCGGCCTCGTCGGTCATCGTCAGCCGGTAGTTCGTCGCCGGCCGGCAAGAGTCCAGGGGCCGGCGCTACGAGGGTCTGGGCGGAGCGCCGCGAGTGCGTTCGCCCGCGAGCGGTGCCGCGGGGCAAACCGACTTGGGGGAGCCAGTCGAACCCCCGCGCATGGAACTCGCCCTCGTCAGCGACACGCACATCCCTTCCCGAGCGCGACGGATCCCCGACCAGTTCCGCGAGCGGATCCGCTCGGCCGACCGCGTGGTCCACGCCGGCGACTTCGACTCCGAAAGCGCACTCGCCGATATGCAGGACCTGGCCGGCGACCTCGTCGCAGTCGCCGGAAACACCGACCCGCGCGTCGGCCTCCCCCAGCGCGCGACAGTCGAAGTCGGCGACGTCACCCTCGTCGTGACCCACGGCAGCGGTTCGAAGCGCGGCTGGATCGATCGGGTCGCGCGAGCGGTCCGCGAGGAAGCCGACGAACCCCGTGTCGGCGTCGCTGGTCACACCCACGAGGTCGTCGACCGCGAACACGACGGCGTTCGGATCCTGAACCCCGGCAGCGCGACCGGCGCTGCGCCCGCCGACCGGGCGACGATGATGACCGCCGACGTCTCGGACGGTCGGCTCGACGTGACCGTCCACGAGCGCTAAGGACTGGATTTCGACCGGTCGAGTCGATTCAACAGCGAGTCCCGGGCGTCACTCCTCGGTGACGAGCCGTCCGGCGGCCGCAGCCGACCGGTCGGTCGTCTCGACGACTCGGGTCTCCGGGTCGTATTCCACGAGCCCTGCCTCGTCGAGTTTCGGGAGGTGAACGTGGTGGAGAGCAACGGCGACGCCGTGGCGTGCTTCGCCCTCAGTGGTCCCTTCGGCAACGGCGACGCGCTCGCTCAGGTCGGCCAGCGGCGCCCGCTCGCCGCGCCCGGTCTCCTCGAGTACTTCGAGCAGGCGACGACGGCGCGGGTCCGCGAGGAGTTCGAACAGCGCGTCCGGATCAGAAGAAGTGTGCTGGGAGTCCATCTCGTTCTCTCACGGTAGGAGATATCCGGGGGTAAGCCGACGGGTGAGATACCGAAGGCGTTCAAGTATCCCTGACGTCGCCGGTGAGCAGCGCGTTCTCCACGAGACGGGCGATCCCCCGGTCCAGCCGCTGGGAGAACGCCTGCTGGGAGATGTCGAACGACGATGCCAGCTCCGTCGCGGTCGCGCCACGCGGGGACTCGAAATAGCCCGCCTCGAAGGCCGCGATGAGCGCGTCGCGTTGTTTCGCCGTCAGGTTGAACGTCCCGCTGTGGGGCTCGTTCGGCGAGAACAGCTGGTGGAGCGTCACGTCGCCGCTGTTCTTGAAGTGCGCGTGGAACTGGCCCAGCCGCTCGCGGTCGCCGAAGCGGACCCGCAGCTCCCATTCGCCCGAGCGACCCGTCGCGTCGATGATCGCCCCCTCGTGGTCGAGCACGAGGTCGACCACCCGCGCGACCGCGCGACTCCAGGTCATCTCGTACAGCCGCGCCCCCGCGAACGCGTCGGTCACCTCGAACGACGCGACCGACGGGTCGTCGGCCATCGCCTCCTCGAACGCCTCGAAACTGTCCTCGTCAGCCGACGCCCAGAGAAACGGCATGATCCAGTCCCGGCTGTGCGCGACGAGCCGGTCGAACTCCACGGTGACCGCAGGGGCAGCCTCGAGAGAATCGCCGAGTGCGAACGCCTCGGCGGAAACAGTGAAATCACCCACGACACTCATTGGAACCGGTAGACCGAACTGCGCGATGAGTCTTTCGGCCGGATCGAGAGAGGTGATACTGGACCGGATCGTCGGCTGTGCGTGAATTTTACCGGCTTCGAGCCGCCCCATAGGGGATACAGTACCGCAGGATGCGCTACGCGATGAAAGCCCTCGGCGCGCTCGCTAGGAGTTGTAGTGACCGCTATCGCAGCGGACAGCAGGCGATGAAAGCCCTCTGCGCGCTCGCGGTCGCTGAGCAGGATATCCGCGCTCTCCGCACCGCCCGCGCAGATAGTGCCTGCTCAGACGACTGAACTGCACGCGAGCCCGCCTCGCCCTTTCAGTCCGCCAGGACAGCACTGCCACCGCAACAGCATCCGCCCCGCACGGCACCACAGACGGCCACACGCCTCCCCAGCCGATTCCGGTACTCGTCGCTGCGCTCCTGCGCTCCTCATCCCTCGCACGACTTCCGCCGCGCGCATGAAAGCGCGCGACAGCGCGCGCCACGGCAGTAAACCGGTTCAGAGCGCGTCGGTGGCCGCATCCCAGAGCACGTCACACGTCTCCTCGTTGGCGCCGAAAACGGTGAGCGGGCCGTCGGCGTGTTCGACGGCGCCGGCCTCGCGAGCGAGGAGTTCGCCGGCGACCTGCTCGCGCTCGGCGGGGTAGTAACAGACGAAGCCGTCGAGCTGCCCGCGGGCGAGCAGGCCCCAGTAGACCACGGGCGCCCACGTCTGGATGCCGCGTTTGCAGACCCCGCGTACCGACTCCGCGATGGCGTCCCACTCGCGGCGCTCGGCGCCGCCCGAGACGACCTCTTGGCCGATTATCAGCCCGACCGTCGCCTTCTCGGGCGGCAGCGTGACGCCGTCGGTGACCTCGACGGTGGTCCCGTTGTACCGGACGCCGCCCCCGCGCTCGGCGACGTAGGTGTCGTCGAGAACTGGGACGTGGACGGCGGTCGCGACCGGATCGTCCTCCGGACCGGCCGGTCCCTGCCGGTCGCAAACGGTCGCGGCGACGCCGAACGTCGGGACGCCGACCGTGAAGTTGTTCGTCCCGTCGAGGGCGTCGACCACCCAGCGGTACTCGCCGTCACCGGGGTGGTCGCCCGACTCCTCGGCGGAGATGCGGTGGTCGGGGTAGACCGCGGAGATCGCATCGAGGACCCGCCGCTCGGCCTCGCGGTCGGCTTCGGCTTTGACGTCCGTCGCGGTGTAGTCTGCGGGAGTCCCGCCGTCGCGGAAGGCTTCGCGGAGGTACTCACCGGCGGACTCGACCGCCTCGACGGCGACGTCCGCGAGGTCGCCGACCTCGTCGCGTGCGGGGGTTTCGGACATGAGCATCCCTGTGCGGGGCCCGACCACCAGCGTTACGGATCGGGCACGGCCGCGGCCGACCGGATCAGGCCGATCCGCACCGGCAAACCTACTTGCCGGTCGCGACGGAACAGCGACGCATGGGTGGCCCGTCCGTCCGCCTCCGCCGCGCCGACGGAGCGGCGCTCTCGACCGTCGAATCGCTGCTCGACCGCAACGACCTCCCGTCGGGCGACGTGCGGTCCGGCCGGGGCAGGTTCTACCTCGGGTACGCCGACGGCCTCGACGGTGACGGCGAGCCCGTTCCAGCCGAAACGGCAGCCCGGGACCCGGTCGCCGTCGGCGGACTGGAGACCTACGGCGCGGACGCACTCCTCCGGTCGCTCGTCGTCGTCGAGTCGGCGCGGGGCGAGGGCGTCGGCTCGGCCGTCTGCGACGCGCTGGAGGAACGAGCGCGCACCGACGGTGTCGACCGGCTCTACCTGCTCACGACGACGGCGGCGGCGTTTTTCGCCGCCCGCGGGTACGAGGAGATCGAGCGGACCGACGCGCCGGCGGCCATCCGCGAGACCACCCAGTTCGCCGATCTCTGTCCGTCGTCGGCGACCTGTCTGTCAAAGACCCTCTGAGGGCTGGCCGCGTCCGTCGACGTACTGGCCTCCGCGCGACGGGGCCGTTCGTCACCGGTCCGGGCGAAGCCTGCTCGTAGCGGGGTGTTTTTGCCCGGGCGTACCGCAGGGCGGGTATGGAACTATTTGCGGTCGAGGACATCCCCGAGGTTCGCCCCGGCGACGACGTCGGCGAGTTGATCGCCGAGCGCGTCGACCTACGGGAGGGCGACGTCGTCTGCGTCTCCCACTCTATCGTCTCGAAGGCGGAAGGCCGACAGGCCGACCTGAGCGACTTCGACCCCGGTCCGCAGGCCGAGCGGATCGCCGAGCGCATCGGCGCCCTCGCCGGCGAGGAGAAAGACCCCCGCTTCGCGCAGGCGGTCATCGACGAGAGCCGAGAGCTGCTCACCGAACAGCCGCTCTTGCTCGCCGTGACGCGCTTCGGTCACATCTCCGTCAACGCGGGCATCGACCGCTCGAACGTCCCCGACGCGGACCTGCTCTTGCTGCCCGAGGACCCCTCGGCCAGCGCCGAGCGGATCCACGAGACCCTCGACGTCCCGGTCGTCGTCACCGACACCTCGGGCCGGCCCTTCAGGCAGGGCCAGCGCGGGGTCGCCATCGGCTGGGCCGGAATGCCCGCGGCCCGTGACTGGCGCGGCGAACACGACCGCGACGGCCGCGAACTGGGCGTCACCGTCGAGGCCGTCGTCGACGAACTCGCCGCGGCCGCAAACCTCCTGACTGGCGAGGGCGACGACGGCTTGCCCGTCGCCGTCGTCCGCGACTTCGAGTTCGGGGACCACGAGCCCCACGACGGCCTCTTCCGGTCGGAGAACGCCGACTACGTCCGCGACGCGCTCCGCGAGTGGGACTACGACCGCGACCGACTGCGGGGCGAGGGGAGCGACGGAGACGACGACAGTAACGGCGGAAGCGACGGTGAGGACGAGAATCGATGAGAGCCGTCGAACTCACCCCGGAGCACCCGGTCTCGACGCTCGCCGAGTTCGGCGAAACTGCGGAGGAGGCGGGCTTCGACGCCGCGTTCGTCAGCCACCACTACAACAACCGCGACCAGTTCGCGGCGCTGACGGCGCTCGCCGCCGCGACCGACGACATCCTCGTCGGCCCGGGCGTCGCTAACCCCTTCGAGACGCACCCGGTAACGCTCGCCTCGCAGATGGCGACGCTCGACGAGTACAGCGACGGCCGCGGCGTCTTCGGGATCGGTCCCGGCGACGCCTCGACGCTCGCCAACCTCGGCATCGACCCCGACCGGCCGCTCCGCAGGGTGCTGGAGTCGTTCAAAGTCGCGAAGCGGCTCTGGGACGGCGAGCGCGTCGACCACGACGGCACCTTCCGGGCCGACGACGCCGGCCTCAACTACGACGTGGGGTCGATCCGGGTCTACGTCGGCGCGCAGGGCCCGCACATGACCAGCATGGCCGCCAAACACGCCGATGGCGTGCTGTTCAACGGCGCTCACCCCCGCGATTACGAGTGGGCGAGCGACCGCGTCGCGAAAGGGCTGGCCGACCGTCCCGACGAGCGCGGCGAGTTCGACTTCGCCGCCTACGCGTCGGTGAGCGTCGCCGAAGACGGCGACGCGGCCCGGGAAGCCGCACGCTTCCCCGTCGCGTTCGTCGCCGGCGGCGCGCCCCCGCCCGTACTGGAGCGTCACGACATCGACCACGAGGCCGCCGAGGCGGTCGGCGACGCGGTCTCGGCCGGCGAGTTCCGCACAGCTGCCGAGCGGGTCACCGAGGCGATGCTCGACGCCTTCTGCATCGCGGGGACACCTGGAGAAGTCGAAGCGGAGATCGACGCAGTGCTGGAGTACGCGGACAGTTTCGTCGCCGCCGCGCCGCTCGGCCCCGACGTCGAGCGGGCCATCGAGCTACTCGGAGCGGCGGCCACGACGTAATCCGGGAGTGTCGCGCGCCTGGTCTATCGCGCTTCCGGCGGCGGCGAACTCGCGCCGGTGAACAGCGAGAAGAACGCGCCCAGCGAGAGGTAGCCCATCGCGATGACCGGGAGCGTGACGAACAGCGCGCCTAGCCCGATGAGCACGACGTTCAGCGGGTCGTGCATCGCGACGTCCTGGAAGTGGCCCGGCATTTCGAGGATGCTCTCGACGAGTTGCGTCGCCGAACTTGCGAGGTCTGCCATGCGCGGACGTTTGGACCCCCCGTACTTCGACGTTTCGTGTGCGTATCGCTGCGGCGGGTCACGTGCGCGTTCAGTTTCGACGGCGGACTCGGCGCTCCGACGGAGACCGCAGCGAGCGCGAACGGCGCGAGAGCCACCCTCCACTCACGATTCAGGTCAGGCCGAGCGCGAACAGGGTCGCGAGGTAGAGCGAGGCCATGCCGAAGATGTCGCCGGCGGTGGTCATCGCCGGGCCGACCAGGTCGTCGGGGTTCATCCCGCGACGGTAGCCACCGAAGACGACGACGACGATCACCACCGTCAGCGCGATCCCCGAGAGGACCCCGCCGATGAGCGCGATGGCCGCGAGCGTCCACAGCGGCGCGACCGACTGGCCGAGCGCGACCAGCGCGACGAACGCGAGCACCGCGGCGATCAGGCTGGCCGCGACGCCGTTGATCAGCGCCGCGGCGACGGCGCTGACCAGCCGGTCGTCGGCCTCGAACCGCGCCTCGATCAGCCCCTGGTGGAGCGCGCTCGACAGCCGCGATCCCAGCGATCCGTAGACGCTCCCGCGGATGGCCAGAAAGGCCGGGACGACGACGAGCAGTCCCGGGACCGCCTCCAGTTGGGACTCCATCCCGCCGAGGATACCGCCGGCGAGCAGGCCGCCGAGCGCGCTGACCAGCAGCGTCGGGAGCGCGCTGCGGTAGGCCTCCCTGACGGTCTCGGTGACCGACCCGGCGCCGATACCGCTCGGTCTCACGCGACGACCACCCGGACGACGCCGAACAGCACGAGGACGCCGAGCACGTCACAGACGTTGGTCACGACCGGGATCACCACGTCGTCGGGGTCGGCCTCGAAGCGGTAAGCGCCGTAGGCGGCCGTGACGGTGACGACGATGGCCAGCGCCGCCAGGACGACGCCGCTCAGCGACGCCACGGCCACGACGGTCAGCATCGGGAGCCGCGTCCCGCCAGTCGCCAGCGCGAGGACCCACGCGCCCACGCCGACGACCGGAAACACCGTCACCGCCAGCAGGACGGTCGTGATCGCGTTCCCCAGCAGCTCCGGGTCGTTCGCGTCGAACGAGAGCAGGCCGAGGTGGAAGGCTGTCGACAGGCGCGCCGAGAGGATGCTCCCGAGGTTGCCCGCCGTGCCGATGGTCACCGGGACGAGCACGAGCAGCGAGGGGTACCGGCGCAGCGTCGACTCGAAGCTGCCCAACGTGAGCCCGCCGAGCAGCTCCAGCACCGTGAGCGCGACCAGGATCGGGAACAACCGGCGGGTGATCCCGCCGACCGACCAGTCGCTCGCGGCGCTCATCCGGCCAGATCCCGCAGGCGGTCGGCGCCCGTACGCGTCCCCTTCGCGATGAGGTTGTCACCCGCCCGGAGCGTCGTCTCCGGGTCGGGCGTCAGCAGCCACTCGGGCTCGGTGTCGCCGGCCGCGCCCTCGTCTGCCCCGTGGTCCGCGTCGACGACCGCGCCACCGCCGTCGGACTCACGACGGATCGCGATGACGAGCATTCCAGTCGTGGTCCGGAGCGCCTCCTCGGCGATGGTCGCCCCGTCAAGGTCGCTGCCGGGTTCGACGCGGACGCTGACGAGCACTTCGTCGGAGGCCTCGACCGCGGCCTGGACGACCGGGTGGCTCCCCAGTCCCCGGAGGACGCCCTCGCTGATCTCCAGCGCGGCGTCGCTGATGACCTCCGTACTGGCGGCGAGGTGGAGCAGGCCGCGGATCGTCACCGGATCCTCGACCTCGGCGGCCGCCCGGAGCGCCCACGCCTCGAACCGCGATTTGAGCCCGTCGACCTCGACCTCCAGTTCGCTCACCTCCCGCGCGAGTTCGGGGTCGTCGAACAGCACGCTCCCGTAGGCCAGGTCCACGGCGAGTTCGCTGACGTTCTTCATCAGGACGACCGTCTCGACCGCCCGGTCGAGGTCGTCGATCGCCGACTCGCCCATCTCCGGCCGCTCGAAGGCCTCGCCGGTCAGCGTCTCGTAGACGCCCTGGATGCCGTCGTCCGGCCCGCGACAGAGCAGCACGTCGCCGGCTCGCAGCGTCGTCTCGCGGTCGGGGTTGAGCACCCAGTCGTCGCCGCGGCGGATCGCCAGCACCCGGACGCCCGTCTCCGTCTCCATGTTGATGTCCGCGAGCGTCCGGTCGGCGAACGTCGACTCGGCCGTCAGTTCCGCCCGCGCCAGCGTCTCGACGGGGTCGGGCAGCGCCGCCCGCAGCGACGCCGGCAGCCCGACGTCGTCGAGGACGACCTTCGCGATGTCGCCGGCGGCGTCGCTGATCTTCTCGGCGGCGCCGACGATGCCGAAGATCGGGGCCAGTTCCTCCGCCTCGTCCGGAGAACGGCCGGCCATCACGAGACTCATCCGCGCCTGCAGCTGGAGGACGTCCATCTCCGACTCCAGTTCGAGGACCTCCTCGGCGAGCGCCCGGCTGTCGAAGAGGACGGAGGAATAGGACAGGTCGATGAGCAGCTCGGCGATGTCTTTCATCTCGCCGAGCAGCTCGACGACGCTGACCGGCTCGTACTCCACGCGGTCGGTCGGGTCGCCGCGGCCTTCCCGGGTCACGACCGATCGCGGCGCCTACGGGCCCGAATCATACTTTCGACTCCGCCCTCCGGCCTCTTAGTTCCACGCCGCCCGAACGACCGCTGGCTGGTCTCCCCCAGCCGCCAGATGCCGCCGACTGGGGGATCTACGGCCCTCTAAACACCCCAGAGCATTTTACTCGAAGAAGACGCGAACGTGCTCTTCGTGATTTGGATGCGTGTTCTCGGGCACCTGACCGAACCAGGCGAACTCCGGGAGCTCGGACACGTCGTGACTCGTACGGAGTTCCTCACTGACCGTCGGATCGTTTCGGAATTCGGGGACATCGTTGGCGAGCGAGGCGCTGAAGTGCACGACCGTCGATTCGAGCGAATCGTCCGTCGATCCATCACGCGAGAACGTGACCGACTCAACGAGTTCGGGCGAGTCGACTTCGATCTCGACACCGGCCAACTTCTCGATACCACTTCGGGTGGCGGCCACCCAATCGTCGCCTTCGGTAACGTCTGCGCCGAGCGGCGCCCACGCTCCCTTACCCATCAGGAGGACCTGATTATCGGCGCCGATCCCGACCATCGCGACGCCATCAAGCCCCTCATAGCGTTTCCGGACCGATTCGAATTTTTCGTCGGGGAACGACTTCGTCAGTTCACCGGAAGGTACGTCCTGCCGTTCGAAAAGGGCAGCAGGGTCGGACAGCGAATCCATAGTTATCAATTGGTTTTTCTCATCAAATATGCTTTAGTCTGGTGAGAGTTTACTTCGTCCAAAAAACCGTTAAGGGCGGCGTTTTCGGGCATATAACACGCAGAAAATGCCGTCCCTCACCGTTCGATCCTGAGCTAACCAGCGCGCCCGCGGGAGTACAAAGTCTTTAACGGACCGGCCGCGTACTCGCCTGCAAATGGTACTCGACGATCTGGGCACGTCGCTCCGGAGCACCCTCAACGACCTCCGGGGACAGTCCCGCATCTCCGAAGAGGACGTCGAGGAGGTCGTCAAGGACATCCAGCGCTCGCTGCTGCAGGCCGACGTCGACGTCGATCTGGTGATGGACCTGTCGGACAGCATCAAGACCCGCGCGCTCGAAGAGGAGCCGCCCGCGGGCACCTCCGCCCACGACTGGGTCCTCCGCGTCGTCTACGACGAACTCGTCGGCCTCGTCGGCGAGTCGACCGAACTCCCGCTCGAATCGCAGACGATCATGCTCGCCGGCCTCTACGGGTCGGGGAAGACCACCACCGCCGCCAAGATGGCGTGGTGGTTCTCCAAGAAGGGCCTGCGCCCGGCGATCGTCCAGACCGACACCGACCGCCCCGGCGCCTACGACCAGTCCAAGGAGATGGCCGAGCGCGCCGAGGTCGACTTCTACGGCGACCCTGACGAGGACGACCCCGTCACCATCGCCCGCGAGGGGCTGGAGGCGACCGAAGACGCCGACATCCGCATCGTCGACACGGCCGGCCGCGACGGTCTCAACGAGGAGCTCATCGACCAGATCGAGGACATCGAGGAAGAAGTCCAGCCGGACCGGGACCTGCTCGTCCTCGACGCGGCGATGGGCCAGTCCGCCAAGGACCAGGCTCAGGAGTTCGAGGACTCCATCGGCATCGACGGCGTCGTCATCACGAAGCTCGACGGGACGGCGAAAGGTGGGGGCGCTCTCGCCGCCGTCAACGAGACCGGCTCGTCGATCGCCTTCCTCGGGACCGGCGAGACGGTCCAGGACATCGAGCGCTTCGAGCCGTCGGGCTTCATCTCCCGGCTGCTCGGCATGGGCGACCTGAAACAGCTCACCGAGCGCGTCGAGCGCGCGATGGAGGAGACGGGCGAGGACGAAGACGACTGGGAGCCCGAGGACATGATGGAGGGGAAGTTCACCCTCTACGACATGCGCAAGCAGATGGAGACGATGAACAAGATGGGGCCGCTCGATCAGGTGATGGACATGATCCCCGGGATGGGCGGCGGGCTCATGGACCAGCTCCCCGACGACGCGATGGACGTCACTCAGGAGCGCCTGCAGGACTTCGAGGTCGTCATGGACTCGATGACCGACGAGGAACTGGAGAACCCCCGCACCGTCGGCAAGAGCCGCATCGAGCGCATCGCCCGCGGCTCCGGCAAGCCCGAGGAACGTGTGCGGGAACTGCTCGAACAGTACAACGCCATGCGCCAGATGCTCGACCAGTTCCAGGGCATGGGCGACGCCGATATGGAGCGGATGATGAAGCAGATGCAGGGCGGCGGCGGTGGCGGTATGGGCGGCATGGGCGGTATGGGCGGCGGTGGCGGCCCGTTCGGCGACTGAACGCCAGCGGATCCGCGGCCGCGCTCGGTCCCGTCCGGGCGGCGCGACGAGCGAACACGTTCGAATTCTGAGAGGCGAAACCCGTTTCGGCCGCTCGGCCCAAACGTTCGCATGCGCGCCACGCTCATGGGGACCGGGGATGCGGTCGGCATCCCCGCGCCGCTCTGTGACTGCGAGTACTGCGCCGAGAGCGAGCGTCGTCGCCGCCCGGCCGTCCTCGTCGAGGCCGCAGACCGGACCGTCGTCCTCGACATCGGTCCCGACATCGCCGGGCAGCTCCACGAGGAGGAGGTCTACGACGTCGACGGCTTCTTCGCGACGCACGCGCACTTCGACAACTACTGGGGGATCAACGAACTCGACCAGGCGGCCATGCGCCGGCACGTCCGCAACGAGGCCGACTTCGACCACGCCACCTTCGGCAAGGACGTCACCGTCTACGGCAGCCGCCCCGTCAGGACGTTCACCGAGGACACGTTCCCCCACATCCTCGATCACGTCGAGTACGAACCGCTCGGTCCGGGAGAGGACGTCCGGATCGGAGATATCACGGTCCGTGCCTTCGAGATCGAGCACGGCACGCTCTCGTTCCCGACGCAGGGGTACGCCGTCTCCGCGGAGGGGACGACCGTCGTCTACGCGCCGGACGTGGACAGCGTCGGGACCGTCCCCGACTACTGCATCGGCGCGGATCTGCTCTTTTTCGACGGGTCGGTGCTGGGCGCGGAGTACCACGGCGACGCCGCGGAACTGCGTGCGGCCGCCGAGCGCTTCGACGCCGACCGGGTCGTCACGACGAACGTCTCCGAACACATGCTCGAACGCCACACCGCCGAGCTGGACGAGTTGACCGACTACGAGATCTGGAGCGACTTCGACGACGTCACGTTCTGAGGGCGGGTTCTTCCGGGGTGGCGACCGACCGCGCCGCGACTCGCCGATAGACTTTCCCGTTGACCGAGAGAGTCCCCCACGGAGGCAATTCACGTGAGCAGCAAACCGAACGACGGCGAACCCGTCGGCGTCGTGGAGGGGACGGTCGTCCCGCTCGCCGTCACCGGGCTGGTGGGCGCCGTCGGCTTCGTCGGCGCGTGGTACGCGTTCGTCCGCTACCCCGGATCGCTCCTCGATCTGGCGGGCGTACTGGTCGTCGGGCTCGCCACCCTGGTCGCGCTGTGGCTCGGCAGCCGGCTGGCCGGCTCGCTCGTCACGCCCTACAACGTCGCCGAAGTCGCCGTCGAGGGACCGATCACCCGCGAGAGCAATCGCGGTGTCCCCGGATCGCCGATGGGAGCGAGCGCCGACGACGTGGTCGAACAGATCGAGCGCGCCGACGCGGACCCGAACGCGCAGGCGCTGCTGGTGAAACTCAACACGCCGGGCGGAGAGATCGTCCCCAGCGAGGACATCCGGCTGGCGGTCGAGGACTTCAACGGGCCGACCGTCGGCTACGCGACGGACACCTGCGCCAGCGGCGGCTACGACATCGCCGCCGGCTGCGACGAGCTGTGGGTCCGCGAGGGGACGCTCGTCGGCTCTATCGGCGTCATCGGCTCCCGCGTCAACGCCAGCGAACTCGCCGAGCGCCTCGGGCTCTCCTACGAGGGGTTCACCGCCGGCGAGTACAAGGACGCCGGCGCGCCCCTGAAGGATCTGCCGCCCCACGAGCGCGAATATCTTCAGGGCATCGTCGACGACTACTACGACCAGTTCGTCGACACCGTCGCCGAGCGCCGCGGTCTCGACCGCGAGGCCGTCGAGGACACCGAGGCACGTGTGTTCCTCGGCCCCGAGGCGCTCGACCGCGACCTCGCCGACCACCTCGGGACCGCAGACGACGTCGAAGCGGCCCTCGCCGAGCGCCTCGACGAATCGGTGGTCGTCCGGGAGTTCGAACCCGCCCGGCCGTTCCGCGAGCGGATCCGCCTCGGCGCCGAGCGGGCGACCTACGCGTTCGGCGCCGGTCTCGCCAGCGCGTTCGACGGCGACGCCGAGGGGCTTCGATTCCGCCGGTAGCGGTCCGAAAGCGCGTTCTCAATCGTCCAGTTCCGAGCGAGTTCGACCGCGGCCGGTGGGTATTTTGCCGCCGGCGGTCCACGTCCGGCCATGAGCGAGCCACGCCAGCGAGACGGCGAACGCGAGGGTCGCGGCGAAGACGCCGCGAACGTCCGCGTCGGCGTCCGCAGTCGAAACCTCTCCGACGAGCGACTCCGCTATCTCCGCCAGCTAGGCGCGACTGACGTGTTCGTCGACCACGCCGACACCGAGGAGGAACCCGACGAGTTCAACGACCGCGAGGCCACCCACACCGTGGCCGTCGGCCCCGACTCGATCCCCACTGTCGAGGAACTCGTCGCCGCGCGCGAGCAGGTCGAGTCCCACGGCCTCCGCCTCGCGGGCATCCAGTCGCTCCCCTACTCGCTGTACGGCGACATCATGTTCGACCGCGAGGGCAAGGACCAGCGCCTCGACCAGATCGAGCGGCTCGTCCGCAACCTCGGCGAGGCCGGGGTCCCGATCCTGGGCTACCAGTGGAACCCCCGCGGTGTGGTCCCGATGCGGACCGAACCCGTCGAGATCCGCGGCGGCGCCGAGGGCACGGCCTTCGATCTGGAGGACATCGACGACCCCCACGAACTCGCGCCGGGCCTCGATCGGGAGTACACCGAGGAAGAGTTCTGGGACAACTACGAGGCCTTCCTCGAGCGGATCCTCCCCGTCGCGGAGGAAGCGGGCGTCGAGCTGGCGCTCCATCCGGTCGACCCGCCGAGCCTCGAATCGCTCGGGGGGATCCCCCGGCTGTTCCGCAACGTCGAGAACTTCGAGAAGGCGATGGAACTCGTCCCGAGCGACAACCACGGCCTGAAGCTCTGTCTCGGCTGCTTCTCGCAGATGGGCGAGGACGTGACGGAGGTCCTGCGGACCTTCGGCGAGCGCGACGAGATCGTCTTCGTCCACTTCCGCGACGTGGTCGGGACGGTCCCGCAGTTCCACGAGACGTTCGTGGACGAGGGCAACTTCGACACGGTCGCGGCAGTCCGGACGCTCCACGACGTGGGTTTCGACGGCGTGGTCGTCCCCGACCACGTCCCGGCGATGGAGGGCGACACCGACTGGCGCCACCGCGCCCGCGGGTTCACCGTCGGCTACCTCCGCGGGGTCGTCGACACCGTCCGCGACGAGCGGAACTGAGCCGAACGCGCCGCTACGGTCGCTGCAGCCGCCGCGATCGACCGCGGGACGGCGGGCGGCCCGCGGCGGATCGGGCGCGAACGGTCGCGAGGATTTTTATCCCGGCCGCGCTTCCCTCGAACTGTGACAACGCTGGTCGTCTGTATCGATCGCGCGGGCGACCTCGTGCAGGGAACGGACCCCCCGGTCGTCGGACGGGACGCCGTCGAGTCCCTCGTCGTCGACGTCGGCGTCGAGGACCCCGAAGACAGTCAGGTCAACTGTCTGCTCGAAGCCCTCCGCGTGGCGCGCGATCTCGATACCGGCGGTGACGAGACGGTCGTAGCGGTGCTGGCCGGCACCGACGATACGATCAGTGCCGACAGGGCCATCGCCCGACAGGTCGAGGGGCTCATCGACGACCACGACCCCGACTCGGCCGTCGTCGTCGTCGACAGCGCCGAGGACGAACGGCTGGTCCCCATCGTCGAGTCGCGGCTGACCGTCGACGCCGTCGACCGCGTCGTCGTCCGGCAGGCGCGGGACATCGAGTCGACCTACTACCTGCTCAAGCAGTTCCTCGCCGACGAGGAACTCCGCAAGACCGTCCTCGTCCCGCTCGGCGTCGCTCTCATCGCCTACCCGGTCCTCTGGTCCATCA
This sequence comes from Halosimplex yunnanense, assembly GCF_054504345.1. Classification (NCBI taxonomy): domain Archaea; kingdom Methanobacteriati; phylum Methanobacteriota; class Halobacteria; order Halobacteriales; family Haloarculaceae; genus Halosimplex; species Halosimplex yunnanense. Next base: position 152,566 of record NZ_JBTJEL010000034.1, on the reverse strand, counting down.
CCAGCCCGGGGGTCGCCACCGGCGCTATCGTCGCCGTCGTCGGCCTGTTCCTCCTCTACAAGGGCCTCGGCGTCGACGCCTACCTCGCCACGCTCCCCGGCCAGATACAGGAAGCGCTGTACTCCGGCCAGGTCGCGCTGGTCACCTACGTCGTCGCCGCCGGCCTCTCGCTGGTCGGCGTCTTCCTGGGTGTGATCGGCGTCTCCGCGGCCGGAACGGTCGGCCCGTTCGTCCTCGCCAGTCGCTTCGCCTTCGACGCCATCCCCTGGCTGACCGGCGCCGCGCTCGCCGCCAGTACCGGCCGCCTCCTCGACGAACTCATCCGCCGCGAGGGCGTCCGCAGCGCCTACCTCAACCTCCCCTTCGGCGCCGTCGCCGTCGGCCTCGTCGTCCGCGGGTTCTCCGCGTACTTCCTCGAACTTTCCGAGAAGGAGCACGCGCTGGACATCCCGGCGTTCGACGTCGGCCCCCTCGCCTTCCAGGGCGCAGAGATCACTCCCCCGGGCGCCCGCCTCGCCCTGTTCATCCTCGCCGGCGTCCTCGTGAGTCTCGCCGGCGTCCGCTTCGCCGCCTACTTCAGCGGTACCACCGTCGAGCAGGAGTTCGCGCACCAGCGCGAAGGCGGCGATTAGGCGTCGCCCGGCGACCTGACCGGACGAGGCCATCCCGTCGCCGCCGGATCGGAGCGACCGTTCGGATCAGAGAGCGTAAATGAGCGAGCACGCCTACCTGCGGGTATGACAGACGACGACGGCGACGCGGGGGGCTGGGTCTCGCTCTTCTCGGGCGGGAAGGACTCCTCGTGGGCGCTGTACCGGGCGCTCGAACGCGGCCTCCCCGTCGAGCGACTCGCGACGGTCCACCCCGAGGGCGACTCCTACATGTACCACGTCCCCGCGACGCGGCTGGCAAGCCTCGCTGCGGAGAGCATCGGGATCCCGCTCGTCGAGGTCGAGCCCGACGACTTCGCGGCGAGCGAGACGGTCGACTCCGGCGCGCAGGGCGACGCCGAACTCGAACCGCTGGAGGCCGCGCTCGAGGAACTCGCCGACGAACTTCCCGGCGGACTCGCGGGCGTCACCGCCGGGGCGGTCGAAAGCGAGTACCAGACCTCCCGCATCGAGGCGATGGCCGACCGCCTCGGAGCCGACGTCTTCGCCCCGCTCTGGCAGCGCGAACCGCGCGAACTCGCCGACGAGATGCTCGCGGCGGGCTTCGAGATCCGGATCATCCGCGTCGCCGCGGGCGGTCTCGACGAGTCGTGGCTCGGCCGCCGGCTCGACGCCGACGCGCTGGACGAACTGGAGTCTCTGAGCGAGAAATACGGCGTTCACATCCTCGGGGAGGGCGGCGAGTTCGAGACGCTGGTGACCGACGGCCCGCACATGGAGCGGGCGATCCGACTGGACTACGAGACCGAGTGGGACGGCACGCGCGGGACGTTGCAGATCGAAGACGCCTGGCTGGAATAACGTCCGGCGCCGAAGGCGCTGGTTCACGCGAGCGGCTTCGCCGTCTTCTCGCGGGCACGGCCCGCTCGAACGGTCCGCGGAACTTCGTTCCGCGCCACTCGCGCTTTTTCGCCCACGTTTTTGCGCGAGCGGTTCCCGAAGGTCGCCGACGGCGACCGAAGAAACCCGAGCGGAAAAAGGTGGATACGGAGTTTCAAGGCGTTCGCCGCGTACAAGCAGGTGTGAACCGGGATCGGCTGGAACGGGAGCTCGACCGCTTCGAGGGCGACGCCGGCGCGCGTCGCGTCGTCGCCCGACAGGCCCGCGATCTCGCGGATTCGGGGCTCGTCGAGGAGGACCTGGGGTTCGAACTCGACGTGGACGCGGTGCTCGACAACCTCGAAGACGCGCCCGTGGACCACACGCTCGTCGAGCGGTGGAACTGGTGGATCGGCTCGTTAGAACACTCTCACGGTGGCTACGAGCAGTTTCAGGTACGAACTTACTGACGCGCCGGCCCAGCCCGAACCGGCGCGCCGATTCAGAATACGCTCAGCCCGTGCGATTCCCGTGCGTGCTCGAGAAGCTCCTCTGTGGTTTCGAACTGTTTCCCACAGCTGCACGTGTGATATGTCGGAGTCGGCTCCGACGTGGACTGGCGTGTTGCCATACTGATCCCTACGCACCGGACGTTAATAATTGTTTACCCGGTATGCGTTGACGGACCAAGCGGTCCGTGTGAACACCCCACACAGAGCATCTCGCGAACTTCCGGGACCGGTGGAGCTATCCGGCGAACGGTCGACCCATCGGGCATGACACAGATCCTCGTGCTCGGGGAGAACACTTTCCCGTTCCACGCGATCGACGACAAGCGCCCCTGGTTCGAGCAAGCGCTGGACGGCTACGACGTGACGATCACCGACGACCGCGACGCCCTCACCGGCGAGTACGACGTGCTCGTCGACTACCTCACCGACTCGACGCTCACCGACGAGCAACTCGACGCCCTGCTGGGGCACGTCGAGTCCGGCGGCGGTTACGTCGGCGTCCACTCCGCCTCCGATCTGACCTCGATCGCCCCGGAAGACCCCGACGAGGTCATCGAACACATGGACGAGCCGTTCCCGGAACTGCGCGAACTGATCGGCGGCCACTTCCTCACCCACCCCGAGAGCTCCGAGTTCGGCGTCGACGTCGTCGCCGACCACCCCATCACAGAGGGCGTCGACGACTTCACCGTCTTCGACGAACCCTACCAGGTCGAGTGGGACGACGACCTGCAGGTGCTCGCGCGGATGGACCACGCCGATCTCGAGGAGACGTACCCCGTCGTCTGGACCAACGAATCGGCAGGCCGCGTCGCCTACATCTCGCTGGGCCACACCGACGAGGCGTTCGAACACGATTCGGTCGTCGCGCTACTGCGCAACGCCGTCGAGTGGGCCGACGCGAACTGAGAACGGAAAACGGGCCCCACGGCATCGCGCCGCGCCCGCGTTCAGTCCGCCGGATTCACGTACAGCCCGTAGCGGTAGTACTCCTCACCGAAGGCCAACCGCAGGCCGTTGTCGGCCTCGGGGGCTTCCTCGGGCACCGCGTCGAGGTACTCGCCCAGTCCGAGGTCGACGAGCAGCGACCGGAACCCATCCGAGAGCGGCGTCGTCTCCTCGTACTGGTCGCGATAGAGCATCGACCGCTGGTTATCCGAGAGGGTCGACGGGTCGAGGCGCGTATCGACCGTCTCGCCGTCGACGGCGCGTTCGAACTGCGCCGGGGAGTCGGCGACCGGGATCGCGACGCCCGTCCGTGCGGGCTCGGCCAGTTCGCGCTGCTCGACCGAGACGGCGAGGACGACCCCGCTGAACTCGACGTGGTCGTGGAGCGGTTCGGGCGCGAACGCGCTCTGGGGGCCGTCGTAGCCCCGACGGTAGACGTAACCGCCTTCCTCGGCGATGCCCTTCGGCGGCTGTCCACCCATCTCGCGGTGGCGGGCCGCCACGAACGCGGCCTTGACCGCGTGCTGGTCGAGTCGAGTGAGCGCGGGGAACCGAACCCGCTCGGGAGGGTCGTCGAGGTCGTCTAGTTGCCCGACCCACTCCAGCGTCAGGACGGGCCGCTCGATGCGTTCGAGCCCCGTAGTGACGACCTGTAGCTGGTAGTAAGTGCCGTCGCGCTCGACGTACTCGTCGGCGGGCACCGGCGGGTAGCCGTAGGTCGTCGGCCGCTCGCCGGCGACCGCGGCGTCGATCGTCTCCGCGTAGTCGGCGGTCCACGGCCGCGGTTCTTCGGGGGGATCCCGGAGCGCAAGCTCGGTGATCGAGCTGTCTAGCCGGTCGGCGTTCAGCGTGTAGGTGAGGTGCTGTTCGCTCGAGAGGGCGTCGATACCGGAACAGCCGGCGACGGCGGCGCCCCCGGCGACGCCGGCGGCTGCGAGGAAGGCCCGACGGGTGGAGGGAGACACGTCTTCCAGTGAGGAGGACTCCGACAAGTGCCTTTGGGTCGGTCTCTCACGCCCCGCGACCGGCGGCCCGTCCAGAGAGACCCGACCCCGGTCAGTCGCTCGGCGAGGCGTCGGGACGGTAGTCGCGGCTGACGATCTTCCAGGCGCCCGACCGGTAGCGGTAGTAGGCGATACAGGCCGGGATCGCCATCTCCGCGAGGACGGCGGCGTAGAGCGCGTCCGACCCGATCTCGGGAACCACGACCCCGAGGTACGCGATGGGGAGCGCGAAGACGTACAGTCCCGCGAGCTGTGCGTATAGCGGCCAGCGCGTGTCGCCGCTGGCCCGGAGCGGGCCGGTCGCCCCGCCGTAGACACCGCTGAAGAGGACGCCGAGACAGGCGACGCGGATGAACGTGACCACCGTCGGGAGGATGGCGGGTTCGTCGACGAACACGCGGCCGATGGGGCGGGCGAGGACGAACACGCCGACGGCGATGATGGCGTAGACCGCGATGGAAAAGCGGACGATGTCGTGCGCCCAGGCGCCGGCGTCGTCCTCGTCGTCCTGCCCGAGCGCCTGCCCGACCAGCGACGACGACGCCATGCTGAAGCCCCAGTTGGGCGTGTCCATCAGCCCGCGGACGCGCATCGCGACGACGTACGCCGCGACGACGTTCGGGCCGAACAGCCCGACGATGTACAGCTTCGGGAACTGCCCGCCGCTCCGGGCGAGGTTGGTCCCGATCAGCGGCGTCGCCATCTCCACGAGGTCCGAAAGCAGCGACCGGTCGACGTGCGGACCCGAGAGGGGAACCTGTACCGGGAAGTCGCCGACGAGCGGGAGGCCGCCCCGCGCTAGTCCGACGGCGAACGCGACCGTGACGAGTACGTTCGAGAGCGCCGTCCCGATGGCCGCGCCGGCGACGCCCCAGCCGAGCCCGAAGATGAGCACCGCGTTGAGGAGGATGTTGACGACGGCGCCGCCGCCGCGGAGGATCATCGGCGTCCACGCGTCGTCGGCGCCGACGAGCGTGCGGCTCCCGATGAGGTTCAGCGCTGCGAAGGGGACGCCAAGCGCGACGACCCGCAGGTAGTCGGCGCCGAAGCCGACCGCCTCGTCGCCGGACCCGATGAGCGCGATCAGCGGTTCGGCGAAGGCGCCGTACACGGCGACCAGCGGGATCGTGAGCGCGGCCGCGAGGAGGGCGCTCACCTTCACCGAGAGGGCGAGTTCCTCGTAGGCCTCGGCGCCGAACCGCTGGGAGACGAGGCCGATGGTCCCGCCGGCGACCCCGCCGCCGAGCGCGAACGCGAGACCCCAGAAGGGGCTGGCGTAGCCGACGCCGGCGATGGCCGGGGGGCCGAGCGCAATGCCGACCATCGCGACGTCGACCGTCGAGCGGGACATCCGCGCGAGGCCGGTGACGATCCGCGGCCACGAGAGGTCGGTCGCCCGCTCGACGCGCTCGCGGTCGATGATGCCGAAGCGCGCGACGAGCGAGCCGACTGCGAGGAGGACCGCTCGAACGGGGTTGTATCGGGACCAGGACACCACGCCCCGGTTTTCGACTGGACGGTGAAAACCGTTTAGACTCCGGTCGGACGCTCCGGTTGGGGTGTGCAGGCTCGTGACAGACTGATCGCCGCCACCATCCCTCGGCTCGCACGACGCTCGGCGGCGGCCCGCGAACGCACCGACGCACGAGCCAGAGTCGTCAGGATTTTCCGGAGCGATCGCGTCCCCGTAGCCGATACCGTGCAGGCACTCGAGGTGATCGGCTCGCTCCCGTCGATATTCCTCTCCTCCGTCGCGCCGCCGCTCTCGATCGCATTCGTGGGCTACCTGCTGGGCCGCGTCCGCGACGTCGACACTGACGGGCTGAGCGCCGCCGCCATCTACGTGCTCCTGCCGGCGCTGGTCTTCGAGACGCTCGTGACGCTGACCGCCGACCTCGGGACCGTCACCGCCGCCGTCGCCGCGATGGTCGTGTTCACGTTCGGAATGGGCGCACTCGCGCTCGGCATGGGTCGGCTCCGGGGGCAGGGCGGACCCGTCGCCTACGGCGCGGCGATGGCCGCCGCGGTCCCCAACGCCGGGAACTTCGGCATTCCCGTCACCTCCTTCGCCTTCGGTGCCGTCGGCCGCTCGACCGCGGTGCTGTTCGTCCTCGTCCAGAACGTCCTCCTGCACACCCTCGGGATCTACCTCCTCTCGACCGGCGGCGACGAGGAGGCGTACGTCGACGGACTCAGACGCGTCCTCAGGCAACCGGTCGTCTGGGCGCTGGTCGCCGCCGGCCTGACCACCGGTCTCGGTCTCGTCCCTCCGGAGGACGGGACCGCGATGGAGACGCTCCGGCTGCTCGGCAACGCCTCGATCCCCGTCTTCCTCCTGATCCTCGGGCTGCAGGTCGAGTCGATGGACCTGTCGGCGACGGTGCGGGAGACGCTGCCGACCGTCGGCCTCAAGCTGTTCGTCGCCCCCGTCGTCGCGCTCGCGGTCGCCCTGCTGGTGAACGTCGGCGACCCGACGGTGACCGCCGCCTTCGTCGTCCTCGCGGCCGGCCCCGCCGCGGTGACGCCGCTCGTCCTCTCCATCGAGTTCGTGGACGACGGCGAGACGGCCGTCTCGACCGCCGACTACGTCGGTACCGTGGTGTTCCTCACGATCCTCGGCTGCCTCCCGATCGTAACTGGGCTGATCCTGCTCGCCGAACTCGGCGTCCTCGGGTGAGCGACGCGAGCGGTCAGATCTCGACCGTCTCTCCGACCGTCGGGGCCGAAGCCTCGAACCCGTCTTCGCGGAGTTCGGTCGCAAACGCCTCACAGCGGTCGCCGTGGTTGACGAGCACCTCCGCGTCGCGGTAGGCATCGAGGAAGTCGAGGATGCCGTCGCGGTCGGCGTGCGCGGAGAAGTCGTAGGACTCGACCTGCGCGCTGACCGGCATCCGCCGGCCGTCGATCTCGGCGCTGCCGGTGTCGAGCAGGTCGCGGCCGGGCGTCCCCTCGACCTGGTAGCCCGTCATCGCGATCTTGTTGGTCGGGCTGTGGCGAACGGCGGGGATATAGGTCATCGCCGGCCCGCCCGAGAGCATCCCGCTCGTGGTCACGATGACCGCGTTCTGCTCGGCGATACGCCGGCGCTGTCCGTCGCGGCCGTCGACGAAGCGGGCCGCCGACTTCGCCCGCTGGAACGCGTCGGCGTCGCGGAGGAACTCGGGGTGGCGCCCGAGCATCCGCGTGACCTGTTTTCCCATCCCGTCGACGTAACAGTCGATATCGTGGGCCTCACAGACGAGCAGCATCTCCTGGGTGCGACCGATGGCGAACGCGGGGACGACGACGGTGCCGCCCTGCCAGACCGTGGTGCGGACGCTCTCGGCGAAGCGCTCCTCGATCGTCGCGCGGTCCTCGTGTTCGACGTCCGAGTACGTGCTCTCGCAGATGACCACGTCGGCGTCGGGGCGGGCCGTCGTTCCGGATACCAAGCGCTGGTCGTCGGTGTGGAAATCGGAGGTGTAGAGCAGTCGCGTCTCGCCGTCGTCCACGAGGACGTGCGCGCTCCCGGGAATGTGCCCGGCGTTGTAGAAGGTGATCTCGTGGCCCGCGGCCTCGAAGGACTCGCGGTAGCCGTGGGTCTCGGAGACCTGCGTGACCCGGCGGACCTCGGTCTCGGTGAACGGGCAGTCGTAGGTACCGCCGTGGAGTTTGAGCGTGTCGCGGGCGAGCGTCAGCGCGAGTTCGCGGGTCGGCGGCGTCCAGTGGATTGGCGGTCTGCGGTCGCCGGAGCACAGCGAGGGGACCGCGCCGACGTGGTCGAGGTGGCCGTGGCTGACCACGACGGCGTCGGGGTCGACGCGCTCGACCGGAAACCGGGGTGGGTTGCCGGTCATGAGGCCGTAGTCGAGGAGGAGTCGGTCGTTGACGAGGATAGCACTCCGGCCGACCTCGCGCGCACCGCCGAGAAACCGAACGTCCATCGGCGCTTCCTATCCCGCCGAGACGTTTCATTTCGTCGGTTGCCAGCGGGCGGGGAGCGCGGCGGACCGGCCGTCGGCGCCTCCACCGTCGGTGAGCCGACAGGAGACAGACATTTTGCCGACGCGGCCTCACTGTCGAACATGGCCCTCTGGAAGCTGCTGAAGTACACCGCCCTGGCGGTCTTCGCACTGTTCCTCGTCAGCGTCGTCCTCTCTACCGTGTTCGCGCTCGTGGGGTTCGTGTGGGCGATCGTAACCACCGTCGTCACGCTCCTGGTCCTCGGCGGACTGCTCTACGGCGGATTCCGCCTGTTCTCGTTGCTCTCGGACGAGGATTCGGCGGACACCAACCCGTTCGGGAGTGATACCGGTTCGACGAGGAGCGCGGACACGGGCGAAGACCGGATCTCGCGCCTGCGCGAGCGCTACGCCAGCGGCGAGATCTCCGAAGCGGAACTCGAACGGCGGCTGGAACTCGAACTCGACGGGGTCGAGCCCGACTCCATCGACAGGGAACTGAACCGCGAAAAGAGCTGATCCGGCGAACTACCCCGCTCAGTCCAGATCGCTCGGCTGCGGGTTGCTCCCCGCGGCGCGTTCGAGGAACTCCTGCGGGAGCGCGTCGATCTCGCCGACCTGCACGCGCCAGAGCGTCGCGTAGAGCCCGTCTTCGGCGAGCAGGTCCTCGTGGGTGCCCTGTTCGACGAGTTCCCCGTCGTCCATGACGAGGATGGTGTCGGCGTGGCGGACCGTCGAGAGTCGGTGGGCGATGGCGAAGGCGGTACGGTCCTCGATGAGGTCGTCGAGGCTATTTTGAATGACGGCCTCGGTCTCGTTGTCGACGTGGCTGGTCGCCTCGTCGAGGACGAGGATGTCCGGGTCCTTGAGGACCGCCCGCGCGATGGAGACGCGCTGGCGCTGGCCGCCCGATAGCTTCACGCCGCGCTCGCCGACCTTCGTGTCGTAGCCCTCTTTCAGGTCGACGACGAACTCGTGGGCGCCGGCGACCTTCGCGGCCGCCTCGATGTCCTCGTCGGCGGCGTCCGGGATACCGTAGGCGATGTTCTCCCGCACCGTCCCGTAGAACAGGTACGGCTCCTGGCTGACGTAGCCGATGTGCTGGCGGAGGCTGTGGAGGGTCACGTCGCGCACGTCGTGGCCGTCGACGCGGACGGCGCCCTCGTCCACCTCGTAGAGCCGCAGGAGGAGCTTCATCAGCGTCGTCTTGCCCGCGCCGGTCGGGCCCACGAGACCGACCATCTCGCCGGGTTCGACGTCGAAGGAGACGCCGTCGAGCACCTGTTCCTCGCCGTCCTCGGTGTCGTAGGCGAAGTGGACGTCGTCGTACTCGACCGCGCCATCCAGTCCGTCGAGTTCGATCGCGTCGGAGCTGTCGGTGATCCCCGACGGGGTATCCAGCAGGCCGACGATGCGCTCGCCGGCGGCCTCGGCGTACTGGTAGTCGTTGATGATCTGGCCGAACTGGCGCATCGGGTAGACGAACCGGCGGGAATAGGAGAGGAAGACGACGAGCGTCCCGGCCGTCAGCGCACCGTTGAAGAACGGTAGTGGCTCCGCGACGATGCCGCGGTTGACCATCACCCAGTAGCCGCCGACGAGGAACGTGGCGGTGTAGCCGGCGGCGGTCACCAACCGGAGTGTCGGCCAGAAGGCGATCCGCGTCGTGATGGCGTCCCACTGGGCGTCGAGGTACTCCCGGGAGGATTCCTCGACGCGGTCGGTCTCGAAGCGCTCGGTGGTGTAGGATTTGACGACCTCGATGCCGCCGAGGTTGTTCTCCAGTTGCGAGTTGAGTTGCCCGACCGACGAGCGCACCTCCTGATACTTCGGGTGGATGCGCCTGACGAAGACGTAGCTCGCGTAGCCCAGCGCGGGGATGATGACCGTCGGCACGATGCCGAGTCGCCAGTTGATCAGGAGCATCGCCGCACCCATCCCACCGACCCGGAAGACGATACCGATGCCCTGGTTGAGACTGTTCGTGAGGAAGCCCTCGAGCTGGTTCACGTCGTTGTTGAGGATGGACATCACCTCGCCGGTCTGCTTGTCGTCGAAAAAGGAGAGTTCCCGGCGCTGCATCGCGTCGTAGGCGTCGACCCGCATCTCGTGCTGGAAGTGCTGGGCGAAGCCGTTCCACGCCCAGGAGTTGAGCCAGCCCAGCGCCGCCCCGAGGACGTGCGAGCCCGCGAGCAGTCCGATGAGGAAGAGAAACTGTTCCACAGGGACCGACGGAAGCCACGACTGGGGGACGAACGGGAGTCGAAACGGGCGGTCGGCGGTGAGAAAGGAGTCGATGGCGCGCCCGAGCAGGAACGCGGGCACCAGCTCCATCAGCGTCGAGAAGACGCTAGCGAGGCCGCCGACGACGAAGCGCGTCCGCTGGCCGCGCCCGTACTCGCCGAACAGCCGAACCATCGCGTTCGACTCCTCCGCGCGCAACTCCTCGAACTCGTCGTCGTCGGGACCGCCGGGTGGCATGCCACACCGTATCAGTCTATCACACATAAGACTGACTCTCCTGTTAGTCCCATCAGATCGATCGGGCGGGATCCGGGCCCGCGGAAGATTTTTGGCTCGGCCGGATAACTCGTGGATATGGCCCAGGAGGTGGACGTAGAGGGGGACACGCACGAGGCGATCATGGGCGCGACGTACCGCGCACTGTGCAAGCACGGGTACGCCCACCTCACGATGCAGGACATCGCCGACGAGTTCGACAAGAGCCGCTCGCTACTGCACTACCACTACGACACCAAAGAGGAACTGCTGCTCGCGTTCGTCGACGACATCGTCGGCTGGATCGGCGACCGCCTTGCCGAGTCCGAGACCGAGGAGCCGCTAGAGCGGCTGGAAGAGTTCATCGACCGGTTCGTGATCGAACCGGGCGAGGAAGACCGAGAGACGTTCGCCCTCGCGCTGCTCGAACTCCGCGTCCAGGCCGTCCACAACGACGACTTCCGCGAGCGGCTGGCCACCCACTACGAGAAGAACATCGAGACCGTCGCCGATATCGTCGCCGACGGCATCGAGGAGGGCGTCTTCCGCGAGGTCGACCCCGAGGCCACCGGCGAGGCCATCTACACCGCGCTCGTCGGCGCCCGGATGTACCAGGTGACGCTGGGCGCCGAACACGCCAGCCGCCGGATGCGGGACGCGCTCGCGGAGTTCGTCGCCGGCGACCTGATCGTCGACGACCGCGAACCCGCGGCCTACGCCGGCGACGACTGACGGTCCCGGAGCGCCGAACTGCGCGCAGCGGAACGACGGCGACCCGGAGAACTGACGGGGCAGGCTCACGAACCGCTGGACGACCATGAAGCGCACCAGCCTCGACTTCGAGGGCTTCTTCGACGTCCGCCTGACGACCGACGACGCGCAGGCCGCCCAGATGACCCTCTCGCCGGGTCAGTCGACCGGCGGTCCGGACAACCTCCACGAGGGCAGCGACCAGTGGCTGTACGTCGTGTCGGGCGAGGGTCGTGCGACCGTCGACGGCGACGACGTGCGGTTCGGGGCCGGCGACCTGCTGGTCGTCGAGGCCGGCGAGACCCACGAGATCGAAAACGACGGCGACGAACCGCTCGAGACGCTCAACCTCTACGTCCCGCCGGACTACTGAGGTGATCGTGGGCTAGCCTCGGTAGACACGAACTCGATTTCGGTCGAACAGGCGTAAAAGAACCACACAGTACCAAATGCAGAGTTATCAGTATAACTCTCACCAGAGACGGTAACCGATCCCGGAGTCGTGAAAGACACAGACCAGATATTTGACACCTCTCTAATGGGATTTACAGCAGTTTGAGACGGTTTTGATGGTCAGGCAGAAACCCCGCTTAGTCGTCAGGAAGTTGTACAACTAACTCTTCGTGTTCATCTGCAAGTATCAGGATCCACCCATCGTTGGCCGCGCTGTGGTGGTGTACCGTCTGTGAGGTTTGCTCGTCAAGTGCCTCCTGAACCGGTTCGAGAGCGTCGAATCTGATCCAATCACTTACCGGCTCGAATGCTGTCGTATACGATCGTCCACCTACGGAGAGGGACACGCGGACTGTCAGATGAGGTGTGTTTCCCTCGGCAGTAACCGCGAGTTGGTACTCGTTCAGGGCCGTGCAGCTGATGACAGCACGGAGGAACTCCCGGTAATCCGTCTCGAAGTCATAGATCATCTCGGGATCGAAACGGAATCCCTTCTCGATACAGAACAGGTACTCGAGGACGGACATTTTGAGCCGCCAAAGACTGGTCGGTCGTTTGTCAGGTGGGTGGATCCGCCCGACACCTTCAGATGCCCCTTCTCCAACCGTAACACCCCGATAGCGAATTTCACCGTTCCCCTCAATTCGTTCGAAGCCATCGGGATGGAGCGACGGATCTACCAAATCCGGGCGCAGTTCATCGATGACCCCCACTTTCTCGAGTCTCCGAAGAATTTCCACGTACGCTCCGTGACCGACTCCGCTGGGTATCGCGTAGTCGATTTCATTCCGGTATTGTTCCAACTCCCCGTAATCCGAGAGCGACGGGACGTGACCAAAGATGAATATGACATCGTCAGTGGCGAGACGCACCCCACTCTCCAGTTTCGAGATGATATCCTCGATGCGCTTTCTCGTCTCGCCCCCGCTCATTATGACCAAACAGATCGGCCGGGGGCCTTATACCCACCCTTAATTTAACAGATTGAGTGTCTCTGGATTGGCACCGTTCAGTCTCTGATTCAGGGACAGGATTCACTATGCGGTTTTTGCTGCATCCACACTCCACATCTTGTACGCCGAACCCAGTAAACGACCGATGGGTGTCCGACTACGGTTGTACCTCAGTTCTCGGTACGACCCACCGAGCTACGAATCGAACGCCTGGCTCGCGGGCAGAAATTCGATCTCTCTGCCGAGGTCGGCCTCGCGCGCTCGCTCGTAGCACATGTACGCGGCGGCGACCGTCTCGATGGCGGTGCCGCCGCTGTCGAACAGCGTCACCTCGTCGGCCGCCTCGCGACCGGGTTCGACGCCGGCGACCACCTCGCCCAGTTCGGCGTGGACGTGGTCGTCGCCGATCGCGCCCTCCTCGCGGGCGAGCAGGTAGGCGCCGGCGTCGCGCTCGACGCGCTCGCGGAGGTCGGGGACGTACTTCGCGCGGGCGACCGTCTCGGCGTCGACCTCCCGTTTCTCCGGGTGGTACTGCCCCATGCAGGTGACGTGGGCGCCGTCGGCGAGCGCGTCGCCGTCGAAGACCGGCTGGGAGGCGTTCGTCGCGGTGATCACCACGTCTGCCCCCTCGACCGCAGCGTCGCTCGATTCGGCGGCCCGGACCGTCGGATCGACTCGTCCGTCCATCTCGTCGGCGAACGTCTCGCGGTTTTCGCGGGTTGGCGAGAAGACCCGCACCGTCTCGAAGTCCCGAACGGTGACGGCTGCGCGGAGTTGCCCGCGGGCCTGCGAGCCGCTACCGATCAGGGCGAGTTCGGTGGCGTCCTCGCGCGCGAGCGCGTCGATCCCGACTGCGCCGGTCGCGCCCGTCTTGAAGGGGTTCAGGCTCGCGCCGTCGAAGACGGCCAGCGGCGCGCCGGAGTCGGCGTCGAACAGCGGGAGGACGAAGTGGGCGTCGCCGGAGCCGAAGCCGCCGGTGTACATGTACCCGCCCATCGCCCCGGTGTCGGGGAGCATCGCGGTGTAGCCGGTGAGCATCCCCGGCGGGTCGCCGCCCATCAATTTCGTTCGCGGGCGGGCTGGCGCGCCCTCGCCGCGCTGGCGGTACCCGTCCCGGACCGCGTCGACGTACTCAGCAGGCGTCGCGAGACCCGATACGTCCTCGCTCGACAGGAACAGCGCAGTTCCGTCCGTCATACCAGTCGGTAGGGGAACCGTGAGTAAATGCGTGGGGGACTTCCGAGAGACGGCGGGAGCGGACGGGGAAACCACGCGAGGAACGGACAGAGAGTGAGAGAATCGCCGCAGAGAGACGAACCGATTCAGTCGGCGGGCTGGAAGCCGGCGTCGTCGGCCGCGGGGCGGGGTTCGTCGACGGGGCCGTTGACGAACATCGCGTGACCGATGAGACCGACGGCGACGACCGAAGCCAGCGGAACGGCGGTCGTGAGCGCGAATCCGAAGACGGTGAGCAGCGCCGCGATGCCACCGAGTGCGAGCGGGATCAGGCCGAGAACGAGGTCGTAGTATCGCGTCATAATCTATCATAAACTACAGGACAGTAATACATAAGTGTTTCTCAAATCCTTCCGCTAGCATTTTTCTTTACCACTGTATATTCGCTCTGTCGCCATTGCAGATAATTCCCATAACGTATAGAATGGTTATTTCCCGAGATCGGGCGCGCGTACTCACTCATCGTCCCGATATCAGCAACAGAGCATCGGGCATCGATCGCGCCAGGCGCGGACGACTCCACTCGACAGCCGATCCGGTCGACAGCAAAAGCAGCGAGTGGACGGAGAACGCCCTGTTGTCAATACGGAGAACTAGAGAGAAGAGACGAACCAGCCCACGGTTCGATACCGTTCTCGACTCCCAAAATACGTCCCCACGCCCCAGCACACCATTATACGAAGTGATAATTAAGGAGGTGTGCTTATGGTACCCGACTGGAAAGTGGGGGCCGGAGGGACAGCGAGACGGCGCGAGCCGACTCGAGATACCATGACGCCAAACGCAACGGACGACGGAGACGAACGGCAGGCAACGGGCGAGGAGCAGTCGCGGTACGCCGAACTCAGCATCGGCGACGAGGAGTTCGTCATCTACGACCGCGAGAACCACGAAGCGTGGATCCAGTCTACGGAAGCCGTCCCGGTCGAAGAGTCGTGTTGACGACGAGCCGACGGACCGCGCGACCGGGGAGCGAGCGGTCCCTCCGCAGTCGCGAGACAGCCTGATCGCATTCACCACCCACCCCCGATTCACCCACCCCACCACTCTCTTTCCACCCCCACCCTCTGCGACCCACCCCTTTCACCACCCACCCCCCTTCTACTGGACGCAGTTCGGTACGCCGCCAGCGGCGCGGCACACGCCACGCTGACCCGTCGGTTTCGATTCTCGAACGGCCGGTGGCTCGCGCTCAGCCGTCGGTCGGCAGGAGACTCACGACGACGCGCCACGGCACTAACAGCGCGAGGACGACGCCGACCGAAACCAGGAAGAACGTCACTGCGGCGTTGCCCGGGAAGAACGATGTCGCTCGCAACCCCTGCGCGATCACCGCTGCGCCGATCCACGCCGGGATCGTTCGTGCGATCGCCGCCTTCGCCGACGTGCGGGCGTCGGCCGTATATAGCCCGCCAGCGAGCGAGATGACCGCCCACCCGGCGGCGAACGAGAGGAACGTGAGCGCGACGCGGCCCGGTCGGGCCAGCGGGTCGATGCCCTCGTGGCCGGCCGTCACGCCCAGCAGGACGAACGCCGCGATACAGACCAGATCGCCCAGTGCGACCACCGCCGTGAACGGCGCCGGATCGACCCGGTGTCGGACCGCTCTCCCCACGGATGTCATCGGCCGAACCAAGGGCGCCTCGCCCCTTCACTGGTTCGGTGCGGCCACAGACAGCCACGACGCGCTCGACGGGAGAGAGCCATCGCGTGGTACAAGGGATCGGGTCCGATAGATCCACGCAATGGAGTACGTCCTGCTGGGGTGGCCTGCGGACGGCCCGACGTTCACGCTCGACTACCGGGAGTTCAGCTACGCCGGGAAGTTCGTGATGTCGAACACGGGGAAGGCGCTCGTCCGCGACCCCGCGGAGCGGGCGGACGAGACGGACGGCGAATCGGACGAGGAAGCGACGCCGGGACCGCCCGTCACCGCCGACGGCGACGCCGCGGACGACGTCGTCGCCGCCGCCGCGTTCAACGAGGACCGCACCGACGCCGGGACCTGCTGGATCCGCTACGTCACCGTCCGCGAGGACCGCCGCGGCGACGGCATCGGCCCCCGACTGGCCGCGTTCGTCGCCGAGCGCGCCCGCAGCCGGGGCTACGACCGCGCCCGCATCGCCGTCAACAACCCCTTCGCCTACCAGGCGCTGTACCGCGCCGGCTTCCGGTTCACCGGCGAGGAGACCGGCGTCGCCGAACTCGTCCTCGACCGACCGCTCGGCGAACCGGACGAAGAAGGCGAGGGGGACGGGAGCGACGACTCGCGAGCGACCTATCAGGCTGGTCTCGACGTCTACCGCCAGCGCGATGACGACCCGGACGCCCCGAAACTCTCGGAGGAAGAGCGGACGTTTCTGGAAGAGAAGCGAGATGCGGATCCACCAGATCCGATCGAAGCGCCGGCGTGACCGGACGAGCGCTGGGACTGTCCGCGTCGGTCAGGCCGCGGCCTGGTCCTCGTCGACGGGCGACTCGAACACCCGTGCCTCGCAGTCGTCGCAGGTGACCGCCGCGACGGTGCGGCTCGAACAGCACGATTCGACGGTCTCGGTCCCGAACGAGACCGGACCGCCGCACCCCGGGCACGTCTCCAGGAAGATCCGGAGCCCGTTGCAGACCTGTCCGCGCGCGTGCGCGTCGAGTCCGTCCCACGTCGCGACGCCCTCTGCCAGCAGCGACCCGGCCGCGAGGTCCGCCTCGAAGGCCGGACGGGACGCCCACGTGCCGACGCGCCGGCCGTCGACGCTGACCGTGAACGCGCCGGCGCGTTCGCTCGTCGACACCTCGCCCCCTTCGAGCCCGAGATGCTCCAGCCACGGCGACAGGTCGTCCGCGTCGCCGACGGCCTCGATCTCGTCGCGCCACGCCCGCCCGAACTCCTCGGTCAGACAGCGGTCGTCGCCGCGGCACGGCTCGATGGCGCCGGCGCGTTCGAGCAGCGCCTCGACGTCGAGCGACTCGGCCGGTTCCGCGGCGGCCGTCGCCTCGGTCGAATTGTACGCGGATTCGCTCCCCGTCGATTTCTCCTGTCCCGCGCCCGCGGCGATGCCGTCAGGCGAGTCCGGCGGCGCTTTGCCGAACGCCGCGAGGACCGAGTCGGGGAGGTAGCGTTTCGTCAGCGTGGGCGTCCCGGGCACGAGGTACCCGCGCAGCCAGATGGCGGCCAGCGAGACGGCGAGAACGGCCGTCCCGACCCACAGCGCGACGGTGGGGTACCCGGCCGCGGTGAGCCACACGGCGATCAGCGTCGTCCCCGCCGACGCGATGGCGACGTTGAGGATAGTACACGGGAGACAGCGATTCTCACCCGTGTACGCCGGCTTCCGGAGGCGCCCGAGGATCGAGCCAGTCCCTGACATACCACCCGCTTCGCACAGCGGCGAGTTGAAACTGACGGCGGATCGAAGGGTCGGGCCGGCGTCGGCGAGTCCCCACGCCTTTCAAGTATCGTGGCGGTCGAACGGGCTGGTATGTCCGGCTCCGAACTCGCGGCGCGCGTCCGTGCGGCGCTGTCCGTCGACGCGGAGGAGTTCGACCGACGAGCCGCCGAGGAGGCCGAGCGGCTCAAAGCGGAGGTGCGCGACGGCACCTTCGACAACACGGAGGCCATCGTCGGCCTCGAACTCGAACTGTACGCCGTCGACGCGCGCTCGGGGTCGCTCCGGCGCGTCCCCCGGGGCCTGCTCGGGCTCATCGGCTTCGAGAAGGAGCTGGGGCTGCACAACGCCGAGATGCAGACCAGCCCCCAGCCGCTCAACGAGCACGGCCTCGCCGCACAGGAGCAGGAGCTCAAGGCCAACCTCGTCCCCGCGCTGAAGCGGACCGACCGCGACGACATCCGGCTGGTCAGCGACGGGATGTGGACGGTCCCCCCGACGGGCGAGACGGCGACCGACTACCTCTGTGACTCCGTCGAGCAGGGCGGCGTCCGCATCGGGACCAACATGTCCGACGCCGCCCGCTACCACGCGATGGCCAACACCGACTACCCGACGGGGATGCGGATCGAGGCCCCGCACGTCTCACTGCGGGCCGACACCGTCATGCCCGAAAGCCTCATCACCTCCATCCAACCGCACTACCAGATCCCCCACGCCCCCGACCTGCCCGAGTACTTCCGGTACGCGCTGCGGATCGCCGGGCCGCTGCTCGCGCTCGGCGTCAACGCGCCGTTCTTCCCACCGGATCTCTACGACGACGACGACGACGCCGATATCGTCGCGGACGCCTGGATGGAACACCGGATCGGCGTCTTCGAGGACGTCCTCAACCCCGCGGGCGACGACGCGCCCGACAAGGTTCGGTTCCCCCCGGACTTCGAGACGGTCGAGGAGGCCATCGACGACATCGTCGCCGACGAGACCATCGTCCCGATGGATGTGGCCGGCGGCGAGCGCTTCGACGACGCCTTCGCCCACCTCCGGCACAAACACGGCAGCTACTGGCGGTGGGTCCGTCCGGTCTTCGACGGCGCCTCCCGCTCGTCTGCCAACGCCCGCATCGAGTTCCGCCCGCTGCCCGCCCAGCCGACGGTGCGCGACGCCGTCAGCTTCCAGGCGGCCTTCGCCGGCCTGTTGACCTCGCTCACCAGCATCGAGCACCCGGTCAGGGGGATGGACTGGGAGACCGCACGCGAGAACTTCTACGCGGCGAGTCGCGACGGACTCGACGCCGAGTTGACGTGGATCACCAGCGACGGCGCGGAGACGACGAGCCACGACCGCATCTACGGCGAACTCTTCGAGGCGGCCCGGCAGGGCCTCGAAACGCAGGGGCTCCCGACGGAAGCCGCCCGCCGATACGTCCGGCCGCTGCGCGAGCGGGCCGACCGCGGCGTGACGCCCGCCCGCTGGAAGCACGACCACGTCGCCGCTGCCGTCGACGAGAACGTCCCGCTCGCCGAAGCGATCTGGGGGATGCAGTCGGCCTACGTCGACAACCAGAAAGCGACGCTGCTGGACGGGTCGTTCGTCGACTGGCTGTGAACGACCCCCGCGTCGGCTACGTCACGAGGGGGTGGCGGATATCGGGCAGTGGGAGCCTCAGGTGTCGAGAAACCGTTGCACGGCGTCTTCCGGACCGCGAACCGCTCGAACGAACTCACCCGTTTCGATGTCGACTTTGACGGTGGCGTACGTGTTCCGCCGCAGGTGCGTAGAGACGCAGCACTGCCGGTCTTCTTCCGGGTGGAAGACCCACCGGCGCCGAAACTGCCGCCTCCAGTGTTGCTCCCCTGTTTCGTCGAACCCATACAGCACGGAGATACCGCCACTTCCTCGCTGGTCTTCCTGAATCGCGAGGAGCGTCTTCCCCCCGTGGAGTTGGTACACTCCCGGGAACAGATCGTCCCAGCGGTCCGGTCGGCTGAGTTCGTCGAGCGACCACTCGGCGAGTCGCCGTCCGGAACTATCGAACCAGTACAGACCGCGATCGGTCTGTAGTACCCACGTCCCCTCGGAGAACCTGAACGACTCGATAGCGCGATCGAACCGGTGGTGGTGTCCATCGATTACGAACGCCTCGTTCGACCACGAGCGGACCACCGAACCCGTTTCCGGGTCGAACTCGACGTATTGGTCCGTGTCGGTTCGCGTGATTACGCGGCCCCCTTGGACGTGTACCTCTTCGTGGACGGCGTCTGCGAGCCCGTCTTCTGCGTCGGCGACCCACACCACCGTTCCATCGGGCGATACCGCAACGAGGGGCTGTGAGTCGGAACCGATCGCGAAGTCGCCGCGGTCGGGTGAGTCGGTCTCCGGATTGAGCGAAAGAACGAGCCCATCGTCGAGTCGTGCGGACAGACGGATCGCCTTCGGCGTCCGTAGCTCCCTCCCGGCGGCGCGTACCGAAAATCGCCCCGTGACTTCTGGGGGAGCGCCACTACTATCACCCATCGTTGGCACTATGGACGGGTCGATCGTACAAATACATTATCTATTCGACAAGATGGAGGTCGCCAAAGGCGCGATGGTGAATCGAGAGCCGGCTTCGCGCCCTACCTCGCGCACTCGCCAGTGGCCGGCGAGCGACTCGGCGAGCCCGACGCGTCGGGGCGCACCCGAGACTGTCTCCCCTCATTTTCTCGGCACATTATTTCGACGCAACAAGAAGTCGCGCTCCGCTGGGGAGATGAGACGAAGTGGAGTGGGGAAAGGTGAGATGTGCGAGTCGAGCACGGTCGGACAATCAAGTGTAATAAGGCGAGTAGAGCGTTCAGGGGCAGCGTCAGTTCGGTGTCAGTCCCGGCTCTCGATTTGCGCCTCGACGCGGTCCCTGAGCGCGTCGGCGTGTTCCTTCGCCGTCGCGGCGTACGAGGAGTCCTCGTCATCGACGAGCTGCTCGACTGCCTCCCGCAGCGCGACGTAGTCCTCGGGGTCGCTCTCGAAGAACTCGCCGAGCCTGGCGACCAGATCCTCGGCTGCAGCGGCGTTGGTCTCGTTGTAGCCGACCTCGAGCCCCGCTAGCCGAGCGTCCAGGTCTTCGAGTGTCTCCAGCACCCGTTCGTAGGGCCCCTGCGCCATGCTCGGACCTTTCCCGCCCATGGGATAAAAACTACTGTGGTGGCGCCGGCCGCCGACCCCGCCACGTCGTGCCAATTGCTACCGCCCCAATCACTCGACGCGCGCGTCGACGACGACGTGGGCGACGCCCTCGCTGTGGCCCTTGACGCGCCGGGTTTCCAGCACCTCGACCGCCCGGCCGCGCTCGGCGGCCGCCTCGCGCAACCGCCCGACGGGCCGATCCGGGACCAGTCCCTCCGGCGTCGCCTCGTGCATGTGGACGACTCCGCCCGGTTCGAGCGCACCGAGGGCGCTGTCGAGGTATTCGTGGGCTTCGTAGTAGCCCATGACAATGCGGTCGGCGGTCACGTCCGTCACTGAGTCGGTCTGTTCGAGCACGTCCCGGCAGTCCGCCCGGTACGGCTGGACCTGGCCCTCGACGCCGTTTCGCCGCACGTTCTCGAGCAGGTACTGGAACGACGCCGGGTTGCGCTCGATCGCGGTCACCTCGGCGCCGGCGCGGGCCATCGGCAGCGTGAAGTAGCCGATGCCGGCGAACATGTCGACGACGCGCTCGCCCTCGGCCACGACCTCGCCCATGCGGGCGCGCTCGGCCTTGTTCCCCGGCGAGAACATCACCTCCGCCAGGTCCATCGCGTAGACCGTGCCGTATTCGCGGTGGACCGTCTCCGTATCGCCCGCGCCCGCCAGCACGGCCACGTCGGGCTCGCGGTGGGCGCCCGAGATCCCGCCGCGGGCGAGGACGGTGTCGGCCTCGCCGTGGAGGGCGAGCAGCGCCTCGCCGAGTTCGTCGGGCCGCGGCGCCTCGCCGGGATCCACGAGAACGACGGTCCCGAGGACCGCCCACGAGGACGGCGCTCGGTCGATCTCCTCGTCCGTCCAGCCGCGCTCGCGGAGGTAGTCGGCGAGGTCGCGCAGTCGCGGTTCGCCGACCTGCCGGACGACCTCGTTGTACTCGACCGTCTCGGGGACCGCCGTGACGGGCACCGAGACGCTCCCCGCGTCGAACTCGCGGACCGACCGGTCGTCGTCGTACACACCCTCGGCCTCCAGGTCGTCGATCACCGCCTCCGTCCGCGGCTTGTCCACGACGACCGCGAGGCGCTCCTCGGTCTCGTCCATCTGCCCGTCGAAAGGCGACCGACGGCCGAAACGGTTTCGAGTCGGTGCCGGCCGAACGAGCGGAATCGGAACCGATCACTCGCCCGGTCACCAGCCGCTCACGATGATTCCGGTTCGCGGTCGCGTCGGACGGTCGACCCGCGGTCGGCGGATCGCTCGCCGCCGGACTGCGAGCGCCGATCGGATGCGGTCGGATCCGCCGTGTCGCGGCGGCCTGCGCTGCCATCGCGGGCCGAATCGGCACGACGGCCGCCGGGAGAGCCGTCCTCGGTCGCCAGCAGCTGGTCGAGGCGCTGCTCGAACTCGTGCTGGTCGATCTCGCCCCGCGCGAACCGCTCGCGCAGGACCTCGACGGGGTCGTCCCCGTCGGCGTCGGCGCCGGTGGCCGACGCGGGGCCGAAATCGACGGAGTCGCTGGCGACCCCGGGCAGTTCGACCTCGCGGTCGGCCAGCGACCACGGCAGGTCGACCGGCGAGAGGCCGAGGACGACCCACGTGAGCAACACCGCAACGGGCGTCAGCAGCAGCCAGCCGGTCACGACTATCTCGAGCGCTGTCACGAAGCCGGCGTTGAACAGCGCCAGCAGGGCGATCGGCAGCGTCGTCACCGCGATCAACACCGGGACGAGCGCGACGAACCGGCGGAGGACCGTACCGAACGAACGGAGGGACTTGCGCATGTGCCGTGTGACCGACTGCTGGGCGAAAAAAGTTGCTCTCGGCCGGTCAGAAACTGTCGGTGTCGGACTCCGCGACCTCGGGGTCGTCTTCGGGCACCACGTGCAGCCCGGCGCGGCTCTTGAGGACCGGCACCTCGTCGGCGTCGGTGTCGAAGTAGTCGGGGCGGGGGATCGTCTTGGCCGCATAGGTCTCCGGATCGAGGACCTGCACGGCGTTCTCGTCCTCGACGGCGACGACCGTCGTCGGCTGGACGTCCTCGCGGGTGCCCAGCCGCCGCGCGTCGGGCGCGTCGCCCTCCTCGAAGCTCGCCTCGTAGTGGTCGCCCGTGGCGAGTCGGGTGCCCTTGAGGTTCCCGCGGACGCTCCGCACGAGCACCGGGCCGTCGCCGTCCTCGGGGTCGATGACCTCGCCGGGGCGATAACGGGGGAGGCGGACGGCGAAGGTGACCCGGTAGACCTCGTTGCCGTCGCCGTCCTCGGTGACGAGGGTCTCGTAGTCCTCGAACGACCCGCCCTGCTGCTCGACGATTCGCTTTGCGATCCCCTGCCCGAGCTGGTTGGTGGAGATCTTCATGTCCAGCCCCTCGTCGACCTCGGAAACCTCCGTGACGAACGCGTTGCGGTCGCCAGTGGCCTCGCGCTCGGCGACGAACGACTCGGCGGTCTCCTGTGCGCGCTCCATCTCCTCGTCGGTCGGCGTGCGCTCCTCGGCGCGGATCTGGACGATGGCGGCGTAGGAGCCGCCGGCGATCCGACCGCAGCGTTCGCAGGTCTGGCGGGCGATCTTGACGGGGACGACGACCTCCTCGGAGACGAGCGTCCCGCGGACGATGCCGGAGAACTGGCAGTGCATCCGGATGTTGTTCTCGTCGACCTGCTCGGGGGCGACCTCCCAGCTCACGTCGGTGGCGTCGAGGTGGACGCCGAGCGCCTCCGAGACCTCCTCGACGGCGATGTCGGTGTAGTCCTGTGCGCCGACGTCGACCCAGCGGTTCCCCCGGTGGACCGCGCCGCACTGCGAGCAGACGCGCACGTCGATCCGGTCGGGCGCGTCGACCAGATCGAACTCCTCGAAGTAACAGCTGTCGCAGAGCACGCTGTCGGGGTCGCGGACCCCCTCGGCCCCCGGGCGCGCCGGGCGGGCGTCGAGGTCCGCTTCGATGGCGTCCCCGCAGCGCGGGCAGAACTCGCCGGAACGACTCATTACCCCGGAGTACTGGCCTGCGGGGTATAAGGCCCGCGTTCCCGGGTTGCGCTCGCGGGACGTCGGACGGACACCGAACCGGAAACCGCGACGCGAGTAATTGATATGTCCTCCGTACGTGCTATTTGGTATGGAGTGGAAAACCGACTGGGGCCTCCGTGGTCGGATGTTCTTCACGATGTTCCTCCTCGTCGTGGTGTACGTCGTCTTCCTCGCGATACTCACGCAGTTCGCGTCGATGCTGTTCGTCGCGATCTTCGCGGGGATCTTCCTGTTCGTCCAGTTTTTCTTCAGCGACAAACTGGCGCTCAGGAGCATGGGCGCCCGCGAAGTCGACGAGAACGAGTTCCCCGAGTTGCACGCGACGGTGAGTCGCCTCTCACAGCAGGCCGACCTGCCCAAGCCGACGATCGCCGTCGCCGACACGCGGACGCCCAACGCCTTCGCGACCGGACGTTCGAAGAGCAGTGCCACCGTCGCGGTCACGACCGGCCTCCTGCAGACGCTCGACCAGGAGGAACTGGAGGGCGTACTCGCTCACGAACTCGCCCACGTCAAGAACCGCGACGTGATGGTGATGACCATCGCATCGTTCCTCTCGACCATCGCGATGCTCATCCTCCGGTGGGGCTTCCTCTTCGGCGGTGGCGGCGGCCGGAACCGACAGGGCGGTGGCGGAGGCGTCATCGTCGCCGTCGTCGCCTCGCTGGTCGTCTGGATCGTCTCCTTCTTCCTGATCCGGGCGCTCTCACGGTACCGCGAGTACGCCGCCGACCGCGGCGCGGCTGCCATCACCGGCAAGCCCGCTGCACTCGCCTCGGCGCTGATGACCATCGACAACCGCATGGACAAGGTTCCGAAGGAGGACATGCGCTCGCAGTCGGAGATGAACGCGTTCTTCATCATCCCCATCGACAAGGGCGTCATCGCGCGGCTGTTCAGTACCCACCCCTCGACCGAGCGCCGCATCGAACGCCTTCAGGATCTCGCCGGTCGGCAGGAAACCGCCTGATCGCGGCCCGTTCCCCGCCGACCCGTCCGACCGAAGGCCTATTACTCGTCCGACATGAACGTCGAGTATGGAGTGGCAGACGGACAGCCGCCTGACCCACCGGATGGTCCTCGCGCTCGCCCTCGCCGCGGTGGGCTACGCCGTCCTCCTCGGCCCGATCGTGCTGTTTCTCCCGCTGTCGGCCGCGCTCGTCGTTCTCGGCGTCGTGCTCGCCGTCCTCGGCGGGCTCGTCTTCGAAGCCGACCGGCTGGCTTACGTCGCGACGCGGGCGATCGCCATCGACCGCGAAGACCATCCCGAACTGTTCGACACCGTCGACCGGCTCGCCGCCCAGGCCGACATGCCCCGGCCGCCGGTGGCCGTGATCCCCAGCGACGAACCCAACGCGATGTCCGCGGGAGCGGGCGACCGGACCGTCGTCTGCGTGACCCTCGGCCTGCTGAAGGAACTCGACGACGAGCACCTCGAAGCGGTGCTCGCCCACGAACTCTCCCACCTGAAGAACGGCGACTCCTCGGTGATGACCGTCGCCGGGTTCCCCGCGACGGTGGCGCTGTCCTTCCTCGGTGCCGCCCTCGACAGCATGGACGGGAAAGCGATTCTCCTCGGGTACTTCGGCGTCGCGGTGTTCGTGGCAATGCTGAGCCTGCCGCTGTTGCTCGTGAGTCTCCCCGGGACGCTCGCGCTCTCGCGCTACCGCGAGTACGCCGCCGACCGCGGCGCTGTCGCCATCACCGGCAAGCCCGTCGCGCTGGCCGAGGCGCTCGCCGAGTTGCACGGGCTCCCGAAAGCACCGGACGAAGACATGCGCTCGATGGCCGGGTTCAACGCCTTCTGCATCGTCCCGACGCGCTATTTCGGCCTGCCGTGGACTCACCCCCCGACGCACGAGCGGATCCGGAAGCTGCGTGAACTCGCCGCCGAGATGGAGCGAGCGTAGGCGCCGAATACTCGACTCGCCCGCGACACGGCGGTGCCGGTCGCTTCCTCACCGAAACGATCCAGTGACCGGACAGACGGAGACACTGACCGCTTTCCCAGCGGTTAGGGTCGCACGGCCCTGTAGAACGACCCGACATGAGCGAACTCGATCTACACGGACTCGGACTGGGCACGTGGCAGAACACAGACCCCGATCAGTGCGCCGAGAGCGTCAGTACGGCGCTGGAACTGGGGTATCGGAACGTCGACACTGCGCAGGCCTACGAGAACGAGGAGTCCGTCGGCCGCGGCATCGCCGAGGCGGACGTGCCCCGGGAGGAGGTCTTCCTCGCGACGAAGGTCAGCACCTCGAACCTCGCCCACGACGACGTGCTGTCGACGACCGAGGAGAGCCTCGAGAAGCTGGGCACCGACTACATCGACCTGCTGTACGTCCACTGGCCGACCCAGACCTACGACCCCGAGGGCACGCTCTCGGCGTTCCAGCAGCTCTACGACGAGGGCAAGATCCGCCATATCGGCGTCTCCAACTTCGAGCCCGAGCACCTCGACGAGGCCCGCGAGACCCTCGACGCCCCGATCTTCGCGAACCAGGTCGAGATGCACCCGTACCTCCAGCAGGGGGAGCTGCGCGAGTACGCCGCCGAGCACGACCACAACGTCGTCGCCTACTCGCCGCTGGCACGGACGAAGGTACTCGACGACCCCGTCCTGCAGGACATCGCCGAGAAACACGACGCGAGCGTCCCGCAGGTGACGCTTTCGTGGCTCCTGTCGCTCGACGGCGTCGCGGCCATCCCGAAGGCGACGAGCGCCGAGCACATCGAGGACAACTGGCGGACCTACGACGTGGAACTGGACGACGAAGACCTGGACCGCATCGCCGACCTCGACCGCGGCCAGCGGGAGATCGACCCGGACAACGCCCCCTGGGACGACTGAGACGACCCCGACGAAGGGGATCCGTAACTCATTACTTGTTTGAGTGACACTATCGGGCGTGAGCCCGGACTGGTCCTCCTTCGGTGCGATGGTCGTCGTCTACGTGGTGGTCCTCCCGGTTGGGACGGCGCCGCTGTTGCTGAGCGAGCGAGTACGCGCGCTGCTGTGCTGGCCGACCGAGCGGTGGTCGCTCAACTACGTCCTCCTGTGGATCGTGCTGATCCCGCTGCAGTTTCTGGGCTACGCCGCCGCAGTCACGTTCGAAGACCGTGTGGGGGCAGTAGTCGGCGTCAGCGACCCGGGACTCTACGGGATCGGGGTCGCGAACTATCTCGTCCCGGGGATCTGTCTGGCCGCCGCGGTCGTCGTCCTCCGGCGACGCGACGCCATGCCGGCCGACAGTTACGGGGTCCTCCCGTTAGTGGTCGCCTGGTACGGCGGCGTGGCGCTGGTGGCGATGGTCACCTACGCGCTGTTGGCGGCGCTCGGCGCGCTGGCACTCTGACTCGGGGCGGTCGAGGGAAGCGACTTTTAGGGGTTCGCCCCAACTTCGGGTATGGGACTGCTGGACGGCCTGAAGTCCGCGCTGGGGATGAAAGCCGAGGCCGACGCGACCCGGGACGCCGACCCGGAGGACCTGTTCGGAATGAGCACGGCCTACATGACGATGGAGGCCGATCTGGGCTTCGCGGCGGCCGGCACGGCGGCGCTGTGTTTCGCCGAGGTCGACAGCACCGACTTCGAGGACGCCGTCGAGAACGTCGAGGCCATCCTCGAAGCGGGGGAGGTCGAGACGGGCACGAACGCCGAGTTCACGACCGACGACCACGGCTACGAGTGGGTTGTGCTGGAGGACGACGACCCCGAGGACCTGGTGACGAGCATCCACTTCGCCGCCGACGAGTTCATCGAGCGCGGCTACGGCTCGCGGCTGCTCGCCGCGCTGTTCGGCTTCGAGAAGGACGGCCAGCGGGCCTACTGGGTGTACTCGTTCCGCCGGGGGAAGTACTACCCCTTCGCGCCGAAGGGCGACCACGAACGGCACAACCAGACGGAGATCAAACTCCAGAGCGTCCTCGACGGCGAACTCACCGTCGAGCCCGACAAGGAGTACTGGTACCCCCTCTGGCCCGACCGGCCCGGCGGCCACCCGTGGGAGTAACGCCAACGGGCCTCCGGGAGCAGACTTTTCTTCGTCGCCGCCGACATTTCACGTGTGTCTCCGACCGAGCCCTCCACCGTCGGCGACGCGCCCGACGCTGAGACTGACGAGACGGCCTCTCCGCGCGTGCGAGGGGTGATCGCCGGCGTCGCGATTTTGGCGACAGCGAGTCAGACCGGATCGACGGCGGTGCTGGCGGCGGCGGTCGCCATCGCGGCGCTCGCGGCCGCAATCGTCGTCCGGCCCGCGCTGTCCCACCGCTGGACGTTCAACGTCGCACTGGCGGCCGGAATACTGGTCTACGGCGTCGCGTACGCGCTGACGGTGGGCGGTACCGCCGCGCTGGTCGTCGGCGTCGCCCTAGTCGCCCTCGGCGCGCTGATGGCGGGCAACCACCTCGGTGTGGTGCCGTGGTCGGACCACTCGCGACAGATTTAATCCGGCGGCGGCCGCGTCCGGGACGTATCGACAGATGCCCGACGCAAGCGATCCCGCGGTCTACGACCACCTCCGGCCGATAGATCCCGACACCGCGGACGCCCCGGTCGCATCGGGAGTCTACCGCGTCGTCGGTACCCACGAGTCGAGCGTCACGCTCCTCCGGGTGGGCGACGCCGACGGCCGTCGGGTCAATACGGGCGACGTGACGACCGTCGACCGCGACGACCTCGACCGGTTCGAACCCGCGGACAACCCCGATGGAAATCGGTCGGCCGGCGAAGCTGCCGCGGGGTTCCTCGGCGACCTCCGCTGGCAACTTCAAGCGTTTGCGGGCGGCCTCAGAGCCAACCCGCTCGCCGCGCTCGCCGCGTTCGCGCTCGTCGTCGTGGGTCATCAGGGCCACCGCGTACTCTCGGTCCCCGAACCGGTGCTCACCGCCGTCTACTTCCTCGGCGTCCTCGGCGTCGTCTATCTCGGCGCACGCGGTGGCTGACGCCCGTCGCCGCCCACCCTCTTCTGGCCTCTCTTTGCCTCCGCTGGCCACAGACTCCCCGTTCACGTATCAACTTTCGGACCCCTCTGATCCGAAGCCGCTCACGTCCCGCGTTTTCACTTTCACTTTGGTGTTAACGAGGGTTTATATGATGGGCGGCGCAACCGATGGGTATGGCAACAGACGACCTCGAAGAGCTGTCGGGCGTCGGCCCGGCCACCGCGGAAAAGCTGAAAGACAACGGCTTCGACTCCTACCAGGGCATCGCGGTCGCGAGCCCCGGGGAGCTCTCGAACTCCGCCGACGTCGGGGAGTCGAGCGCCGCCGACATCATCAACGCCGCTCGCGAGGCCGCCGACATCGGCGGGTTCGAGTCCGGCGCGACGGTGCTCGAACGCCGCGAGCAGATCGGGAAGCTCACGTGGAACGTCGACGAGGTCGACGAACTCCTCGGCGGCGGAATCGAGACCCAGTCGATCACCGAGGTGTACGGCGAGTTCGGTGCCGGCAAGTCCCAGGTCACCCACCAGATCTCCGTGACCGTCCAGCTCCCCCGCGAGCACGGCGGTCTCGAGGGCAGCGCGATGTTCATCGACTCCGAGGACACGTTCCGTCCCGAGCGGATCGACCAGATGGTCCGGGGCCTCTCCGAGGACGTGCTGGAGGACACGATGGTGCTGCACGGCGTGGTCGAAGACGACGAGCAGGCCGACGCCACCGACGACGCGCTGCTCGAAGACCTCGTCGAGGCCATGCTCGACAACATCCACGTCGCGAAGGCGTTCAACTCCAACCACCAGATCCTGCTGGCCGAACAGGCTCAGGAACTCGCCAGCGAGAGCCAGGAAGGGGAGTTCCCCATCCGCCTGCTCTGCGTCGACTCGCTGACCGCCCACTTCCGCGCGGAGTACGTCGGCCGCGGCGAACTCGCCGAGCGCCAGCAGAAACTCAACAAGCACCTCCACGACCTGATGCGCGTCGGCGACCTCCACAACACCGCCGTCGTCGTCACCAACCAGGTCGCGTCCAACCCCGACTCCTTCTTCGGCGACCCGACCCAGCCCATCGGTGGGAACATCCTCGGTCACACCTCCACGTTCCGCATCTACCTGCGCAAGTCCAAGGGCGACAAGCGCATCGTCAAGCTCGTCGACGCGCCGAACCTCCCTGACGGCGAAGCCGTCATGCGCGTCGAGGAAGACGGCCTGATGAACGAATAAGGTTCAGCGGAGCCGACGCGCTGCCGGGTCCGAATCACCGCTTCGGCCCGGGTTGTCGGTCGAAGCCGACCACCCTCGGTGCGCAGTGTTTTACCCTTGCAGCCCGTCTGCGTGGGCAGTGATGACCGACTGCGACGACGGGCGGCCGACGGCCACCGACGGGAGCGACCTCGTCGGGGCGGCGTTCGACGCGCTCCCCGCGCAGGTCGCGGTCGTCGATGCCGACGGCGTGATCCGGAAGACCAACCGCGCCTGGCGACGGTTCGGACTGGACAACGGCCTCCGCGGCGATTCGGGCATGATCGGCGAGGACTACCTCGCAGTCTGCGACGCCGACGACGACGAGACGGCGAGCGAGGCCGCCGCTGGCATCCGGTCGGTTCTCGGGGGCGAGCGCGGAGAGTTCACGCTCGAATACCCCTGTCACTCGCCGGACGAGCGGCGCTGGTTCCTGATGCGGGCGATCACCCTTTCGGAGTGCGAGGAACCCCACGCCCTCGTCATGCACGTCGACATCACCGATCGGAAGGAGACCGAACTCCGCGTCGCGGCCAACAACGAGACGCTCTCGACGGTCGCGAGCGTCCTCAGCCACGACCTCCGGAACCCCCTGAACGTCGCGATGGGGCGCGCGGAACGACTTGCGGACGACTCCGACATCGATCCGGCGACGGTCGCCGAACAGATCGTGCCGATCCGGTCGGCACTCGACCGGATGAACGCCATCGTCGACGACGCGCTCGTGCTCGCGAGCGGATCACGCGGCGTCGACCCCGAGCGCGTCGACCTCGGCACCGCCGCCCGCGACGCCTGGTCGCACGTCGAGACCGACGGCCTGACGCTCGATATCGTCGACAGCGAGGGGGTCGTCGCCGATCCCGGCCTCCTCGCGCAGTTGTTCGAGAACCTCTTCCGGAACGCGGTCGACCACGCCGACGGCGCCGAAACGGTGGCCGTCGGCACCGTCCCCGGCGGGTTCTACGTCGCGGACGACGGCGCGGGAATCGCGCCTGAAGACGCCCAGCACATCTTCGAGACTGGATACTCGACCGGAACGTCCGACGACAACACGGGGATGGGCCTCGCCATCGTCCAGAAGGTCGCGCTCGCTCACGGCTGGGAGGTCGGTCTCGCCGACTCGAGCGACCGAGCGGCGGGGGATCAGTCGGGTACACGCTTCGAAGTCAGCGGTGTCGGGGCCGCGCAGTAGGCGCAACGCACTTCCGGGTCGGTTGCGAACACGCGAGTATGTCGTTCACGCTCTACCAGCTCGACGGGTGCCCGTACTGCGAGAAGGTCGCCGACCGCATGGACGAACTCGACCTCGACTACGACACCGTCTGGGTGGACGCGCTCCACTCCGAACGCAACGAGGTCAAGGAGGTCTCCGGCCAGCGCGGCGTCCCCGTCCTGATCGACGACGACCGCGGCGTCACGATGGCCGAGTCCGAGAAGATCGTCGAGTACCTGAACAAGAGCTACGCCTGAGCCTGCCGCTCAGTTCCCCCGCCGTTCGAGGACACCCGCCACTCCCCGAGTGCCGCGAACAGCAGCGGGCAGGCGACAGCGACGAGTGTTCCGCTCCGCACAACGCGACTACAGTTCGACGGCCACCGGACGGCGTTACTCTTTGGGGTCGAAGTCGAGCGCCGCCGAGTTGATGCAGTACCGCTTGCCCGTCGGTTCGGGGCCGTCGTCGAAGACGTGGCCGAGGTGGCCGCCACACGACGCACAGACGACTTCCGTCCGCCGCATCCCGTGGCTGGTGTCCAGTTGCGTCTCCACGTTGCCCTCCTCGACGACGTCGAAGAAGCTCGGCCAGCCGTGGCCCGAGTCGAACTGCTGGTCGGTCGAGAACAGCTCCGCGCCGCAGCCGGCGCAGGTGAACTCGCCGTCGTCGTCGACGTCGAGGAACTCGCCGCTGAACTTCGGCTCGGTTCCGCGCTCGCGCAGGATCTTGTACTCCTCCTCCGTGAGTCGCTCTCGCCACTCCTCGTCCGACTCCGGTAGGCTCTCCTCTGTCTCTGACATACCAGCCGTTAGCCGCTCCAGCCGTTTATACCGACCGTTCGCGCCCGACGCCGCGGCCCCGATCGACCGGCGGTGGTTTTTTATATTACCCACGGTTATCCCGACGCATGGATTTACCGACGCCGGCGGATCTGCGGGAGCGGCGGAACGAACTGGGGTTGACCCAGAGCGATCTCGCCGACAGGGCGGACGTCTCTCAGCCGCTGATCGCCCGGATCGAGGGCGGCGACGTCGATCCGCGCCTGTCGACGCTGCGGCGGATCGTCAACGCACTGCAGGAAGCGGAGGGCGCCATCCTGCGTGCCGAGGACCTGATGACCTCGTCTATCGTGAGCGTCGAGCCCGACGACTCCGTCCACGAGGCCCAGGAGCTGATGGACGAGCCGGGCTTCTCGCAGGTGCCCGTCATCCGCGACGGGACGCCCCTGGGTCTCATCAGCCACTCGGACATCCGCCAGCGCTCCGACGACGCCGAGACCGAGAACGTCGGCGACTTCCCCGTCGACGAGGTCAAACGCGAGTCGATCGCGACCGTCGAGCCCGAGGCGACCATCGACGAGATCAACGACTACCTCAACCACAACGACGCCGTGCTCGTCGTCGACGACGGCAATACCGTTGGTATCATCACCGAGGCCGACATCGCCGCACACATCAGCTGACTCCCGTCAGTCGTCCATGTCTTCGGACTCGCCGCCCGCTTCGTCCGGCGCCATCGGGATCGACGTCTGCTCGGCCTCACCGAACCCGGCGCTGAGAACGCGCGTCAGCGCCTCCTCGACGCGCTCGTTGGTCTCCTCGTACTGGTCTGGTTCGACTTCGACCACGAATCCGGTGGTGATGTTCGGTGCGGTCGGCAAAAAGAGCACGTCGCGGCCGTCCTCGGTCGATTTCCCGGTCTTGAACGCCGTCATCCGCATCCCCTGCCAGGTCTCGATTTTGACTGGTTCCTGGAGTTCGTCCGCGCCGGAGACGACCGTTTCGACGGCCATCTTCGAGGCGTTGTAGACGACGCGAAGCCCCGGGAGCTGGTTCATCGTGCGGTCGATGGTCCCCTCGATGATGTCGCCGAAGGCCGTCCGCATCAGGTACCCCAGCGAGAACACGACCAGCACGAAGATGACCAGCGTCAGGAGGACCCGCAGCGGGTCCGCGACGTCGACCTCCTGGCCCCCGAGATAGACGGTCTGGTTCGTGACCGGTAGCGGCACGCCCGCGAGTGCGAAGTACAGCCAGAGGATGATGTAGGCCGTCACGAGCAGCGGCACCAGGATGATCAACCCGCTTGCGAAGTCGCGCTTCCAGGATGCCGAGGTCATCTGCGCCTATCTGCCCGCCGGAGCGTACTAAGCGTGTTCCTTCCGGACGGGGAACACGTGCGTCTCGGCCCGTTCGACGGCCAGTGCTCACCCGCTCGCCTGATCCCCACTCACGACCGCTCGGCCGTTCACCCGCTCACGACCGCTCGGAGCGCGAACGTCAGGTTCTCCTTGCGTTCGAGCACGCGCCGGTAGAAGTACGACAGCCACTTCGAACCGTAGGGGGCGTACTGCCAGACCTCGCGATCGTCGGCCAGCTCCGCCTGCGCGTCCTCTCGGACGCCCATCAGCATCTGCACCTCGTAGGGCGTCCCGTGTTCGTCGTGGAGGTCCGCGGCCAGATCGATCATCTCCGGGTCGTGGCTCCCGACGGCCACCCCGTCGTCGAACGCCCGGAACATGAACGCCAGCAGGTCCCGGTACGCCTCGTTCACCCGCGATTTCTCCCGGTAGGCGACCTCCGCAGGCGGGTCGTAGGCGCCCTTGACGAGTCGGACCTTCCCCGGCAGGTCGGCCAGCCGTTCGAGGTCCGCCCGTGTCCGCCGGAGGTTCGCCTGGACGCAGATGCCGACGCTTCCGCCGGTCTCGCGGGCGTGGTGCTCGAAGGCGTCGAGCGTCGCGTCGGTCGTCGTGTGGTCTTCCATGTCGATCCAGACGAATCGGCCGTGTTCGTCGGCGCACTCGACGACGCTGGCGAGGTTCTCCCGGAAGACGTCCTCGCCGACGTCGAGGCCGAGCTGGGAGGGTTTGACCGAGACGCAGGCTCGCAGGTCGGTCCCCGCGAGGTCTTCGATCAGTTGGCAATAGGTCGCGGCGTCCTCGTCGGCCGGTCCGCGCTCGTGGTAGTGTTCGCCCAGTAGATTCAGGATCACCCCGAGCCCGCGCTCGTTCGCCTCGCGTGCGTGTTCGAGCGCCACCGGGGCCGTCTCGCCGGCGACGAACCGGCTCGCGATCGGCGGGATCATGGCCGCAATTTTTGCCGCCAGTGTGAAAGTGGTATCGACAGCGAGCGGTGAACTGCCGGCCACGTCCCGGAGCGGCCGGCAGCCACGTCGGGAAACACCGCGATTAAGAGGCGGGCGGCTGTCGGCGAGGGTATGAACCTGTTCGCGGCCATCGTGACGGCGCTGTGGGCGATGTTGCCCGCGTACGTACCCAACAACGCGGCAGTGCTGGCCGGCGGCGGCCGCCCCATCGACGGCGGCCGCACCTGGGGCGGCCGCCGGATCCTCGGCGACGGCAAGACATGGCGCGGGACCGCCGCCGGAACCCTCGCCGGCGTCGCGCTCGCGCTCGCGCTCAACGCCGGCGCCGACGCCATCTCCGACGCCCTCGGTGTCGCGGCCGTCGAGTTCCCGCTCCCCGCCGCCGTCGGGCTCGCGTTCGGTGCGATGTGCGGCGACATCGGCGCCTCGTTCCTCAAGCGCCGGACCGGCCGCGAGCGCGGCGCCCCCTTCCCCGGCCTCGACCAGCTCGACTTCGTCGTCGGCGCGCTCGCGCTCGCCGCGCTGTTCGATTTCGACTGGGTCGTCTCGACGTTCACGCCAGCGGTGCTCGCGGTCGTCCTCGTGGCGACCCCGCTCCTCCACGTCGTCACCAACGGCATCGCCTACGTCATCGGCGCCAAGGACGAACCCTGGTGAGCCCATCTTTTTCCCGCCCGGGTTTCACCGGGCGCCGAGGACTTTCAACCCTCAGTCGGTCCTTCGGTACTCGCGGCCACACCGACTGAACCTCCGGCTACAACCCGCCACCCGGAATCGACGACCCAGTACCGACGCTCATCCAAGCGTCGCCCGGGGACGGAAGTGGTGTGCTTTTCACGTCGGCGCGACCACTGAGAGACAATGAGTACAACGTTGCGGCTGGGGACGCGCGGATCCGCGCTGGCCATGCGCCAGGCCGCCTTCGTCAAGGACCGGCTGGAGGACCGACGATTCGACGTGGAGCTCGTCGAAGTCGAGACCACCGGCGACCAGATCACCGACGAGGCCATCCACGAACTCGGCAAGACCGGCGCGTTCGTCCGTGCGCTCGACGACGAGGTGCTGGAGGGCGACTGCGACGCCGCCGTCCACTCGATGAAGGACATGCCGACGGAGATGCCCGACGAGATGGTCGTCGCGGGCGTCCCCGAGCGGGCCGCGCCGCGCGACGTGCTCGTCACCCGTGACGGGACGAGTCTCTCCGGGCTCCCCGAGGGCGCCACCGTCGGCACGTCCAGTCTCCGGCGAGGTGCCCAGTTGCTCGCCGAACGCCCGGATCTCGACGTCCAGCCGCTCCGGGGCAACGTCGACACGCGCATCGAGAAACTGCTCGCACCGCCGCTCGTCCGCGAACACGAGCGCCGCGTCGAGGCCGAAGTCGACGAAGAATCGGAGTCGTTCGCCGCGTACGACGAAGCCGACGACGACGGCGAGGACCAGCCCCGGACCACCGACTACGCCAAGTACAACACGCCCGGCGACGCGGACGACGAGTCCGAAGCCGGCGCAGACAGCGACGAAGATAGCGACGACGAGGACGAAGACGAGGACAGCGAGTTCGACCGCACCGTCGAGGAGTGGTTCGAAGACCTCTCGGAACTCGAGCGGCGCGCGCTCGAACGCGACCCGGACGTGGAGTACGACGCCATCGTCCTCGCCGAGGCGGGGCTCGAGCGCGCCGGCCTGCTCCACCACGTCGAGCACCAGCAACTCGGCCCCGACCGATTCGTCCCCGCGCCGGGCCAGGGGACGCTGGCGGTCACCGCCCGCGACGGTGACCTCGCCGACGACATCCGAAGCGCGCTCGACCACGCGCCGACGCGGGTCGAAGCGACCGCCGAGCGCACGGTCCTGGAAGAACTCGGCGGCGGGTGCGTCGCCCCCGTCGGCATCTACGCCGTGCTCCAGGGGTCGGTCGTTCGGACGACCGTCCGCGTCCTCGACCGCGACGGGAACGAGGAAGTCAGCGAGACGCGGGAGCTGCCCGTCGACCGCCACCCGCAGGCCGCCCGGGAGTTCGCCGCGGACCTCGCCGACGACGGCGCCGCCGACCTCATCGAGCAGGCCCGCCGGCGGAGCGGCGAGGACTCCGGCGCGGCCAGTGCCTCGCCGGACACGCCCGACGCCATCGACGGCGAGAATGGCGCGGACGGCCAGAACGATACAGATGGAGGGAATGACGCGTGACCGGGACCGTCTACCTCGTCGGCTCCGGCCCCGGCGACCCGGACCTGCTCACCGTCAAGGCGCGGCGACTGCTGGACGAGGCGGACGTGGTGCTGCACGACAAGCTACCCGGCCCCGAGATCATCGACCTGATCCCGGAAGAGCGACGCGAGGACGTGGGCAAGCGCGCCGGCGGCGAGCGCACGCCGCAGTCGGCTATCAACGAGCGACTGGTCGAACTCGCCCGCGAGGGGAAGTCGGTCGTCCGCCTGAAGGGCGGCGACCCGTTCGTCTTCGGCCGCGGCGGCGAGGAAGCGGCGTATCTCGCCGACCACGAGGTGCCGTTCGAGGTCGTCCCCGGCGTCACGTCGGCCATCGCCGGCCCGGCGGTCGCGGGCATTCCGGCGACTCACCGCGACCACGCCTCCTCGGTGTCGTTCGTCACCGGCCACGAGGACCCGACCAAGGACGAATCGGCCGTCGACTGGGAGGCGCTCGCGGCCACCGGCGGCACCATCGTCGTCCTGATGGGCGTCGGCAAGCTCCCCGACTACACCGCCGCGCTCCGCGAGGCCGGGATGGACCCCGAGACGCCCGTCGCGCTCGTCGAGCGCGCGACGTGGCCGGACCAGCAGGTCGCGACCGGGACCCTCGAGACCATCGTCGACGCTCGCGACGAGGTCGGGATCGAACCGCCCGCGATCACCGTCGTCGGCGAGGTCGCCGGCGAGCGCGAGCGCGTCGTCGAGTTCCTGCGAGGCTACGGCGGCGACGAGCCCGCCCGCTCCGACGGTGAGGTGACCGAGCGATGAGCGCGGCAGACCGACCGCGAATCGCCGTCTTCCGGCCGCCCGACGACCGTCTGACGGCCGCCGTCGACCTGCTCGAATCGCTCGGGGCCGACCCCGTCGCCGACCCGATGCTGACCGTCGATCCGACGGGCGCCGCCCCCCGCACCGACGCCGACTACGTCATCTTCACCAGCAAGACCGGTGTCGAACT
Source organism: Halosimplex yunnanense (assembly GCF_054504345.1). Lineage (NCBI taxonomy): Archaea > Methanobacteriati > Methanobacteriota > Halobacteria > Halobacteriales > Haloarculaceae > Halosimplex > Halosimplex yunnanense. Next base: position 115,531 of record NZ_JBTJEL010000034.1, on the reverse strand, counting down.
CGTCGCCGGCGAGCGCGCGGACGAAGGTGGCCCGACCGAACGGTGGGACGCCGGCGACGCCACCGTCTGCGCCATCGGCGAGTCGACCGCCGACGCGCTCCGCGACCACGGCTACGAAGTCGACCGCGTGCCGGCTGAGTTCTCGTCGGCGGGTCTCGTCGAAGCCCTCGAAGACGAGGTCGACGGCGCCCGCGTCGAAGTCGCCCGCAGCGACCACGGCTCGGCGGTCCTGCTGACCGGCCTGGAAGACGCCGGCGCGTACCTCCACGAAACTGTACTCTACCGGCTGGAACGGCCCGCCGACGCCGGCGAGTCGGCGGAAGTCGCCGCCGCGGGCAACCTGGACGGCGCCGTGTTCACTTCCTCGCTGACGGTCCGGCACTTCCTCGCCGCGGCCGACGAGCGAGGCATCCGCGAGGAGGCGCTGGACGGACTGGCCGACGCCGTCGTCGGCGTCATCGGCGATCCGACCGCCGAGACCGCCGCCGACGCCGGCGTCGCCGTCGACGTGGTCCCCGAGGTCGCCGAGTTCGAGGCGCTGGCCGAGGCGGTCGTCGAGGCCGCCGCCGACCGCACCTGACCCGCCCGCTATATATCGCCAATAGCCGTCGGGAGCGACTCCTATCGGACAGTCGCGAACGTACCGCTCGATACCTCAACGAGTCCGAAATATAAGCCGTGTTAACCGTCGTCGTCGCGCGTTCACCCGTATGACCACGTCACGACGGCGATTCCTGACCGGAGCGAGTGCAGTCGCGGCCGGCGGACTGGCGGGCTGTGCCGGCGTCCTCGGTGGCGGAGACGGCGAGTCCACCGACGCCGGCGAGCAGTACGAGGTCGGTCACGGCGACTACCGGACGACCCTGAACGCCTCGTCGTTCCCGGAGACGCTCTACGTCTACTGCGTGCAGTCGAACTGGTCGAACTGGCCGGCGTTGATGGAGGCCTTCGAGGAGGAGTACGGCGTCGCGCTCAACGACGACGACCGCTCGTCGGGCGAAGCGCTCAAGCACATGAAAGAGCGCGCACAGAGCCCCGACCACTCGGCGTACAACGGCGGCTACACCTACGGGATTACCGCCAAGAACGACGGCTTCCTCACCGACTACAAGCCCAAAAACTGGGACAAGGTCCCCGAGAAGCTCAAGACCGACGACGGGGAGATGACCGCGACCCGGCGGATGACCACCGCGGTCACCTACCGCAAGGACGTCTACGAAGAGCGCGGCCTCGATGCGCCGGAGACGTGGGAGGACCTGCTCCACCCCGACATCACGAAAGACCTGGCGCTCCAGACGCCGACGGCGGCCGTCGGCCTCGCCTCCGCGCTCTCGATCAACAACGCCCGCGGCGGGTCGCTCGACGACCTCCAGCCGGTGATCGACTACTACGAGCAGATCCAGGAGGGCGGCGCCGAGTTCACCGACAACTTCATCGCGCAGTTCACCAAGGGCGAGTACGCCACGTTCGTCCGCTACGACTACTCCGGGCTGAACCTCAAGTACAACAACGAGGACATCAGCGAGGAGAAAGTCGACGTGGCGCTCCTGAAGGGCGAGAACGGCAACGCGGGGGCGTTCAACCAGCCGTACGGCTTCGGCATGATCGACGGCGCCCCGAATCCCGAGGCATGCAAGCTGTTCATGGACTACGTCCTCTCGAAGGAGGGCCAGCGGAAGTTCCTCGACGCCTACGTCCGGCCGATCCGCGCGCCCGAACTGGAGATGCCCGACGAGTTCCCCGACCAGTCGGTCTACGACGAGGCGGAGTTCCAGGTCGACTACGGGACGATGGTCGAGAAGCAGAGCGACATCATCGACGAGATCGAGCGCGCTGCGGGCCTGTAGGCCGATGGCGGCCGACGAAGCGACCGACGGGATCCGTGGCCGGCTGGGACCGGCCCTCGACACGGCGGGGACCGTCGCCCGCGACGGCGTCCGGCGGCTCCCCGACCCCGCCGAGCGGGCCGTCCTGCCACGGACCGAGCGTGACCGCGAGCGCCGGCGCATCGTCGCGCTGTGTGCGCCCTTCCTCGTGCTCGCGACGGTTGCGGGGCTCTACCCGCTGACCGAGATGTTCCGGATCAGCGTCTCCGAAGCGAAGTACGTCACCGAGGGGTTCTCGCTGTCGGCCTACCGCCGACTCCTCGCCGACCCCCACCTGCGGGCTTCGGCGGTCAACACGCTGTGGTTCTCGCTCGCGACGACCGTCGTCAGCCTCGCCGTCGCGACCGCGACGGCCCACGCCCTGGAGAAGTACGACCTGCCGTTCCGGGGCGCCTTGGTGACGCTGCTGTCGTTCCCGATCAGCCTCCCGGGCATCGTCGCGGCGTTCATGATCATCGTCCTCTTCGGCAACAGCGGGCTGGTCACGAACCTGTTCGCGTGGTTCTCCGGCCGGAGCAACCTCGATCTGGCCATCGCGACCAGCGTGAGCGGGCTGTTCGTCGCGTACTGCTACTCGATGATCCCGCGGGCGCTGCTCCTGTTGCAGGGGAGCTACGCGGAGGTGAACGAGCGCACAGAAGAGGCCGCCCGCTCGCTGGGCGCCTCGCCCGCGCGCACCTTCTATCACGTCACGCTCCCGCAGATCAAGCCGGGACTCATCGGCGCGTTCATCCTCACCCTCCGGACGGCGCTGGCCATCTTCGGTACCGTCCTGATCCTCCAGGCGCTGCGGGTCTGGACCTACGAGATCGACTACGCCCTCTCGACGGGCAGCGGTTTCGACATCCAGCTCGCGGCGGCGATGGCCGCCGTCTGGTTCGCGTTCGTCCTCGCGTTCACGGCGCTCGGCCTGCGCTACACCAGCGCGGAGGTGGGAATGTGAGCGACCCCGACGAGGGGCAATCTGCCGACGAGGGGCAATCTGCCGACGAGGATCAGTCCGCCGACACCCCGCGGACTGACGGCGGTGTGACCGAGCACGCGGAAGTCAACTCGTGGCACCGCTCGCCGTCGGCCGTCCTCGGGCGCCCGCTCGTGACGGCCGTGTTCGTGCTGACGTTCGCGTTCCTGATCTTCCCGGTCGTCGCGACGTTCGTCGCGTCGTTCGCCCGCGAGTGGACCGGCGTGCTCCCCTCCGGGTTCGTGACGTTCACCCACTGGCAGCAGGTGCTCGGCCTCGGCGACGAGGCGCTCTACTCGCTGGAACTCGGGGCCGTCCTGCGCACGCTGCCGCAGGACCCGCTGGGCGCGCCGGGCCAGAGCCCGCTGTTCCGGAGCATGTGGCTGGCGCTAGGCGGCGTTCTCATCAACCTCGTCGTCGGCGTGCCCATCGCCTACGCCGTCGCCCGCTACGAGTTCCCCGGGCGGGACCTCCTCAACGCGGTCGCCGTCCTGCCGCTGGCGCCGGGGGTCGTCCTCGGCGTCGCCTTCCTCCGGGCGTACCCCCAGCTCTCGTCGACGGACTTCGGGCTCATCGTCGGCTACTCGCTGCTGAAGGCGCCGTTCATGGTGATGGCCGTCCAGTCGAGCTTCGAGTCGATGCCGCTGCGCCAGCTCGAAGAGAGCGCCCGGTCGCTGGGTGCGTCGTGGCCGCGGACGTTCCTGACGGTGATCGTCCCGAACGCGAAACGGGGGATCATCTCGGGGGCGATCATCTGCTGGGCGCTGGCCGCCGCGGAGTTCAACTTCTCCTACGTGGTCGATCCCCGCGGGGCGCAGCCGCTGGCCCTGTTCCTCAAGGCGAACATCTCGAACAGCTCCTTCCTGACGACCGCCGCTGCGGTCTCCGTGTTCTTCCTGCTCATCGCGGGGGTCACCGCGGCGCTCCAGCTGCTGGGCGATCGGGCGTTCACGACGAACTGACATCCATGGCAGAGATCACACTCGACAACGTGACCAAGCGGTTCGGCGAAGCGACCGCCGTCGACGACCTGTCGCTCACGGTCGGTGACGGCGAGATACTGGGGGTCGTCGGCCCCTCCGGCTGCGGCAAGACGACGACCCTGCGGACCATCGCCGGCTTCGAGACGCCCACCGAGGGGCGCGTGCTGTTCGACGGCAAAGACGTGACTCGCGTCCCCCCCGAACAGCGGTCGGTCGGCCTCGTCTTCCAGTCGTACGCCCTCTTCGAGAACATGACCGTCGCCGAGAACGTGCAGTTCGGCCCGAAGATGCGCGGCGTCTCGAAGGCCGAGCGCCGCGAGCGCGCCGCCGAGCTGCTCGAGATGCTCGACATCGGCGAACTGGCCGACCGCGACCCGACGACGCTGTCGGGCGGCCAGCAACAGCGGGTCGGCCTCGCGCGGGCGCTCGCCATCGAACCGACCATCCTCCTGCTCGACGAGCCGATGACCGGCCTCGACGCCCAGCTGAAGACCCGACTCCAGCGCGAACTGGTCGAACTCCTCGACGACCTCGAGGTGACGGCGCTGTACGTCACCCACGACCAGACCGAGGCGATGGCGGTCTGCGACCGCATCGCCGTCATGAACGACGGCCGCGTCGAACAGGTCGGGACGCCTGACGAGGTGTATGAGACGCCCGAGAACGCCTTCGTCGCCGACTTCGTCGGCACGTCGAACCGGCTGCAGGCGGTCGCCCGCGACGGCAGACTCGACTTTGGGCACGCGACGACGCGCTCCCCGAACGGCAACGAGGGGGAGGTGACGGTCGTCGCCCGCCCAGAGGCGTTCGAACTCGGCGACGGGCCGTTCGAGGCGACCGTCCGCGAGCGGTTCTACCTCGGCGAGCACGTCCGCTGCGTGGCCGACTTGCCGAACGAGGAGTCGGTCACGCTCCGCGTCGACCCGAACGAGGCCCCCGCGACCGGCGAGCGAGTCTCGCTCGGCCTCGATACCGACCGCGTTCACGTCCTCGCCGAACCATGACGGGGACCTCCGTCGCCCCCGGGCCCGTCTTCGCCCGGCTCGACCGCCCGCGCAGCGAGAATCCGACGACGCTCGCGGTCGTCGCGGACCCGCACGTCGCGCTGACCGCCCGCGGGACCTGGAAGGTGTATCACCGGACGCTCGACCGACTGCGGACCGCCGTCGCCGTCGCGAACGAGCACGCCGACGCCGCACTGATCGCCGGCGATCTGACCCGCGACGGGCACTCGGCGGAGTTCGACGCCGTCGACGACGTACTCGACGCGCTGGAGGTGCCTGGCTACGCGATCCCTGGCAATCACGACGTTCCCAAGGCGTTCGACGACCACGCGACGCCGCCGATCGAACGGTTCGCCGAGCGGTACAACCCGCTCCCGTTCGAGCGGCGAGTCGGCGACCTGACGCTGCTCGGCGTCGATACCGCGACGGGCGGGCGAGCGGGAGCGGTCGGCGACGCCGAGGCCGCCGCCGACGGGCAGGCAGAGCGCGGCGACCTGCGAGACACCTGGGGCGGCCGCGTCGGCCCGGTACAGCGGGCGTGGCTCGCCGAGCGACTGGCCGCGGCCGACCAGCCGATCGTCGCGTTCCACCACCCCGCGGCCCGGCTCCCGGACTGCCCCGACCGGGACCGCTGGCAGAACTTCTCGCTGCAGGACGGCGAGGCCGTGGCAGACCTGCTCCGTGACCGCGACGTGCCGCTCGCGCTGTCGGCCCATCACCACGTTCCAGCGCTCTGCACGCACGGCGACACCGTCGAAGCGCTGGCTCCGGCGGCCTGTTCGTTCCCGCAGGCCTCGCTCCACGTCGAAGTCGGCCCTGACGGGACCACGCTCCGGCTAGTCCCGCTGGCCGACGCGTCCGGCGCCGCCGAAGCCCACGGGCTTGCACGGAACGGCTCGGTGCTGGGCCAGGCTGTCCTCGAACTGGTCGAACGGCGACTTTCGTCCCGTCTCGACGGATAAGACGTCGATATCGACTCCCTCTATTCTCGGCAGTTGGAGTTCGGTTTCTGTGATCCGCTGGTGGACATCGATGCGGACAGCTAGATACGAGAGCTCGATAGCGTGCAGAAAACCGCCAGTAAGACGGCTGCGGCGCACGCATTGCGGTACTACCGCTCCGTTCTGAGATCACTCGTTATTGATTCCCACACCCTGCTGAGATCGGAAGTCGACCACCGCACTGTCTCGTACTATCGCAGAAAACCGCTCTTCCAGACCAGAATACGGAGAGACAGAGAGATTTAGCTCCGCCCGTGTGAAGCTAGTGATCCTCCTGATAAATCAGAGAACGCGATATAGAATATCCTGTTCGAGCAGACCGACGCCCAGAGATGAGATTCAGATCGCGGGCTGATCCTCCGAAAGGCGACCGAACGACCGATCATCGAGCAACTGTAGCGTGAGGCCGTCAAGAGATAGAACCGGACGTTCGGTCGCGGCCTCCGGGACGCGGGCTGACCCGGAGGCTTAAATCACAAGCCCGGATTAGAAACGCTCGATGAGTACGACCGGGCCGGTCCCCGACCTCGCCGGGCGCGCGGGCGCCTGCGCCGACAGACTGCTTTCCGCCGACGACGTGTTGCTCGCCTCGCACATCGACGCCGACGGGCTGACGAGCGCCGCCGTCGCGTCGACCGCGCTGGAGCGGGCGGGCCTGGACTTCGAGACCGTCTTCAAGAAACAGCTCGACGAGACCGAGATCGCCTCAATCGCGGCCCGCGAGTACGATACCGTGCTGTTCACCGACTTCGGCAGCGGTCAGCTCGACGCCATCGCGGCTCACGAACGGGCGGGCGACTTCGTGCCGGTCATCGCCGACCACCACCAGCCCGCCGACGCCGAGACGGAGTACCACCTCAACCCGCTGCTGGAGGGGATCAACGGGGCGTCGGAACTCTCCGGCGCCGGCGCGGCGTACGTCCTCGCGCGTGCGCTGGCCGAGCGCAGCGGCCAGTCCGCGGACAACCGCGACCTGGCCGGGCTGGCTGTCGTCGGCGCCGTCGGGGACATGCAGGCTGTCGGCGGCGAACTCGTCGGCGCGAATCGCGGTATCGTCGAGGAGGGCGTCGAGGCCGGCGTCCTCGCCGAGGGGACCGACCTCACGCTGTACGGCAAGCAGACCCGCCCGCTCCCGAAGCTCTTCGAGTACGCGACGGACATCCAGATCCCGGGGGTCTCCGGCGACGAAGCGGGGGCGATCCGGTTTCTCGAAGGCCTCGACGTCGACCTGAAGGAGGCCGGCGACTGGCGGACGTGGGTCGATCTGACCGACGACGAGCGCCAGACGGTCGCGAGCGCGCTCGTCAAACACGCCGTCCAGCGGGGGGTTCCGGCATCGAAGATCAACACGCTCGTCGGGACGACCTACGAACTCGTCGACGAACCCCACGGCACGGAACTCCGGGACGCCAGCGAGTTCTCGACCCTGCTCAACGCCACGGCGCGATACGAACGCGCCGACGTGGGGCTGGGGGTGTGTCTCGGCGACCGCGGCGGCGCGCTCGACCGCGCCCAGACCCTGCTCTCGAACCATCGGCGCAACCTCTCGGAAGGGCTTGAGTACGTCCGCCAGCAGGGAGTCACCCACGAAGACAACCTCCAGTGGTTCGACGCCGGGGAGGCGATCCGCGAGACCATCGTCGGCATCGTCGCGGGAATGGCGCTGGGCACCGACGGCGTCTCTGCGGACAAGCCGATCATCGCCTTCGCCCGGAAGAACGACGAGGAGACGAAAGTCTCCGCCCGCGGGACCGGGGTGCTCGTCCGCGACGGCCTCGATCTGTCCGTCGTGATGGGCGAGGCCTCCCGGTCGGTCGGCGGCGACGGCGGCGGCCACGACATCGCCGCCGGCGCGACGGTTCCCGCGGGCGAGGAACAGGCGTTCGTCGACGCCGCCGACGGGATCGTCGCCGACCAGATCGGCTGAGAACCCGTCTGGTCCACCCGCCTCGACGAACTTCGCTGACCTGCCGTCTCGTATCGACAGTACCGTTCGACTCCGACCGACCGCGGACAGTACGAAGTCCAGATTATTGACGTGTTCTGTCAAGTATGCGTACACGTATTTCAGATTACGTCGATCTGGAAACGAGGGCGTCCCGGCCACTTGCCGATAATGCCCGATCAAAGTCCCTCACGTCGCTCTCCGCATTCGAGTCATAGAGAAAGGGACTCGATCGGTGATCAGAAACCGCATTCGGCGTGTAATGAGGGAGATGATACCGGATGGACCGTCGAATCCCACTTTTCGCGGGTTTCGTTGATCGGTGGAATTACTCCAGTACCACTTACTGAGCTCTGTCGTTTCATCGTCACACTCGGACAGGGAGACGCCAGATTCTATCACGCATCGGCCTTGTTCTCCCATTCGCCGACAGCAGCTCAATTAGCTCGGGGAACGGAAGCCGATCTTCGGCGGCAAACGACGATTACAGCGATACTCCCGTAATATGCGTGAGAAAGGGGCCTCTACAAGCCAATCTGTCCTGGTAACAACGTAGTACTCCCTGATCGTCGAAATCTGACGTGGAGCATACGCCAGTACATAATTTCCCACATGTGTTTAAACATATGATAAGACGGGATAGTTCATCGGTATGTCTTTGGTCGGCTACACGCGGCGCACACAGCCGTGTGCCTGTCGTTCGATACAGGAGAGACGCCGAATGGATTCAGCGAGGGCCTGATGCGCGTGATCATCGAGTTGACATTTCGAGCCGCGAAACGCTGCACGGGGACGGCTTACGCTCGGTCTCCCAAGCGTCTTCATTCTCCGCGTCGAACAGTTATCGGAGGAAATTATCGAATTCCACGAGCGGTTCTCGTTGCGACCGCCTCCCTCCCCGAATTCGGTCACCGAAACAGTGAACCAGCAATCGAGTATCCGGGAGATTCAGGAACCCCTCCCACGAGCGTGCGACAGCCTTGCGAGGAGAGACTTCTCAGTCAGTCGGAGTCGTCTCGGGGGTCGAGTTTCCCTCGGCCCCTACCGCCTTCTGGTGCTCATCGACCTCGATCTCTTCGTAGACGAGCTCTCGGAGCAGCTCTGCCATGGTCATGTCTCGCTCTGCAGCGAGGACACGAAAACGGCTTTTTTCGTCTTCAGTAACGCTCGTACTGATCTTTTCGGTTCTCTCCATACCTAACGTCACGGTATTGCCGCACAAAAAAACTGGGTCATCGGATCGGAGCGTCTATGGTGAATAGTGGCATCTATTCACTGCACCAGTGGTGCAGTGGAACACCTTTATCATGCATCAAGATTCTACGTATTGATGTTGCATGAATATGACTGACAAAATAACGTTTCGCTGTCAGAATTCGCTGGCCGCGGACGTCGACGAGATCTCCAGCAGAACCGGGCTACCGAAAAGAGAAGTCGTCCACCGCCTGATCAGGCTCGGTCTCCAGGACGTCGAAGAGATCGACGACGAGGTGCTCTTCGGGTCGGTGTCCGGCCCGAAGGGAGGGGATGCGACTGATTGACCTCCGCTGTCGAGCTGAGTGCGTCGTCCAACCAGGGGTGGCGCGCTCGATGGGACAGCGGACTCGCCACGAGGGATTCGAAATGCAACACACGAAACTCGGTTCGACGAGCGGTCCGGCGAACAGGTATCGGCTCCGGCCGTCCAACGGCGACGCTCCCGCTCTCCGTTCGGAGCGTGGGCACGGAACGGCTCTCGTGTCCCGTCGCGCGATTACTTGGTTCGACCAGCGCGCACTCGGTCGTCCCGCGACGGAAGTGATCGGAGTGGACCACGCGATAGACGGGCAGGAGAGAGGATTGCATGCTACCAGCGCACTGATCGAGCCGGCACCGCTGTGGACGAATGCAGGACGGCTCGGGGGACGCTCGTGAGCAACCTCGCCGAGCAGCACCGGCTGATCGCGGAGGTCATCGAGCCGCTCGAAGAGATGGGTGTCGACACAAAGGTAGCCGAGCGGGTCAGGGACGACGGCAGCCTGTGTCTCACCCTGGATCTCGGACTCCCACCGGCTTTCGACTCGAACGGCGGAGCTGGGGAACGTACCGAGGTCCTGGAAGCGCAGTACGAGAAACTCCGGAAGGGGTACGACGGGCTCCAGAAGGAAGCCGACAGACTGGAGGAACTCGAAGCGCGCATCACCGAACTGGAGGAGCAGGGCGGAGTCGACGAGTCGGATCGCGAGAAGCAAGGTGACACTGGTGGTGGGAGATACCCCAGCGTGGCGCGGGGCGACCTCACCGACGGTGAGCGCGAGACCTTGCGCGCACTGCGGGATCTAGGTGGATCCAGGGCGTCCGGAGAGATAGCGGACGAGGTCGACGCCACGCTCCAGAGTGTTCGGTCGTGGCTGCCGAAGCTCGTACAGGCCGATCTCGTCCAGACCGTGCCTGACCCCAGCGACGGCCGGCGGAAGCTCTACTCGCCGGTAGAGTGCGACGAGGCCATCGACGGTGACGGACACGAGAACCCGGACGTCACCAGCGAAACGGCAAAAAACGGCGACGACTCGGTCGAAGCGACCGCGGGCGTCGACGGTACGACCGACGGGTCGGAACAGTCGGACGACGCGGTCGAAGAGACCCCGGAAGTGGAGGGCACCGTGTACATCGCGTCCAGCGGTGGAAGTCCGTCGCAGGTGTTTCACGTCCAGACGGACTGTCCGCAGTTGCAGCGGGCGGCCGACTTCGTCGAGAAAGACCGCGCCGTCGTGCCGCATCATCGCCCGTGTGGCAGTTGCGTCGCTGACGACCTCGAGGGAGGGTGCGTCGCGGTCGCGGCGAATTCGCAGTCCGAGACCTACCACAAGCGAGCGGACTGCCCCAAACTTGAATCGGCGAACGAGGTCGCACTCCGGGACGCGACGGCGGTTCCGGACTACGACCCCTGCACCAACTGCGTCCACCTCGACGACCAAGAGAGTCCCAGCGAGAGGTCGGAGACAGAGAATCACGAGGCCGAGCAGATCTGCGTCCGGAACGGCCTCGATCGCGAGGCGATCGTCGAGGCACTGGACGGGGCGACTGCGATATACCACGTCCAGCGCGACCTCACACTTTCTCGCGACGAGACCGAGACCCTGCTCCAGATCCTGGGCGTGTTCGGGACCCTCGACGGCGGTGGGAACGTGCCACTCGACCGCGCGAAGTCGGTAGTTCGAAAACACGTCCCACCGGCGTAGCGGCGCGAGTGCGAGGTGGAACAGGGGACCGACACACCCCCATTCGGGGAACAGCCCAGCGACAGCAGCGTCACGCCCGGCCGGTTCCAGCGCAGGATGGACCACTGCGGAGCCGTGCGCTTCACCGGGCAGAGACGGGCGAGTGTCGCAGACTCCCTCGAGATCCCACGGTGTTCCGGTGTTGAGGGGGCTCTTCGACTTCTTGCTGGGAGCCAGAAGGTAACGCGGTCGGGTGACGGTGACCGGAGTCCGCGACACCGGCACTCTCCGTTCGAAGACGCAGGATTCGGTGTGATTCGCGTATCCGTCTATTCGCGTGTTCGGTCACGTAGGTCGTTTATCGTCGTGAGCGGCGACGAGAGTACATGGCAATCGAGCCTTCAGTAAGAGAGACGAACGGCGAAGGATACGACGTCGTCCGTGCCCGGGGACAAGAGATCCACGTCGGTCGCGGAGACGTGTTCGAGAACAAACTGATAGACGTTTCGACGGGTAACAGCGTTCGTCTACGCGTCACAGGTGCGAACGCGGTGGTACGAAATGTCGGTTTCGAGGGCGTTTACCGCGGTGATCAGTTCGCGATCTCGGTCGACGCCGACCGGGGCGACGTCCTCTTCGAGAACGTCTACCTGGGTGACGGCGCGACCGGGGGCGATTCGAAGGGTGGCCACGGACCCGGTGCGGTGTTCCTCCGTCACGGCAACGAAGCGGACGTGACGTTCCGCCACTGCAACGTCCAGGGATTCCCGAACAACGGGTTCCACTGTTCGAACACGGCCGGCGGTTCGGGTAGCGTTCACTTCGACAGCTGCTTCGGGAAGAACAACGGCGTCGCGACGTTTCGCTGCGCGGGCGGCGACGATCTGATCGAAAACTGTGTCGCCTACACGGACGCCACCGACTACGGCCACGACGACGACTACGTCGAAACCAACGGCCGCCCCGTCTGGGTCTGGAACGGCGGGACCGTGACGATCAGGAACTCGTCCTTCGGCGACGGCCCCTATCCTAACGCCGTAGTCGCCGGCGCAAACGACGCCCCCGGACGGATCAGTTTCGAGAGCGGGGGGTACCGGGGGACCATCCAGAGGGCGAGCGGGTCGACCGTCGACGTCGACACCGACGTGTCGACCGATCCCGACCTCTCGACGCCCGACGGCGTCCCGACCAGCGCCGAAGCCGCCGCGTCGTCCGCCCCGCTGTGTCCTTCGAGTGCCCCGAACGGCGACGGTGGCGACCAGTTCCCCAACGTCGTCGTGTTCGATGGCAGTCGGACTACCGAACCGAGCACGTACTCCTTCGAGGCCGCGGCAGCGGTCGCTGCGGGCCACGACACACCGATCGCAGACGGCGACATCGTTCGCGATCGGCCGGTCCGCGGCCTCGTCGCCGATTCGGTCGACGCGTACTGGTTCCGTGGGCCCGTCGAGGCGCTCTCCCTCCGCGGCGACGCGACCGTCAGCATCCAGTACGACGTGAGCGGCCAGCAGGGACGCGGTGGAGTTCCCCAGTCGTGACGCAGTGTCCGGCCGTCGTACTCACCCGTACCGACCCGGATCCGCCGCCAACTGGACGGGGGGATGCGAACCGATCGTGACCCACACTCACCGTCGACCGGCGCCGAATGGCGCCCGACGGCCGTGCAGTACCCTGTCCTCGTGTCCACCCCCTCCATTCGGACACGAGAGCGTTGGAAGCCCCGCTGTAGCGATACGCGTACTCGACCGATACATGTCCCCGAACCACAATGTGTCCTGAGACGGTAGTCAACACTGACGACACTGTTCGCGAACGAGCCGATACAGGCCGGATTACGTCGTGGCTGCTCTTGTCCGGGAACCGACTGATAATCGCCGGTATTCTGGCCGCCGTCTTCTTCGTCACGTTCACACTCGGGACATTCGTCCTTCGTCCAGAACTGTACCAAGTGGACGTGGAAGGCGACCTCTCCGAGCGACTGTTCTCCACGATGATCACCGTCATCGTGACCGGCGCGACCCTCGTCGTCACGTTCGGCCAGTTGATCCTGACACAGGAGAACGGTCCGCTCGGCGACCAGTTCGAACGCCTTGACGGCGCGATGGAGTTTCGAGAAGAGGCGTCGGAACTGATCGGTGCACCCTGTTCCACGAAACCCTCCAAGTTTCTCAGTGACATACTCGAAGCCACGTCGGAACGGGCCGAGGCGGTCCGCGACATCGATGACACCGGCAACCAGGCGCTGGACGACGACCTCAGGCAGTTGTCCGAAGGCCTCAGCGAGAACGCGGACAACGTCAGAACGCAACTGGAAGACGCCGATTTCGGCACCTTCGACGTGGTGTTCGCCGCACTGAACTTCGATTACAGCTGGAAAGTGTTCCAGGTAGAACGTATCAGAGACGATTACAACGACGACCTCACCGGCGCGGAGGAAGAGGCGCTCGCCGAACTGAAGCAGGCGCTGATGCTCTACGGACCGGCGCGCGAGTACATCAAGACGTTGTACTTCCAGTGGTCGCTGATCGTCCTCTCGCAACTGATCCTCGCCACGGCGGTGCCAGCGCTGATCGTCGCAGGGACGATGCTCGTGACCCTCGACGGAACCACCTTTCCCGGGACGACGTTCGGGATCGAGAACATCATCCCCATAATTGGCCTCACGTTCACGATGACGCTCTTCCCGTTCATGATCTTCGTCTCGTACGTCTTCCGCATCTTCACCATCGCGAAACGGACGCTCGCGATCGACCCGCTGATCCCCCGGCAATCTTGACTGTTTCGCTCGCACACCCGGACTACCGTTGAGAGCCGCGGGGACCGTCTAGAAACTCCTGATCCGGGAAGATTCCAGAGCAGTCGATGGTGGTCCGTTCGACGACCACTCGGTGCTATACGTCCGCCCGTCGATAGTTGGGTCGATGACAGACGAGCGCGTCGACCGAACCTGTACAGCCGTGGCACCGATCAGTCGAATACCAGGCGGGGACGTCTCCGTCGAAGACGGTGGCAACACGGCCACCGGGTACGGAAGCGATTCGGGACGGACGGGACGGCTGACGAACACCGTCGGAGGGCGGCCGTGAATCTCCCGGACGCGTTCCGGTCGTTGAGCGAAGCCGTCGAATCGAGTGCGGACGCCGAGGCGGTCTACGGAACGCCCATCGAGCGCCAGGACCGGACGGTCGTTCCGGTCGCACGGGTCGACTTCGGACTCGGTGGAGGCGACGGTGGCGGCGGGGGCGGCGGAGGCGGCGCGAACGACGCGGGCGGCGGAGGCGGTGGGAGCGACGACGGTGACGACGGATATCCTCAGGGCAGTGGCCTCGGCGGGGGGCTCTCGGCACAACCGGCTGGAGCGCTCGAAGTAACCGACGGGGGCACGCGATTCGTGAGACCCACCGACCGACGGCGGTCGCTCGCGTTCGGCCTCACGGGGCTCGTCTGTGGACTCGTCTTCGGGTGGCTCCTCGACGCCGCCGACATCGGTCGAGCGCGGAAGGCGTGAACGCCGTGCGGCGGCCGCCGCGACGGACAACGAATCCGCCAGTCAGTGGGTCTCACTGCCCGCACAACCGCGACGGCCTATAGTTCACTTCGCTTGACGAGGACGTAGATAAACAGTCCACCCAGGACCACGCTGGCGTACGCTTCGAGGCTGACCATCACGAGTCCCAGTCGCCCCGTGGCGACGATGTCGCCGTAGCCGATCGTGAGAAAAGTGATGTAACTGAAATAGACGATCGACATGAACGTCTCGATCCCGCCCCCAGTTACGAGCTCGGCGACGGAGTGGATCTGGCCGGCCTCGGTCCGAAAGGCCGGCCCGCCGAAGGCGTACAGGAGCGCCGGGGCGATCGGGAAGAACACGAACATCGCGGCGATCCGGTACAGCCGTATCCCGTGGCCGCAAGTGAGCCCGAGAAAGAAGTTCTCACCGACGCGCTGGCCGTTTCGAATCCGCGTCCCGATCGACTCTTCGGGGTCGGAGGCGATGTCTCGGTAGCTATCGCGGGCGTACTGCTGGCGTTTGAAGCGGAACTTCCCGGAGGCTTCGACGTTCCCCATCGCGGAGGCGCAGATCTTGGCCCGCTGGTAAGTCTTCTCGATCGCCTGGGGCGTCATCTCCACGGCGAACTCGGCGTCGAGGCCGTCGTCGTCGAACTCGTGGATCCCCCAGTTCGACCGGTTGAGATAGTGCGCGTGCGCCATGAAGTCGAACTTCTCGAACGTGGTCTCGCAAAAGCGGAGGTACCTGAACAGGTCTCGGTCCTCCGTGCCCTCGACCCGAAAGACGATGTCGTCGATGGTCGCTCTCGTCAGGTCGTACCTGACCCAGCTACGTTCGGGCTGGACGACAGCTCCGGCCGCGAGGTGGGCGTCGGTGAAGTTGACCAGGGTGTCGTCCCCGATCCGGGAGACCTTCATGTCGATATGTGTCAGAAACTCGCTCTCGATGAAGCACGCCTCCCCCTCGAACCGGACGTCACGGAAGCTCCCGGCGGTACACGAGACGTGATGGAAGTTCGCGTCGCCGCCGAAGACCGCCTCGTCGAAGGTCACGCTGGCGCTGTTGTGGTTGTTGGACCCGCGGAACTCGACACCGGGGTAGCTCGCCAGCGCCGCGAAAGTCGCGCCCTCGAAGGTCGCCTGGGCGTCGAACGTGGCCTCGTCGAAGCGGGCTTCACCGGCGAAATGCGCCGCGTCGAACCGCACGTTCTCCCGGAACGCGACGTCACGGAAGCACGCGTGGGCCTCGAAGTCGACTTCTTCGAAGGTCGCGGCGCCGACCTGTCCTGACTCGAAACTGACCGCCCGTCCGAACCGAACCGCGGAGAAGTCGGCGTCGTCGTGCAGCATCGTCCCCCCGCCTTCGAACGTGACGCCCCGGAACTGCGTCTCGCCGTCGAAGGTGGCCTCCGAGAAGGAGACGTCGTCGCCGAACGTCGACCCGTCGAAGTCGGTCGCCGACTCGAAGGTCGCCCGGTCGAACCTGACGGGCGCAGCCGTCGTCGCTTCCGCGAAGTGAGCAGCGCCCGTAAACAGCGTCTCCTCGAAGCTGGTGGCCTCGAACTGCGTGTAGTCGAACCGGGCGACGTCCTCGAACGTGGCTCCCTCGAAGGAGGTGTAGTCGTCGATGTCGATCGCCCGACCGTGGAACTCCGTGCCGCGGAAGGTCGCCTCGTCGGAGAACGTCACGTCGTCGAAGACGGCGGCGTCGGCGAAGGTGGCCTGGTCGAACCTGACGGCGGCTTCGAACGTCGCGCCCGTGAACACCACGTCGTCGCCGGTGAAGGTCCCGCCGCAACAGTCGACCTCCCCTTCGAACGTCGTTCGTCGACAGAGCAGGCCGTCGCTGAAGCTCCCGGCGTCGGCGCGAAACGCACCGAGCGTCGCGTCTCGCAGATCGACGGCCTCCTCGAACCGTGCGTAACTCGCCACGAAGTCGCCGCGGATACGCGCGTGTCGCAGATCGAGCAGGTGCTGATCGTCGTGGTCGAAGTCGATGTGGTCGAAGTCCAGTTCCGGGAGCGTCGCACCGACGAACGCCCGACGCTCGGGGTCACCGCTGTCGAGCGCCGCCGCGAATCGCCGCTGTACGTCGCGTTCCGAGAGCCCGACCTCCTCCTGCTCGGTGGCCGAATGGTGGAACACACACTGCTCTCGGCCCTCCACAGCGTCGTGCGGACAGTGCCAGGGTTCGTCCAGCGAGGACGCCGAAACGTCCGTGTAGACGTACGTACACGACCCGTCCGTGACCGAGTCAGTCACTCGTTCACCGCCCGTCGTCGGCCATCAGTACTGACTGTGCGCGACGCCGAGGTGACCGAGCGCGTGAAGCCGTCGGTCATCAGGCCCCCTCGGCGGGTGGAGTCCCGCGTTCGACCAGTTCCGCGATCAGCGCCACGTCCTTCGCCGCGTCGACGAAGGGGGTCTGAGTCGGTTTCCCCGTCCGAACTGCTTCGAGGAACGCCCCGAGCGCCCGTTCGACCGGCGCTTCGATCGCTTCCGGAGTCCCGGAGCGACCACCTCGGGCCGGAGCGCGCGTGCGCGTTACGACCTCGTCGGCCCCCTCTCTGATCGTCACCGCGGACGGCGAGTGTCGCCGGTACGGATCCGAGCAATCGAGGCGAACGACGCTGTCGGCCGTAGCCACGCGGACGTACTCCTCGGACCACTCGCCGTCTATCCCACCCGCGGTCAGGTGACAATCAGTCCCTCCCTCGTAGCTGAGTTCTGCCGTGAAGAACTCCCCTGGACCGTCGAGGGAGACGTGGAGAGCCTCTGATACGTCGCCGTAGAGGCCCCTGAGCATGTTCACGTCGTGGCAGCGCCGTTCCAGGTGAGACAGGTACTCGTTCGCGATCCAGTCCACGTCGGTCTCGAGCGCGTCCTTCGCCTGTCCGGTCCGGATCTGGTCGACGTCGGCAGCCACCCCCTCCGGGAGGGATTCCGAAACTGGGTCGGGGAGGGATCGAGGGCCCCGTGTATCGACGGGAGTCACGGTGTACGCATCGACGTAGCGGACCGGACCCCTCCGTTCGAGTGCCGACTCGAACTGCTGGTACGCTGGGTCGTACCGTCTCGTGTATCCGACCATCGCCGGGACCGCGGACTGCTCCACCAGTGTGAGGAGTTCCGACGCGTCGTCGGGTCTGAGAGCCAGCGGGGGTTCCACGAACGTCGCCAGCCCTGCCTCCAGTGCCTGGGTCACCATGTCCGCGTGC
This sequence comes from Halosimplex yunnanense, assembly GCF_054504345.1. Classification (NCBI taxonomy): domain Archaea; kingdom Methanobacteriati; phylum Methanobacteriota; class Halobacteria; order Halobacteriales; family Haloarculaceae; genus Halosimplex; species Halosimplex yunnanense. The sequence goes on along the minus strand of NZ_JBTJEL010000034.1, from coordinate 97,823 downwards.
GTGTGCGACGGGGTACAGATCACGACCCCGTCGAGGTCGGTCTGGTGTTCCGTAATCAGCGTCGCACCCATTCGATACCGGTGAGCGATCCCGTACCGGTCGCCGACGTGTTCCACGCGCTCGCGCGAGAGATCGGTGATCGCCGTGACAGCCGTGTCCGGGAGCGACGAGAGATACGGGAGGTACGAACTCTCTGCGTTCGCGCCACACCCGATCACGCCCAGCGTGATATCGGGTGTCCGCTGCCGGTCGGCACGCCCCCGCCGGTCGTCCACGACTCGTGACCGGGCGGTGGCCAGTTCCTTGTAAGCGAACTCGTCGTCGTCATCGTCGTTCTCGCTGTCGTCATCGTCGTCGCTGTCACTGCCATCACCGCCGCCGTCAGTACCGCCCTCGTCGTCGCTCTCGCTGTCGTCATCGCCACTCTCGTTTTCGTCATCGTCGTCCTCGCTGCCTTCGTCACTGCCTTCGTTGCTGTCGTCATCGTCGCTATCCTCGTCTTCATCGTCGCTGTCGTTCTGGAGGTCGTGGACGTCGTGGACATCGTGGACGTCGTGACCGTCGTCGGAGTCGTCGGAGTCGTCGCTGTTCTCCTGCATATCGTGAACGTCGTGGACGTCGTGGTCGTTGTCACCGACAGCGTCGAGCGCTGACACGTCGCGATCGGCGTCGCCCCGCCCGCCGGCCCTGTCACGGTTACCTGCGGTATCGTCGGGCGGGCCGGTGGGCTGTTCGAGGTCGCTCGTCGGGGACGCCCTGACGCCCGTCGCTGGCGCGAGTGCGTTCCACGCAGTCGGCAGTGGCTCCTGCCTCGACCGGTGTCGGAGTTGTCCCGGAGTGGGGGTGTCGGCGACGGAGTGGCGCTGCGTACGCCGCCGCAGCTGGCCACCCACAGCGCCAGCGGGGGACAGGACGGGCACGTTCGAGGTGAGCGTCTCCGATACCGGTGGTTTCCACGGTGCTGCGTGGGAGCCACACCGAACCCGCTTGCCATCGTGGCTCCTCCCCTCGGCGGGGACGGACCGGAGCGTGAACGGATCACTCATCGGTGAGGTCCTCAAGTTCCGCGTCGATCGATTCACGTTCCAGTTCCTTCTCCTCGAACGCTTCCTGTCGATCCCAGAGTCCGTCGACCTGTTCCTCGCGTCGCCCCCGGAGTTCCTCGACGACGTCGAACGCCTCCAGGCAGGCTTCCCCGTCCTCGATCTCCTCCTGTAATCTATCGATGTTGGCTTCGTGACTGCCGATTTCGATTTCGAGCGTCGTCACCGCAGCGTCCGCATCGTCGCGCTCCGCTCTCGCGTCGGCCAGTTCCGAACGCTCCTCCGCAAGGTCCGCCTGGAGGTCCTCGAACGTCTCCTGGCGGTCCTCCAGTCGGCTCGTCGCCTCCGCCACGGTTTCGTCACGGAACGAACGGAGACGGATCGCCTCGTCACGAAGGTCGTCCAGTTCCTCGATGCCAGCGATCAACTCGTCGCGTTCCCGCTCCGCCGCGCCGAATCGGCGCTCGGTCTGGTGAAGTTCGCTCTCGATCGCATCCACTTCGTTCTCGTTGTGGTCCGAACCGACGCCCTGGTTGCAAGTCGGACAGGTCCCCCCACCGACGAGCGAGTTGAGGTCGTCGCGGTCGCCCGCCAGTTTGGATTTGCGCGCCGAGAGGTCCGAGATACGTTGCCTGATACGCTCGACCGACGCCTGTAGCTCGCTCTTGCGCTCCGGGATCCGGTCGTCGACGACCGCTCCGAGCGTCTCCGGGGAGAGGTCGATGTCGAACGCCTCGAATCGCGGTGCGAGTACCGCCAGGTCGTCCGCGAACCAGGACCGGGCGGCGTCCAGTTCCTCGCTGGCGTCGTCGACCTTCGATTCGGCCTCGTCGGTCCGGTCGTCGAGACGGTCGATCACCGCCTCGATCTCGTCGATATCGTCACGGGCATTCGTAGCCCTCCTGTTCGCGGCTTTCAGTCGGTCGGTCTTCATCGCCACCTTCTCCGATCGCACGTCTCGTTTCTCCCGGAGCGTATCGAGATGGGACGCGACGACGTCTCGGGTCTCGGTGGTCACTGTCTCCGGGAGCAGGTCGTCCGGCAGGAACGCTTCCACTGCCGCGTCGCGTTCCGTGACCGCCGCCGCGATGGTTTCGTCTATCGTGTCGAGTCGGGAGAGCAAGTCGTCGATCTCGACGCCGAGTTCCGACAACTCCGCATCGAGCCTGTCGCGCACGTCGACCAGTTCTGTCCGTTCGTCCGTCATGCTCTGTCTGTTTTCGTCATCTTCGAAGTCGTCTCTCGTTTCGTCGACCGTCGGCGTCCCGGTCGCGTTCTGTCCAGCCGGCTCCGACTGCCGTCCCGCTCGCCGACGGAAACTACTCAGTGCGGCAGTCTCGACGGCGTTCTGTGCAGTCGGATGTGTCTCTCCGGGCTGCCCGTCCACGGAGCGATCGGCGTCAGCGACGGCCACACCTCCGTCGTTCGCCATCTGCGTCGCCTGCTCCGCCGTGACTGCGCCGTCTTCGACGACCACTTCGACTCTCGCGATTGCCTCCAGGAGGTCGTAGTGGTCGAGAACGTCGTGGACGCGTGCGACGCCGTCGCCACTACCGAAGGAGATGGTAGACATTCCGAACGGTCGTCTCTCGAGTCCGACTGCCGCGCGGTCCCCCTTTCCGAAGTCGTCACGTCGGGCTGCGGTCTCGCACTGACGCGTCCCGAGATAGGATTCTCCGATATGAACAATTCTGGTTTTGACCACGGTAGAGATCGGATCACACACACTCATGAATGACATTTTAGTCGAATAGATGGAGTCCCGGGATTCGACGGTTCAAGTACCCCCGGCTGGAGAACCGCTTCCAGTGCTCGATTGGTACGAGCACCACCTCGGTGACGACCGAAACCAGAATCGCCAGCGCTATCGTTCGGAGGTCGTCCTCTCCGTTCGCACGTCTGCGGTATAGACGGATTCGTCACGCGATAACATTCGAACAGTTCTGACAGAGTTCATATATCATATACCCATTTAACTACCATATTCGTTCATATGCGAGCGGTTTCAACCGATTTACATGGAGATTCTCGTCCCCATTAACAGCGAAGAATCGGCCCGCAAGACGATCAGATACGCCGTCCGCGAGTTCCCAGATGCGTCGATCACAGCGTTGCACGTGCTACGGGCGAACGGCACGTACGGGGTCGGCAGAACGTACGTACACGAACCAGTGATGGTGACAGAACGGAAGTACGTCGACGAGCTGTTCGACACGGCGACCGAAACCGCGGACGCCTACGGCGGTTCGCTCACCACGATGACCGCGGTCGGCTGTCCGGTTCGGGAGATCGTCAAGTGCATCGAGGAGTCCGACATCGATCACGTTGTCATCGGGCGCTGCGGCCGGTCCGGTCTGCTCCGACTCCTTTACCAGAACGTAATGCACGGTACCGTCTATCGATCCCCAGTCCCAGTGACCGTCGTCAAGTGATCTCACTGGGCTCAGGAAGGTTTCGGCGGAGAAGCCGCGGGTCGACGCGCTCGGTGGTCCGCTCGGCGGCATCGATCTTCGGCGTCCCGAGTCCGGGGATGTCGCCGTCCCACTGCGAGGGGACGACGGTGCTCCCCTCGAGCGTGGCCTCTGGGCCGCCCGCGTCTGCGGGCTCGGAGCCCGTAATCCGCGAGCGGTTAGACGCCTCGCCGACGCCCCGTTCGATGGCCGCGATAGATCCCTCGTCGCGGCCGACGCCGACCAATGCGTGATCTTTGACGACTCACGACGGCGTTCCGAAGAGCCAGACGTCTAGCGAAACAGTCGTTTTGCAACGAATCCCGACGTAGACGACGAGATCCGGCTCGCTCGCGTAAAGACGAAAGGGCAGATGAACCGGTACTCGCGACGGTGGGGAATCGAAACAAGCTGCCGCTCCTTAGACACGTTTCTCCCCGAGACACCGTCGAAGGAATACTCTGTGAGACTCTTTCATTTTGACTTTGGAATTCATGTCTTCAACGTATGGGTTAGTTGACTTCCTGATTCAAGTCGATCTGGCTGAACTGGATTATCGAGTAAAGCCACCTCTCGAAGCAGATCGGTTACTGAAGCTGGTGAAGGCGATCCCGAGTACATACGATAGTAGATTGACACGTGTCGAAACCCCTGCGGCCAGTGACTACTAAGCCAATTCTCGAGAAATCAGTGACCGCTGTGGGGCTTCGGGTGAGACCTTCCAGAATCATTCGCGACCCATCGGCTCGATCTGCATCTCTCTGAGATATAGAAATCGGGGCGATCTGGGACGAATTTCATGCACATTCGGAACGGCTGATTAGCAGATTCATATCGCGAGATACGGTATATGATCCCGAGATAGTCGGCGAGGAGGACGGTCGTGCGGAGATGGTCGAGCCGTTCGCGGACACGGTCGAGCTGCTTGGAACCTCGGAGACGCGGACGATCGCCTACTTGGGGCCTCAAGCGGCCGAATAGGTAGCGATCCTGCAGTTCAGTCTCAAACGTGGCGAAGACCTGTAGATAGAGTCGCAGTCGAGTGCGTGTTCTCGGCGGCGTCAAGTGGCGTCACCATCACCGCACGCGCGACAGACTCGTGGTCGCTGGCCGACACGCCCCGAATACGAGGGCGGCGACGTCGTGGCAGTAGCGACGAAAGCTGTCACGACGGGGAGTCGACAATCCCGCGGGTGGAGTCGACCTCGACTGCTCTCCACCGTGGGTCGTTCCCGGTCGCAGAGACTACGAAATCGGATCACAGCCCCAGATCCCTACCACCAGAGCGTCGGCGGAGAACCAGGGACCATTCGAACTGCCTCGATGGCAGTCTCTCTGTCGGGATGCGTCGATGGAGGCCGGTCACCCGTCCACTGCACTGGCCGCAGTAGTTCCCGCTCGTTCCGCCAGCGACCCCAGCATCCCCCGATGTCAGTCTGATTTCAATGCAAGGGTATCAGGAGTTTACTTCATCGCTGGATCTTCCGGACGGGCGAAGGCGGGTCGAACCCTGGGGTAGCGTGGTGGCCTACGCCCCTCGGCCGTGGCAACTATGAGGGTCGGCACCGAGCGATCCGTCGATGGCCGTCGAGCAGCGCGACGCGTTCGACCTGCTACTGGTCGCGCTAGCCGTGGTGCTCGTCGTCGGGCCGCCGATCTCGGCGTCGGACCCCGTTTCGAGGGTTGCCGCTGCCCTCGCCGCGGTCACGTCTCTCGATCCGATCGCGTACCTCGTCGTCCTCGGCGTCGCCGGAGTACTGTTCATGGCGTACGCGTTGCTGTACGTTCCGGCACAGAGCGGGCAGTGAACCGTTTCAGGGACTGAAGCGGTTAGCCCGTCACCGTCGCGATCATCCGTGGGGAATTTTCCTATTTCTGTAGTTCGACGGCTCTGAACCGGTGCTATCGCTCCCAGGGTTGGGTTGCGATTTGTACTCATAAACCACATACCGATATACCAAATGCGGCCAGTACCGGTGATCGGCGAGTTGCGACGACAGTGAATTCTTCGAGGTTCGACCGCCACGACCTACACGATGGCAAATATTTAAGAGCACACAGTCGACTGGGAGGAACGGATGACCACCGAACCGAAAGACGGACTGACCGACGACGGAACGCTGCTGTTCGGGGCGGGATTCGTCTTCGGGGTGATGGCGTCGCTGTTGTTGCTCGGCGTCGTGCTCGCAGTTATCGGAGCGAACGGCCAGTCGGTCCCCGTGACTGTCGGCGCGACAGTCGTCGCGGGCGTCGTCTTCGCGAGCATCGTCGGCGGAGGACTGTTCCTACTGGCGTTCCCGGAGAACCGGACGCTGATTCGGATCGACGCCGAGGACTTCGGCTTCGGGGGAAAGTAAGCGGACTCATCGGTCGTGGCGGGATCGATACGTCGCGGTGACTTGACGGCAGATTCGGCGCGGTAGAGTGCGTTCGTCGCCGGACCGAGACGGACGACTTTTTGTCGGTGCTCGTCGTCTGTCCGGGCAATGGCCGAATTCGATCCCGAGAAGTTCGAGGACAAGTACGCGAACTACTTCACCGAGCTACAGAAGGCCTACAAGCAGGCCTTCGAGACGATGAACGACCGCTACGACTCGGAGCTGATCCACGCCATCGACCAGCAGATCCTCGCCGAGAGCGAGCCCTTCTACGAGGGCGACGGCGAGTTCCGGATCGAACTCCCCGAGGACCCCACCGACCGCCTCTCGGGCGTGCTCGTCGTCGACGACGAGAAGGTCGAGACTATCCTCGACCGCTATGTCGACGAGATCGAGTCCGAGATCCGCTCGGTGTTCGGCCTCGACGACTGAGTTCCACGTTTCAACGGCGACTATCCGGTACAGATCACCGCTGGTGACGGCGCGGTCCCGCGGTGCGACCACTTCGATCCCCGTCGCTCGTCGCTCGGTCGCCGAGGTCGGGTATGCGAACCTCTCGCGCGAGACACTTATCTTCGGTCGCGGCGAAACGCGAGTGATGTTCGTCGGCCACGCCTGCTTCGCGTTCGCGGTCGCAGCCCTCGGCGCCCACCGTCTCGGGTGGTCCCGAGCGACCGCACTCCGCGTCGCGCTGCTGGCCGGCCTCTTCGCCACGCTCCCGGACGTCGACGTGGTCTACGGCCTCGCTGGACTCCTTGCGCCGTCCGCCGGGTCCGGCCCGATCCCCGTCGAATCCTTCTGGGACGCCGGCAACCAGGTCCACCGCGGCGTTACCCACGCGCTCCCCATCGCCGCGGTGACTTCCGTGGCGGTGGCTCTCGCCGCTCGTACCGACATTCGAGCGCGTGTTGTCGGCGGTGGGTTGCTGCTCGCGCTGATCCCCGGCGTGACCCTGATCAGCGGGCTGCTCGCCGGCGCGGTGACGACTGTGTTCGTCCTCGGCGCCGCCGCGCTCGTCGCCGTCGCCCGCCGTCGTGACCTGTCGCCGCGTACCCTCGGCACCGCGGCGCTCGTCGGCCTCGTGACCCACCCCTTCGGCGACCTGTTCACCGGCGAGCCGCCCGCGTTCCTCTATCCCTTCGACCTGACGCTCGTCGCCGAGCGGGTCGTCCTCTCGGCCGACCCGACGCTGCAGCTGCTGGGCGCGTTCGGAATCGAGCTCGCGACCGTCTGGCTGGCACTGGCCGCCTACTTCCGCATCTCCGGGGCGCGCCCGCACGCCCACGTCGACCGCCGCGCGGTGCTCGGCGTGGCCTACGCCGGCGCCGCGCTCGCGCTGCCCGCGCCCACGCTGGAGGTCTCCTATCACTTCGTCTTCAGCGTCCTCGCCGTCGGCGTCGTCGGCGTCTCGCCGCCGTCCTTCGAGCGGTTCCGGTCGTGGCGAGCCGCCGTGACCGCGCTCTCGGCCATCAGTCTCGCCGCCGTCGCCTACGCGATGGTGTACCTCTTCGTCGGGTGACCGGCTTTCGGGCCCGTTCGTCGGCAGTGTGCGGTGAACGGTCTGATCCCACCGCGACCAGTTCTGCGGCCGCGGGACGGTTCAGAAGATGTCGTACGACACCGACCCGACGGCGATACGGACGAGCGTGTTCTCGTCGATCCAGTCGTCGGGGTCGTCGGCGCCGTAGCGGCGGTTGATCCGCCGGTTGGCCTCGCGATTCTCTTCGTCATCCTCGATTACGGTGGCGGTCCCGCGGATGGTGGCCATCCACGAGGGGTGGCCGGCCTCGTCTACCTCGATCGAGAGGGCGACACGGGGATTCTTCCGGACGTTCGCCAGTTTCTGGCCGGTCGTCATCACTTCGATCACGCCGCCCTCGTGGGCCCCGCCGGAGGGTTCCGGCGGGCGGCCCTCCGCGTCGCGGGTCTCGGCGGCGGGTTCGTAGCGGAACCACACCGGGGCCGCGTGCGGCCGGCCGTCGGCACAGGTCGCGAGGTGCGCGACGACGGGGTCGCCGGTGAGCAGTTCCTCGGCCTCCTCGGGTACCGTCTGCGCCATGTCGAACGGTGGGCCGGGACGCGGAAGTCGTTATTGCCGGCCCGTTCAGAGCCCGAGGCCCAACAGGGCGAACAGCGCGAGCAGGACGCTCGGGACGGCGACGGCGACGTAGACCGGTTTGCTCCAGCGGATGACCTTCCGGCCGTCGAGCGGGCCGTAGGGGATCATGTTGAACCCGGCCAGCAGGAGGTTGATGCTCAGGCCGAGCCTCCCGAGATCAGTCAGTAGTCCGGGCCCGAACTGCCACAACGGAATGAAGACGGCCGCGAGACCGAGGTTCGTCACCGGGCCGGCGAGTGCGATGAGGCCGTTCTCCCGAGCGGTGATGCGCCCGCGGTGGACGACCGCGCCCGGTGCGGCGAACAGGAAGCCGGCAAACGCGGACATGATCGCGAGGAACAGCATGCCGTAGTCGGCCCGAAATGCGGCTACCTGCCCGAACCGGACGGCGACGACCTTGTGCGCGAGTTCGTGCAGCAGGAAGGCGACGCCAACGGTGGCGAGCGACATACCGAGCGCCAGCCCGAGCGCCGAGAGAACGATGTTGCCCCGGAGCAGCGCACCGGTGAGTGTAGGATCGATGAAGACGGTGAAGGCGACGCCGAGCGCGAGCCACGCCACCAGGAGGTCCCGGAGTTCGCGGCGGCTGAAGGAGATTCCCCCGCGGTTTCCGCGGGCCCCGGGGCCGCCTCGACCGGGACCGCCGCGGCCGCTCCGGTCGTCTCGACCGCCGGTCGAGGGGCGACTCACGTCAGCGTCCTCCAGACGATGTCCCAGCCGGTCTGGGCGCCGCGGAGCAGCTGGTCGCCGATCGCGGAGACGCCCCCGACGTCGGCTGAGATGAGCGGCAGGATGGCCGGGAAGACGACGAGGCTCGCGAGCATGCTCCCCACGTTGGTCAGGCCGGCGATGAGGATCAGCCGGAAGAGCGGCACCTCCCGCATCCGGGCGAAGATCTCGGCGATAGGCGACTCGTCGTCGTCGAGGATCTCGTTGAGGCGGGCGATGTCGCCGACGTTCACGTCGACGTAGCGCAGTTCGACGTAGCCGGCGAACCAGCCGGGGGCCAACAGCGGGTTGACGCTGGTCAGCCAGGCGACGGCTCCGCCAGCGAGCGCGCTCGGCCAGTGGGCGCCGGCGACCTTCGCCAGCCCGCCGGCGAGGATGCCGTTGACGAGGAACCACGCGACGAACAGTTCGAGCAGGAGCCCGTTGCTCGCCCCGCCGAGCGCCAGCAGGACGAAAAAGACCACGAAGCCGAGCGTGATGGCGTAGCCGATGGCCTTGTAGAGGTACGCGGTGAGTCCCGACCCCGAGGCTTCGCCGACGAGCGACTCCATCGGCGGGAGGCTCTCGGGGTCGTCGAGGTAGCGTTCGATCCCCTCGCGGTGGCCGGCACCGACGACGGCGACGACGCTGTAGCCGGCCTCGCGGAGCGCCACGAGGCGGTGGGCGATGAACGCGTCGCGCTCGTCGATGAGCGCCTCGGCGGCGCCCGGCGCGAACCGCCGGAACTCCTCCATCATCGCCGTCACCACGTCGGCGTCGGTCAGTTCATCGACGTCGAACTCCTCGATGTTCTCCTCCTCGGAGACGAACTGCGCGAGGATGACCCCGGCGAGTACCCCAAGTCCGACGCCCAGGAGCGCGCCGGCACCGACGCCTGCGCCGACCTGGAGGACGAACCCGCCGATCGAGGCGAGCCGGTCGACCGACAGCGAGAGCGGGCCGACGGCGAGGCCGCCGGTCGCGGCGATGGCGACACCAGCGACCGACCCGAGTCCGACGCCGGCGGCGACCCGCGTATACGTCGTGTTCGGTATCGGAAGTGCGTCGAGGACGCGCGCGAAGACTCCGTCGAACAGCGACCACAGCACCGCGCCGCCGACCGCGCCGGCGACGAGGCCGCCGACGAGCGCGACGACGTTCGGACCGAGGGCCGCGACGATGTCGGCGCTCGCGAACCCGAGCGTGCTCGCGGCGACCATGGCGACGGCGAAACCGGCGAACGCGCCCAGCGAGAGGCCTATCCCGGACCCGACGGCGATCGGCGAACCGATCGCCAGCGTCAGGGTGCCGAGCATGGAGAGCTTCCGCAGCGGGCTCAGCCGCGCCCAGAAGCGCTGGACGGTCATCTGGATGTCGCGGTCGACGAGCGCGACGCCGAGCCCGTGTTCCTCGGCCGTGTCGATAGCTGCCATCATGTCGGCGCCGGGGTCGACGCCGAGCTTCTTGCCCATCCGGGTCTGGACGTACGAGAGCATCCAGTAGGCGAGAAACTGGAAGACGGTGTTGCCCCGGAGCATGTCGCCGGGGTCGATGTCGTCGGGCGCCTCGCCCTTGAGCTGGCGGTATCGGCCCTCGTCGAGTTCGACGGCGACCACGTCCGGCTGGCGCTCGGCGATGGTCTGCTCGACTTCCTCGACGCTCTGCTCGGAGACGTGGGCGGTGCCGAGAACGTGGACCTCCCCTTCGCCGGCACCGCGAGAGGGCGGGAGCGACAGGTCCCCGTCGACGTCTCCCGGCCCGTCACCAGCGACGCGATCGGTCATTCACCCCCGCTACACGGGCGTCGGGTTTACCGTTGTCGGGACGGCGACGGCCCGAAGCGACCGCCGTCGGCGCCTCGGCGGTCCTCGCATTCAGCGCTCGTAATAGTATCATAGATAAATACAGACGGGGGAAACAGTTCGGTTATGCACCAGTCACGCTATCAGATTGCGTAATTTGCCGAGAACCCTTAAGTATACCAATTATCGTTTCCTGGTATGGATCTGAAGGTAAAGCTCATTGCACTATTCCTCGCGATTTCGTTGATCCCGCTGTCGACAGTGGGAGCGTTCGCGACGATGGGCATGAACGACCTGAGCCAGAACGCGCAGGAACAGAGTTCGGAACACCTGCGTGAGGAGATCACGGCGCAGTTGAATTTGACAGTCGACGCGAGACAGGACGGCATCCAGAACGAGATCGACAAGCGCTCGGTCGACGTCCGTGCGATGGGGGCGTCGGGGTCGGTGCAGAACTACCTCGCCGCGAGCAAGGGGAACATGGAACTGATCCAGAAGACGAGCGAGGATCAGGTCGGCCACGTGGCGCTGCAGATGCACGACAGCATCGAGAACGCGCGACGGGCCATCCTCGAGTCCGACTACGAAGGCCGCGCGTGGGAGGACCTCTCCGCGGAGGAAAAACGGGAGGTCAAGCAACGGGTCGAGGCCCAGATCGCCGGCACCGCCGACAGCGGCGTCACCGCGGACGGGACGATGTCGGACACGTTCCAGCCGGGGTACATCGGCGACACGGGGTACGCCTACGTCACCGACCTCGAATCGAACATCGTCGTCCACCACGACCTCGAAGAGGGGTACAACCTGAAGGAGGACGCCGGCGGGACGCTCCGCGTGTTCGACGACATCAAATCGGAGATCCAGAGTAACGAGGACATCCGCTCGGGCGACGAGTGGGGCGTCGCCGAGTACGACTGGGAGGACACCACCCAGGAGGGCAACCCGGTCGAGACGAAGTTCATCTCCTACACGTACTACGAACCGTTCGACTGGATCCTGGCGCCGAACGTCTACTACTACGAACTCCAGCAGACCGCGCTCGAAGACGCCAGAGAGCGGACCGCGACCTCCTTCGAGCGGAGTCTTCAGACCCAGACGATGACGATCAGCGGGAGCGAATCGCCCGTCTTCGAGGAGATCACGTTCGTCGACGGCGACGGGCAGGAGATCGTCCAGGCCCAGCGCGAGGGCGGACGGGTCGTCACCGAGCAAGCCAGCGGCGACTCCCACACCGACCAGGAGTGGTTCACGGAAGCGAAGATGATCGCCCCGGGGGAGACGTACTTCGGCGACGTTCGGTCCGTCGACGGCCACGAACAGATCGCCATCTCGACGCCGATATACGGTCAGGGCGACGGGTCGCTCAGCGGCGTCGTCGTGGCGCAGTTCAACTACTCGCTGATCTCGGAGATGACCAACGAGGTCACTGTCGGCGACAGCGGCTACCTCTACATCGTCGACGATGAGGGCAAGATCGTCAGCCACCCGGACCACTCGGTCGTCGCGTCCGAAACCGACGCCGCGGCCGGCGAGTACGGCGAGCAACTCGGCACCATCGTCTCCGAGAAGATGCTCTCGGGCCAGCGCGGGATGGCCGTACACACGAAGAACGTCGACGGCGAGAACGTCACTCGCTTCGTCCACTACGCGCCGATCAACTTCGGGAGCCAGCAGTTCACGCTCGTCGCGACGGTGTCCGAAAAAGACGTGACCGAGCCGATCACGGCGCTTGGCACGTCGCTCCAGAACAGGGCCGACGGGACGCGCAACTTCATGATCGGCCTGATCGCCGTCGCCGCCGTCGTCGTCGCCGGCGCCGGCTACGGCGCGGCCCGGTACATCTCCCGACCCATCGTCCAGATCAAGGAACGCGCCACCGCGATGTCGCAGGGGCGCTTCGAGGACGACGACACGGAGATCTCCGCGGGCGACGACGAGATCGGCGAGATGGTCGACGCCTTCGACGAGATGCAGGCGAACATGGACCGGCAGATCGAGCAGATCGAGGCGGTCGGCGAGGCGCTCCAGTCGGGCGACCTCGACGCCGAGGTCGAGACGGACCTGCCCGGCAAGTTCGGGGACATCATGACCTCGCTCGAAGCGGGGATGCGCGCGCTCGGCAAGAGCTTCGCGGAGATCAGCCGCGCCAGCGCGAACGTCAGCGCGGGCCAGCTCGACCAGGACGTCCAGACGGACCTGCCGGGTGACTACGGCGACGTGATGACCGAACTCGACGACGGGCTCGAACAGCTCTCCGAGAGCTTCGACCAGCTCGAGACCGTCAGCGCGGAGCTCCGCGACGGCCGCCTCGACCAGGACCTCGAGACGGACCTGCCCGGCGACTACGGCGACGTGCTGGACAACATCGACGAGGGGCTCGACGCCGTCGACGAGAGCGTCGCCCGCGTCCAGGCCATCGCCGAGGAAGTCAGGACCGCGAGCGGCGACGTGGCCGCGAGCACCGAGGAGATCGAGGCCGCGAGCGAAGACGTCGCCGACTCCGTCCAGGAGATCTCTCACGGCGCCGACCGACAGGCCGAGAACCTCGAGGAAGCGGCCGACGAGATGAACGAGATGTCCGCGACCGTCGAGGAGATCGCTTCCTCCTCGGCGGACGTGGCGCAGACGGCCCGGGAAGCCGCCGAGCAGGCCGGCGACGGCCGCGAACAGGCCGCCGAGGCCTCGGCGGAGATCCGCGAGATCGAAGACGAGACCGAACAGGCCGCCGAGCAGGTCACCGCCCTGCAGGCCGAGATGGACGAGATCAGCGAGATCGTCGGGATGATCAACGACATCGCCGAGCAGACGAACATGCTGGCGCTCAACGCGTCCATCGAGGCGGCCAACGCCGGCGAGGCCGGCGAAGGGTTCGCCGTCGTCGCCGACGAGATCAAGAGTCTCGCCGCCGAGGCCAGCGGGGCGACCGACGAGGTCGAAGAGCGGATCACGGAGATCCAGTCGACGACCGGCGAGACGGTCGAGGACATGGACAGCATGCGCGAACGCGTCGAGTCCGGCGTCGACACCATCGAGGACGCCATCGAGATGTTCGACGACATCGCCGAGGCGGTCGAGGCCGCCGAGAGCGGCGTCCGGGAGATCAGCGACGCCACCGACGACCAGGCCGCCTCGACCGAGGAGGTCGTCGCGATGGTCGACGAGGTGAGCACGGTCAGCGAGGAGACCGCCGCCGAGGCGACCAACGTCTCCTCGGCCTCCGAGGAGCAGGCCGCCTCGATCAACAGCGTCTCCCAGAACGTCCAGGACATGGCCGGCCTCGCCGCCGACCTGGAGGAACTGGTCGACGAGTTCGAGGTGTCCGACGCCGACGAGGTCGACGCGGGCAACGACGACGGCGGTTCCGGACCAGACGCCGTCGATTCCCTCTCCGACGCGGCGGACCTCGACGCGACGGACGGGACCAGCGACCTCCCCGCCAGCACCGACGGCGGGCACGACGCCCACGACGGTCGCTAAATCGCCGACTTCCCTCTCCTCTCTTTCCTTTCGCGCCGCTGTGTGGCCGTTTTCAGGTCGACGGTCGCTCGACCGGCGTGACTCGATCGGAGTCGTTCCGGGTCAGTGACGCGCTGGTGCTACGAGTCGGTGACGTACCGCTCGTCGAGCACGCGAACGAGCGTCTTGAACAGGCCGACGACGATGGGGCCGTAGAACAGGCCCATGGCGCCGAACGCGTAGACGCCGCCGAAGACGCCGACGAGGATCGTTCCCGAGTGCAGCGAGGACTCCCGGTCGACGACCCGCGCGCGCAGGTAGTCGTCGACGACGGCCACCGCAGTCAGCCCGTAGACGGCGAGAAACGCCGCGGCGAGCAGCCGGTTCTGCAGGCCGAGGTAGAGAACCGCCGGGCCGAGGACGCCGGCGACGCCGATCACCGGAAACAGCTCCAGGACCATCATCACGAACGACCAGAACACCACGTCCGGGAGGCCGACCACGAACAGCCCGACGCCCGCGACGGCGCCCTGGACGACCGCGACGAAGACGTGCCCCTTCAGGACCGCCCACGTCGTCCGGTGGGCCTCCTCGTGGAGTTCGTCGGCCACCTCCTCCTCGAGCGGGAGCCGCGTCTCGATCCACTCGACCAGCCGGTCGCCGTCGACGAGGAGGTAGTAGAGAACGAACAGGAAGAGCACGGCCCCCAGGAAGAGGTCGGTCGTGGTGCTGACGAGCATCGAGACGTCGCCGAACAGCAGTTCCGCGACTCGTCGGGGGACCGACTCGACGATAGAAGCCACCGGCACGTCGACTCCGAGAACGGCTTCGAGCCGGCGCTGTACCGTGTCGCTGGCGGGCATCCGATCGAGTACCGCCGAAACGTCCGTCAGGTCGGCCGGCGCCGTGACCGCCAGCAGCGACACCACGACGGCGACCCCGGCGAGCGCGACGGTGACCAGCCCGAAGGCGGCGATCTTCTCACCGACCCGCGGCGCCAGCCGCCGCTGAACGGGAGCCAGCAACACCGCGAGCAAAAGCGCCGCCAGCAGCGCCGTGAGGAACGGCCGGACGATCAGCAACAGTAGATAGGCAAACACCGCGAGCAGCGCGACGAAGAAGCCGACCCGGAGGGTCTCCGACCGGACCATCACGACCACCGGCCGCGGTCGGTCCGACGGTCGCGCGGCGTTCCCGACGGGACAGAGCAGCTACGGACTCGCACGTTCGTTCGGTGGAGTCCCGGCCCAAAGGGCCTTGATCCGGACTACTCCGGATCGGTTGCCGACTCCGTGCGAGGACACTGCGTCGACCGGTCCACCGGCGCACCGCTCGTCGTGATTCAATTCGAGGGCAGTCAGTTCGTACTCCGGGAATGGACGAAGTGATCCGGCGAACGGGCGGAACGAAAAGCGATCGAGCGGGTCGACGGCGAGCGCGGACGGTGGCCTATTCGCTCTGGATGCGCGGCGCGAGCATGAACGTGACCTGCCCCTCACCCTCGGCGATGTCGAAGTGCATCTTGACGGGGAACTCCTCGCCGAGTTCCATCCGCACCTCGGCGTCCTTCGGGATGGCCTTGTTCATGTCCTTCAGGTAATCGAGCGAGAACAGCGAGTGAGCCGTGCCGGCGGTCAGGTCGATGAGGTCCTCGCGCGTGAGTTCGAGGTGGACGTCGTCGGTGTCGCCCTCCGCGTCGACGTAGAAGTACTCGTCGGCCTCGTTGACGCCCAGCGCGATGTGGTCGGAGACCATGTCCGCGGCCGTGACGGCGCGGTCGATGTCCCGGCCCTCGATGACGATCTCGGCGGCCAGATCGAGATCGGGCAGATCCGGCTCCTGGCGGATGGAGTCGGGGTCGATGAGCGCCAGCGTGTACTCCAGGCCGTCGATGGCGATGTGGAGCTTGCGGGTCTCCTCGTCGAGTTCGAGGTGGACGAGCTGGTCGGCGTCGGCCATGCCGGCGATGTCCTCCAGCCGCGAGAGGTTGACGCCGATGACGCCGCCGTCGGTCTCGTAGGACTCGAAAGCCGATGCCGACAGCGAGAGGTCGACCATACCGACGTTGGCGGGATCGACAGCCCGGATCTCCAGTCCCTCCTCTTCGAGGTGGATCTTGCACTCGTCCACCAGCACGCTCACGGAATCCAGCGTCGTCCGGAGCGTGTCCGCGCTCACGATAGCGTTGAACATGTTGGCCGGAGCTATGCCCCCATCCGTTAAAAAGTCCCTTCTTTGCCCGCGAGCGGACGCGCGATTCGGGACACTCGGGGCGGAGACGGGCGGCCGCTCGACCGGCTGCGACGTGTTCGGCAGTCGCCGGTCAGCCTGCGAATGCACGCACGGGGGTTAGGCGATTCAGCGCCGAATTCCGGGACATGCCCCACCGATCTGAGCCGGACGAGAGAGCGGGGAGCGACGCGGGGGTGACGCGTCGGTCCGTGCTGGCCGGAAGCGCCGCGACGCTGGGTAGCGGAATCGCCGCAGCCCGAGGGCTCACGGCGGCAAGCGGCGTCGCCGCCGGACAGATCACCGAGGCCGCGGCGGTCCGCCAGCCCGAACGGTGGAGCGACGCCAACCTCGCCGGGTTCATGATACACGTCGGCAGCACGGCCCCGATCGATCAGGCCGACGCCGCCGACAACTGCGAGGTGCCCGCCAGCGACACGTGGCCGCCCGACGAACTGATCGCCTACGAGGTCCACCTCATCAACCGCAAGGACGACGCGATGTCCGAGGAGGAGACGACGATGTACATCGGCGGTCGCGCCGACGTGGCCCCGGGGAAGCTCTACATCATCAACCGCTTCAACCGCTGCGGGAACGGGTTCGTCGGCGCCACTATCGAACAGATCGGCCGCTCGGACATCGAAGTGACCGTCGACGGAGAAGACGCCACTGCGACCGGAGACGATGGCGGGTCGGGCGCCTTCGGGCCCGGGTTCGGCCTGCCGGCCGCCGTCGCCGGGCTGGTAGGCGGCGGTGCGCTCCTGCAGTGGTGCGACGACGACCAGGAGACCTGAAGTTCGTTCACTCACGCAACGCCCGCGTCGCCCGAGAGATACTCGACGCTTCTCCGCGCTATCTCCCGGGCGAACGTGTCCGTCACGTACCCCTGTGCGCTCACCACCGCATCGTGTTTGACCGTCGCCAGCACCCACGGCGAGCAGTAGGACGTTTTGTCGGGGTCGTTACCCACGACCCAGTCGTCGTCCTCCACCTCCACGTTTTCAGGGAGATCACTCAGCGTCAGCCCCGCGCAGATGTACTCTTCGCCGCCGTACGGGATGGTTTCGGCGGCTAGTACCAGCCACGGCCGGGGATCGCCCCCCGTGTTATACGGGTCGGGCGCCCAGAACACGTCCCCGCGCTCGAACGCGTCACCGCTCATCGCGGTGGTCGCGCGGGTCGACTGCGTGTTCTTGCCAGTCACCCATCCGTGGCGTCTCCTCCTCGCTCTCACGTGCGGCCAGTGTGGCGGCCGCGTGATCGGCGGCGGCGTCGACGCTCCGCTCGTGATCGCTGATCCGCCAGTATTTCCCGCGGTGATCGACGCGCCCCCGCTCGCGCAGTCGAACGAGGGTCGGGCCGACGGACCCGGGTTTGACGTCGGTCTCGTCCGCGATCTCGCTCTGCGTGAACGCCTTGTCGGGGTGATCCCGGAGGAATTCGAGGATCCGCGCCGCGTTCGTCCCCGGAGTCGGGCCGTCTTCGTCGCCTTCGATCGCTTCGAACCGATCCGCGCTGATGGGCATACACGGAGTAATGTACTACATTGTATTGAATGTATTGCGGCCCCATCTGCCGCCGCGTCACTCCGATGTACCTTTCCGGTTCGACGGCGTCTCTCCCGCTATGAACGCAGCTTCGCCGGCCGTCCCCGCGGGGGGTCGGCTCCCGAACACGGTGATCGCCTCATGAGCGGCAAAGACGAGTACTACAACAGGGCCAAACAGGAAGGGTATCGCGCCCGCTCGGCGTACAAGCTCCAGCAACTGGACCGGACCGCCGGGCTCTTCGGGTCGGGCAACACCGTCGTCGACCTCGGCGCCGCGCCGGGCGGGTGGCTGCAGGTCGCCGCCGAGGAAGTCGACGAGCACGGCACCGTCGTCGGCGTCGACCGCCAGCGCATCGACCCGCTGGAGGACCGCGACAACGTCGAGTACGTCCGCGGCGACATCACCGAGGAGTCGACCGTCGAGGAGATCGTCGACCGCGTCGGCGCCGACGGCGAGGAGCGCCCCGTCGACATCGTCCTCTCGGACATGGCGCCGAACATGACCGGCGACTACGACCTGGACCACGCCCGGTCGGTCCACCTCGCCCGGCAGGCTTTCGAAGTGGCCGACCAGGTACTCGCACCGGGCGGCGACCTCGCCGTGAAGGTCTTCGACGGGCGGGACGTGGACGACCTGGAGGCCGACATCGAGGAGACCTTCGAGTACGTCAGGCAGGTCCGCCCCGACGCCTCTCGAGACTCCTCCTCGGAGTTGTACCTCGTCGCGAAGGGGTATCTCACCGCGCCCGTCCGCGAAGGGGACACCCTCGAAGTCGAGATCGTCGACATCGGGAGCGGCGGCGACGGCGTCGCCAAGGTTGACGGCTACACGCTGTTCGTCTCGGGCGTCGAAGAGGGAGAGACGCTGGAAGTCCGCGTCGACGACGTCAAGCCGAACTTCGGGTTCGCCCAGCCCGTCGAGTAGCCCTCTCGCCGGTTAGAAATCGTCTGCTTCGTCCTCGTCGTCGCCCTGGTCGAGAATATACGCCTTCAGTTCGTCGGCGGTCACGTCGTGGCCCTGCCGGCCGAAGAAGGCGGCAATGTTCTCGCAGTCGCGGTCGAGGAACTCCTCGGCGTTGGGGTGGTGGACCGTCACCGCCTGCCCGAGGTCGATGACGTAGATCTCGTCGCCGTGGACGATGAGGTTGTACTCCGAGAGGTCGCCGTGGACGAGACCGGCCCCGTGGAGCCGCCGCATGTACTCGCGGACGACTTCGTAGGCGGTCTCGGGATTCTCCAGATTCACCTCGGAGAGGCGCTTGCCGCGCCCCTCGTCGGTGCCGAGATACTCCATCACGAGGACGTTGCGCTCGACGGCGATGGGTTCGGGGACGAGCACGCCGGCCTTTCGGGCGCGTTTCAGGTTGGCGAACTCCTTGCGGACCCACGCGAGGACGACCTTCTTCTTGTCCGACCCGATGCCCTGGAATCGCGGGTCGCCGTCGAGGTAGCCCCGCATGTCGGTGAAATCGGAGGCGTTGATGCGGTAGACCTTGACGGCGACCTCGGTGTCGTCGTCGCCCAGCGCGGTGTAGACGTTGGCTTCCTTGCCGGTGGAGATGGGGCCGCCGAAGGCGACGATGTAGTCGTCCTGGACGAGCTTGTAGAGGGCGGCGAAGGTCGCGTCGTCGAACACCGACGCCTCGACTTTGAACTGCTCGGTGTTCTTGATGCGCTCGCGGAACTCGTTGAACTCGCGGTCGCGCTGGCGAGCGATCTTGTCGGCTTCGGTGTCGTAGACGTCGACTTCTTCCCACTCGTCGCCGGGCGAGTCGGCCTCGTCGGTGTCGAGCAGTCGGTACTCCGCCATGGTCAGCGACTCCACCGAGCGCGCGAGGAGAAATAGTAGGCGCACTCGGCGGTGGTAAGATCCTCCATGCTACTCCTGGATGTGTCCCTCCTCGCGCAGCTGGTCGGCCTCCTGTTTCTCGTAGCGCCACGTGATGTCCCCCTTCTCGTCCTGCCAGTCCCACGGCTCGACGAGGACGACGTCGTCCTCGCGGATCCAGATGCGTTTCTGCATCTTGCCCGGGATGCGAGCCGTCCGCGTCGTCCCGTCCATGCACCGTACTTCCACCCGGTTCGCACCGAGCATCTCCGTGACGACTGCGAACACCTCGTCGTCCTCGGGCATCCGCAGGTCGGTCCGTCCCTCGTTGTCGCTCATACCCGTTGGTTGTCTCGGGAGACGTTTTAAGTTTTGCAGAATCGTGAAACCGGTCCCGGGAGCCGATGGGCGAAGGTATATCGGGTCGCGACTCCCGAGCGCACGTATGGCAGACGACGGAGCCGACGGCGTCGCGGTCCGGCCGCTCGCGGCCGAGCACTACGACGAGTTCCGCGCGATCACCGACTACGCCTTCCAGCCCGACGACGGACCGCAGGAGTACGACGACGAGCCCGAGCGCATCGCCGACCGCTACGGCGCGTTCGACGGTGACGACCTCGTGAGCGTGTGCGGCCACTACGACTTCCGGGCGAATCTCCGCGGCGAGTGGGTGCCACTGGCCGGGTTAGCCGCCGTCGCAACCCCGCCGGAACACCGCCGGGAGGGATACGTCGCCGCGCTCGTCGACGACGCGCTGGATCGCTGGCGCGACGAGTCCCCGCTGGCCGCGCTGTGGCCGTTCTCGCGGTCCTATTACGCGCAGTTCGGCTGGGCGACGGCCAACACGTCCACGAAGTACACCTGTCCGCCCGACCAGCTCGCGTTCGCCCGCGGCGC
The DNA here is from genome assembly GCF_054504345.1 of Halosimplex yunnanense. NCBI lineage: Archaea > Methanobacteriati > Methanobacteriota > Halobacteria > Halobacteriales > Haloarculaceae > Halosimplex > Halosimplex yunnanense. The sequence continues at coordinate 77,364 of NZ_JBTJEL010000034.1, read as the reverse complement.
CGCCGAGGGGAAAGCGCGGCCGGTGAACCCCGACGAGTGGCGCGCGTTGCAGTCGGTCCACGAGGAGGCCGCCGCGGAGACGAGTCTGGCGCTCCGGCGGCGCTCGGAGCAGCTGTGGCGCGAGCGGATCCTCCACGAGGGGAGCGACGACCGGCGGTGGGCGTATCTCTGGGAGCGGGACGGCGAGCCACGCGGGTACGTGGTCTACACCTTCGAGGACCTGGGCGGGCCGCGACACATGAACAAGCAGCTGAAAGTCGCGGACGCGGCCGCCGTCGACCACGAGGCCCGGCTCGGCCTGCTCGGCTTGCTCGCCGACCACGACTCCCAGGCCAGCGAGGTCGTGGTCTCCTCGGACGCCCGGACGGACCTGCTGGATCTGGCTCCCGACCCCAGCGCGGTCGATTGCGAGACGCGAACCGGCCCGATGGTCCGGATCGTCGACGTGCCCGCGGCGCTGGAACGCTGTCCGTATCCCGACGGGGCAAACGCCGACCTCACGCTGCGAGTGACCGACGAGACCGCCCCGTGGAACGACGACATCTTCCGATTCACCGTCGCCGACGGTGACGTCGAGTGCGCGCCCGCAGACGAGGACGAGCCCGACGCGACCGTCGGCATCGGGACGCTCTCGCAACTCGTCGTCGGCTACCACGACGTCGCGGCGGCCCGACGAGTGGGCGACCTGTCGGTCGCGGAGGAGTCGATTGCGGACGCGATCGACGGGTTGTTCCCGCTGGCGACGCCGTACCTGCGGACGTTCTTCTGACCGGCTAGGGACCCCCTACCCGGCAAGGCACTTCCACGTTCGGTTCCAACTAGCGACATGTCCAGACCGGACGTCGACGACATCGCGCACGTCGCGGCAGAGGAGAGTCAGGCGGTCAGGCGCGACCTCAGACAGACGTTTCTCTCGGGGCTCGCGCTCACGATTCCCTTCTTCATCACGGTGATCGTGTTGCTGTGGGTCCTCGGGACGGTGTCGAGCGCGCTGACGCCGCTCGCGAACGCCATCGTCGCGCTCGGCCCCGGCGAGGAGATGAGCAGATGGCTCGTGGAACTGCTCGCCGCTGCGCTCGTGTTCGGCGTCATCTTCCTCGTCGGGTTCGCCGCCCAGCACGGCCCGGAGACGGCGATCGCCGACCGCTTCGACGTCCTCATGGAGGACCTGCCCGGCGTCGGCTCGATCTACACCAGCGTCGAGCGGATGAGCGACGTGCTGGTCGAGGGCGACACCGAGAGCTTCCGCGAGGTGAAGATCGTCGAGTTCCCCCGCGAGGACTGCTTCGCGCTCGCCTTCCTCACCGCCGATACGCCCCGCGAGATCGAGTCGGCTGCCGACGACGCCGACATGCAGACGGTCTTCGTCCCGATGGCGCCCAATCCCGTGATGGGCGGCCACCTCGTCAATCTGCCCGAAGAGCGCGTCTTCGACGTCGATCTGTCCGTCGAAGAGGGGATGCAGGCGATCATGACCACCGGGATGGCCATCGACGAGAACGTCGAGCACTCGGAGTGAGCGGCCGAATCCGGTACCGCACCGGGACGGTCCAGTGCGACCCGCACACTGCCGGCCGGCGACTTACGACGGTCGGGCCCCTCCTCTCAGTCATGAGCCTCGACGGCGAACAGGCGCCCGAGTTCGAACTCCCGAGCACGGCCGGCGACACCATCGCGCTCGCCGACGGACTGGAAGACGGGCCGGCGGTCGTCCTGATAAACCGCGGGTACTGGTGTTCCTTCTGCGCTGAACAGCTCCAGACGTTCAGCGAGATCGAGCGAGACCTGTGGTTCTACGACGACCTCAGCGTCTTGCCCGTCGTCCCCGACCCGCTGGTGAAGGTGACGCAGATGCGGGACCGCTACGACCTGTCGATCCAGTTGCTCGCCGATCCCGACGGCACGGTGGCCGACCGCTACAGCGGCACCGAGGAGACCGAACACGGCCTGACCGGGAAGGCCGCGACGTACGTGCTCGACGAGGACGGCACGGTCCGCTACGAGCAGGTCTCCGAGAACCCGGCCGACCGCACGTACGGCAACTGGGTCCGGAAGTTCGTCCGCAACGACTTCGAGCCGCCGTTCGAGGGGTGAGAGTGGTGGAACTCCCAGTGGGTCGAGCACCCAGTTTATCGCCCGCTGGCCCCTAGCGTGAGGGATGACAACGCTCGACACTGGCGACGTGGTCGTCGTCACGGGCGCGAACGAGGGCATCGGCTACCACCTCTCGCGGGCGCTGCTCGGCGACGGCTACCGAGTCGCCGGCCTCGACGTGAACCGGAACGGCCTCGACTCCCTCGCGGAAGTCGCGCCGGACCGCGCTCACGTCGCCGAGTGCGACGTGACCGAGGACGAGGACGTACAGGCGGCGGTTGACGCCGTCCTCGACCGGTGGGGTCGCATCGACGTCCTCGTAAACAACGCCGCGGTCTTCGACTTCGGGCTGTTCGCCGACCGGACGCTCGCGGACACGCGGCGGGAGTTCGAGGTGAACTTCTTCGGCTACCTCCGGACGATCCACGCCGTCCTGCCGCACATGCGCGCCCGGGGAACCGGCATCGTCCACAACGTCAGCTCCGGCGTCGCGAGCGTCGGCCACCCCGGGCTGTCGGGGTACACCGCGACGAAGGGGGCCATAGAGGCGCTCACCCGCACGCTCCGGGAGGAACTCCGCCACGAGGACGTCTGGTGTACGCTGCTGTATCCGCCGGCGACGCGAACCCGCTCGGCGGCCGCGCTGGAGTACCCCGACGCCGCGACCCAGGACCCTGCCGCGGTGGGCCGGAAACTCGCCCGGAAGATCGACTCGACCGGGCCGGTCATCTACGCCGACTGGCAGACGCGACTCGGGATGGCGCTCGTCGAGCGGGTCCCGTGGCTCGCCCGTCAGGGGACCGAGCGATTCCTCGGCCCCGACAGTGACCGCGCCGAGTGACGGCGCTCCACCCGAAACGGTGGCCTTTTGCTCGCGCTCCGCGGGGGATTCAACATGACCGACGGGGACGCGGCCGACGGAGCGGACGAGTCGACCGAGGACAGCGAGGAGGGACTGACCTACGCCGACGCGGGCGTCGACATCGCCGGACAGGAAGCGGCGACGGCAGCGCTCGTGGGCGCAACGGGCGACTTCGAGGGCGACTACGCCGGACTGCTCGACATCGGCGACCGCTACCTCGCGCTGGCGGCCGACGGCGTCGGGACCAAACTCCTCGTCGCCGAGGCGCTGGACGACTACTCGACCATCGGCATCGACTGCATCGCGATGAACGCCAACGACCTCGTCGCCGCGGGCGTCGATCCGGTCGCGTTCGTCGACTACCTCGCCGTCGAGGAACCCGACGACGCCACCGCCGAGGCCATCGGTGAGGGGCTGGACGAGGGCGCCGAGCGCGCCGGCGTCGCCCTCGTCGGCGGCGAGACCGCGGTGATGCCCGACGTGATCAAGGGCCTCGACATCGCCGGCACCTGCGCCGGCCTCGCGCCGAAAGACGCCATCTTCCCCGGCGAGGCCGAAGCGGGCGACGTGGTCGTCGGGTGGCCCTCCTCGGGCATTCACTCCAACGGCCTGACGCTGGCCCGCGAGGCCGTCACCCGCGAGCACGAGTACACCGACCCGTTCCCGCCGAACACCGAGCGCTCCATCGGCGAGGAACTCCTCGAACCCACGCGCATCTACAGCGACCTGCTCGGCCCGCTCCGCGAGGCCGACACCCACGCCGCCGCCCACGTCACCGGCGGCGGGTGGACGAACCTGACCCGCATGGGCGACTTCCGCTACGAGATTTCGGACCCGTTCGACGCCCAGCCCGTCTTCGCGTTCGTCCAGCAGGAGGGTGACGTGACCGACGAGGAGATGCACCGTACGTTCAACATGGGCACCGGTTTCGTCGCCGCGATGCCCGCCGAGGATGCCGAAGAAGTCGTCGAGGCGACCGACGACGGCCGGATCATCGGCCGCGTCGAGGACGGCGAGGAGTCCGTCGCGATCCGCGGGCTGGAGCTGTAACGGGCGCAGGACTCCTGGTTTTCTGGATGGCGCGCGCTGTCGCGAGTCTCGTCTCGCGACTGAGTCGCGCGAGGGATGACTGAGCGAGCACCGCGAGCGAAGGAATCGGTTGGGGAGGTGTGTGGCTGTCTGCGGTGTGGTTGCGGTCGCGGTCCTGGCGGACTGAAAGGGCGAGGCGGGCTCGCGTTCATGTAGTTGCCTGAGCGGGCACTATCCGCGCGGGCGGTGCCGAGAGCGCGGATATCCCGTTCAGCGACCGCGAGCGCGTCGAGGGCTTTCAACTCTCGACGTATCCTGCGGTAGCATCTCTAGCTAGCGAGGGGGTTCAATCCCCAGTAGTTCCAGTGGTTGCAACCACTGCTAGCGAACACACTGGAGTCCCACGCCACCCGCCCCGGTCTACAGACGAGGTATTTCGTCCCTATCAAACCGAGACGCCAGCGAGCACCACGACTAGAGCCGAAACGCCAAAGTCACCGACCGAGCCACTACTGGCAGATGACACCGACGTTGCCAGGGGAGGCCGACGAGTGGGCCGACCAGTTGCAAGCCAGACTCAACGACCGGGAGGCGTTCACGGAGGCGGCGGAGGGTTTCGACGCGACCTTCCGGTTCGACATCATGCCGGACGACCGCTACGACGGGAGTCAGATCACGCTGACGGTCGTGATCACCGACGGTGCCTGCGTGGCCGCTCGCGGGAGCGACCCGAACGCGGAGTATGACTTCGGACTGCGGGGTCCCTACGCCGCGTGGGTCGATCTGCTGGAAGACGAGATCGATATCACCGAGGCGGTGATGGGCGGCGCCTTCGAGTTCGAGGGGTCGACGATGCAGCTCATGAACCGGCGGGAAGCCGTCACGGAACTCGTCCGCGCGGCCCAGAATATCGACACCGAGTACGCGTTTTGATCGCCAGATCCCCCGGTAAGTTCGCTACGAGTAGCCGTAACCGCTATCGCAGGACTGAACAGGTGACGAAAGCCCTCGGCGCGCTCGCTCACTGGAGATGCTACCGCAGGAACTACTGAGGGTTGAACGCCCTCGACGGGCTCGCGGTCGCTGAGCGACATACCCTCGTTGCACTCGGGTAGGGGTCGCTCAAGCGACTGCATGAACGCGAGCCCGCCTCGCCCGTTCAGTCCACCAGGGACAGCACTGCCCCGCACAGCACCGCATCGGGCCACACGCCTCCCCAGCCGATTCGCTCGCTCCGCTCGCTCATCCCTCGCACGATGCCGTCGCGAGATGAAACTCGCGACTGCGTGCGCCACTGTGGTTTGGTCGGTCGCTGTGCTGTGAGTAGCATCCGGCGCCTCCGGCGCCGGTTCACCGAATTCGCGCTCTGCGCGAATTCGGCCTTTTTCACCCATGTTTTTGCGGACGGGGTTCCCCGCAGCGAGCCTTCGGCTCGCGAGGAAACCCCGTCCGGAAAAAGATGGTCTCAGAAGAACTGGAACAGGTCGTCCCGTTCCTGCTCGTGGAGGTGGTGGCGGACGGCCTCGGTCATGGGTTCGATGGAGCCGCGCTTGGCGGAGATTGGGGCGATGGTGTTCTGCCACTGTTTCCACGGGGTGGGGAGGCCGAGGCGCTCGCAGAGTTCGTTCAGCCGCTGGTCGCGGTCGTCGACCTTGTCCATCTTGTTGACGGCGACGACGACGGGGACGCCGACGTCGCGGAGGAAGTGGAACATCTCGACGTCGTAGGGGACCTCGTCGGGGCCGGAGTGGCGGTCGATGATGTCGACGGCGGCCTTGCCGTCGACGACGAGGACGCCGACGAGGATCTTCTCGGCGTTCGCCTCGATGTAGCGGACGATGTCGGTCTTGGTCTGCTCGCGGACCTCCTCGGGGACGCCTTCCATGAAGCCGAAGCCGGGGAGGTCGGTGAGCACGAAGTCGGGGCCGGCCCAGTCGTAGTGGTTGGGCGAACGGGTGACGCCCGGTCGCTGGCCGGTGTCGAAGGTGTGGCCGGTGAGCTCGCGCATGAGCGTGGACTTGCCGACGTTTGACCGGCCGACCAGCGCCACCTCCGCGCCGCGGTCCGGGCGTGTGTCGAACATGGCCGTCCGTACTGCACGGGTGTGGAAAAGCGACGCGCTCTCGGTCGCGAGGGGGCGGTCGACCAGAATGCCGGCGCGCTCGGTCGGATCTAGTCAAATCAGCAAAACTAAACGACCGCCGGACGGAGGTGTGGGCGCATGCGCCGCCGTGAATACCTCCGTTCCGCAGTCGGCGCTGCCGGCCTGGCAGGGATCGCAGGGAACGCCCTCACCGCCGCCGGCAGCGACGACGACGAATCGCCCTCCACCCAATCGACCACCGCGACCGCGACGACGTCGACGGCAGCCCCGGAGACGACCGCCGAGGGGAGCGACAGCGACGGGTTCTCGCCGCTCGCACACGTCGAAGTCGCCACGGACGGGACCAGCTACCAGACGACCGAGGCCGTCGCGGAGCCGTCCGGTCGGTACGTCTTCGCCTCGCGGCTCGACGGCTTCTACGTCGTCGACTGCGACGACCCGGAGAACCCCGAGATCGTCGGCGAGTACTCGGGGATCACGAGCCCGGACGGACGGGCCATCGAGCGGATCCTTGACCTGAAGTACAACCAGGGTCGGCTCATGCTCGCGACCGAGATGGGCAGCCAGTTCCAGGGGATCGCCCTGTACGACGTGCGCGACCCGACCGCTCCCGAGCCGCTCAAGACGTACGCGACGAGCTACGCCATCCACAACGCCGACCTCCACGGGGAGTACGCCTACCTGTCGACGGGGACGGCACTGGACATCGTCCACGTGGCGCCCGACGAGCCGGAGTCGGTCGCCAGGTGGTCGGTCACCGACTACGACGACACCTACGCGGAGGTCTCCCGGAGCCTCCGGAACCTCCACGACGTGTACGTCCAGAACGGGCGGGCCTACCTCGCAAACTGGGACGCCGGGACGTGGATCCTCGACGTCTCCGACCCCGAAAACCCCGAGCACGTCGGGCACGCGACCGATTACAGCGCCGAGCAGCTCGCCGACCTCGACCGCTCGAAGATCTCGGAGTACTCGATGGAGCCCGAGGGCAACGACCACTACGTCCAGCCGAGCGACGACGACGACCTGCTGGCGGTCGGCGGCGAGAGCTGGGACCTCGAGTACGACTCGATCGAGACCGACGAGCCCGACGAGGAGGACCTGGGCGGCCCGAGCGGCATCGTCCTCTGGGACATCTCGGACCCGGCCAATCCCGAATCGCTGTCGGAGATCGAACCGCCGATGCCCCCCGAAGACGAGACTGGCAACCGGCGCGGCGGCTACTACACCACCTCGCACAACTTCGAGATCGCCGGCGACTACCTCTACTCGTCGTGGTACCGCGGCGGGGTGAAGGTCCACGACATCTCCGACCCCGAGAACCCGGAGGAACTGGCCCACTGGGCGGACGGCGACGAGGCGAGTTTCTGGACCGCGCGCGTCGGCGTCCCCGGCGGGTACTTCTTCGGGACGAGCTACCAACACCCGACCGAGAACGGCGGCCCCGGCGGGTTCTACACCTTCCCGGATCCGACCGACAACGACGCGACCGTCACGCCCTCTGGCGACCCGGTCTTCGCCGGGACCGCAAGTGGGACGGCGACCGACACCGCGGCGACGGCGACCGACACCCCGACCGAATCGCCGACGGCGACGGCAACCGAGACGCCGACGGCTACGGCGACCGAGACGCCGACAGACACCGCGACCCCGACGGCGGGATCGACCGTCACCGAGACCCCGATGGCCGGCGGGACCGACCCCGGGACGGACGCCCCGACCGACGAGCCCAACGTCACCGCGACCGATACGAGCAGCGGTGACGGGGCCGGTCTGGGCGTCCTCTCCGGACTGACCGCGCTCGGCATCGGCGCCTGGCGACTGCGCGAAGCCGACGAGGAGTAACCCCGCGACCGGGAGACTCATGCCAGTCCGCCGCTAGGCGCGGCACGTGAACCGACGCCAGTTCCTCCAGGCGACCGCCGGGCTCGGCGTCCCGGCGCCCGCCGGCGCCCTGCTTCCCTTCAGCAGTGCGGCACACCCCGCCAACGCCGAGGCGACGAACGCGACGACGCCGACTGGGACGCCGACGCGAACGCCGACCGACGCGGCCGCGACGCCGACCTCCGGGTACGAACCGCTCGGGCGCGTCACGATCGAGGGCGCGACCGAGGCCGTCACGACGCCGGACGGCGAGACGGCGTTCGTCGCGACGCTCGACGGGTTCGCCGCCGTCGACCTTTCCGACCCCGCCGACCTCACCGTTCTCGCCGAGGAACGCGACATCTCCCCGCCCGGGTCCCCACAGGTCATGGAGGGGATCCAGGACGTGAAATACGACGACGAGCGCCTGCTCGTCGCCGCGCCGGCCAACTACAGCGACGACAGCTACCACGGGGTCGCGCTCTACGACGTGTCCGACCCGGCCAACCCCGAACTCTCTGGCGCCCACCAGACCGCCTACCCGATCCACAACTGCGACCTGTCCGGAGGGTACGCCTACCTCACCGGGAACAACCGCGAGGACAACCCGCTGGTCGTCGTCGACGTGACTCGCGACGAACCCGCGGAAGTCGCCCGCTGGTCGCTGTTCGACCGGGATTCGGTCTGGGAGTCGGTGCCCGTGGCGCTCCGGACGCTCCACGACGTGTTCGTCCACGGCGGTCGCGCGTATCTCGCCCACTGGGACGCAGGGACGTGGATCCTCGACGTTTCGGACCCCGAGAACCCCGAGTACGTCGGCCACGTCAGCCAGCACTCGCCCGAGGACTTGGCGGAACTGTCGGGGCTCGCGGTCGCCCGCGAGCGGAAGGAGCCGCCGGGCAACGACCACTACGCCGCGGTCGACCCCTCCGGCTCGCTGCTGGCCGTCGGCAGGGAGACCTGGAACTCCAACTTCGGGACGAGCGATACGACGCCCGACGCGGACGATCCGGGCGGCCCGAGCGGGATCGACCTCTACGACCTGTCGGACCCCGCGTCGCCGGCCCACCTGGCGACTATCGACCCGCCGCCGACGGCCGACCCGAACATCAACGGCGTGTGGACGACCGCGCACAACTTCGAGATCGCCGCCGGCCACCTCTACTCGTCGTGGTACCGCGGCGGTCTGGCGGTCCACGACCTCTCCGATCCCGAACGTCCCGAGCGGGTGCGGTACTTCCGGCGCGCCGACGAGGCGAGCTTCTGGACGGCGCAACTCGCCGCACCCGGCGAGGCGGTCGTCGCGTCGAGCTACGCCGGGACGCCGGGGCTGGACGCGCCGTCGCGGCTGTACACCTTCCCGGACGTCGAGCGGACGACGCCGACCGAGACGGCGAGTCCCACACCGACCGAGACGCCGACGGCTGATCGGACCGGAACTGCGACTGACGGTCCGGCCGAGACACCGACGAGGGAGCCGACCGGGACACCGACCGACCGCGCGACGCCGACCGGGGCCGGCCCCGGGACGTCATCTCCGACTGACGCAGTGGAAACCGGGGGCACCACCGACGGGGACGGCCCCGGTTTCGGCCCCGCCGCGGCGCTCGCGGGGCTCGGCATCGGGACGTGGCGGCTCCTCGGGAGAACCGGTGCAGCGGACGAACCGGACGACTGACCGGCCGCTCAGAGCGCGTTCTCGACAGCCGACGCGACGCTCCGGGCTTTCTCGGCCAGTTCGTCGGGGACGTGGCCGGCGTCGACGGCCGCGTCGAGTTCGTCGTCGTCGACCCGCTCGACCCGTCCGTCGGCGTGTTTCACCACGTCGACGTGGAGGTCGACGTAGCGGACCGCCGACGGGAACACCTCGACAGGCGTGCAGATGTTGACGTACGTGCCGCGCTTCTCGCCGTCCTCGCCGCGGTAGACCGTCGGGTACCACCACTTGCCCTCGGTGAGTTTCGTGACGGCGACGTCGCCGGGTTGCTGTTCGACGCCGAGGGCGTCGTAGGTGCCGCGACCGGACATCGCCCGCTCGACGACGACTTTGCCCCCGGGGTCGCGGTCGGTCACCTCGCCGGTGCCGAGCGAGAACATGCGCCCGTCGGGCTTGCCGTGGTCGATCCGGACGCGGTCGCCCTCCGTCGGGCCGTACTGGCGGGTAACGGCGTCGAACGGGAAGTCCGTCTCGCCGTCGCCGCCCGCCTCGGGACAGACGGCCTCGACGAAGTCGACGGCCGCGCTGGCGCTCTGCGTCGCGGCCTTCACGCGGTGGTGGCCGCCCATCGTCGCGGTGACTGCCCGCCGGCGCTCGTCCAGACCGAAGCGGGACTCGCGGCCGAACCAGATCCAGACGGTCGACTCGCCCGGCCAGTAGCAGCGCGGCGCGGCGTCGTCGGGCGCGGGCGCGTCGGCGAACGCCTCGTCGAGTGCGAGCGCTCGCTCGCGGAGCCCTTCGAGCGCGTCGCCGAGCGCGTCGAGGTCGGCGTCGTCGGCCGCCCGACTCCAGTCGATCCCCCAGCCTTCGGGCGGGTCGACCGACAGGATGTCGGCCAGCTCCGGGCCGTTGCTGTCGGGCGAGGACCCGCGGACGAGCGAGGCGAGCCCGCGCTGGACGCGGACCGTCGTGTCGAGGACCGGACGACCGTCGCTCCACGGCGACTCGATCTCTTTCACCTGGACGCGCAGCCGGTCGCCCTCCTCGACGTGCGCTGCCGTCTTCGAGTAGGGGAGAAAGCCCTCGGGGTCGATGCCGGCGACCGGCGGGAGCGCAGCCGCCGCGTCCCCGGCCGTCTGGGTCGCGCTACCGTCGACCAGTTGCACGACCGCGCCGCTCCCGAGCGTCTCGGTCACTTCGCCGGCGTACACCGCGCCGCGAGGCGTCGGGTCGCGCCACGCCATCGCGTCGCGGCCGACCGCGCGAGCCTCGGCCACGGCCGACGCCACCGCGGACGCGTCGCCGGTGATCCCGACGCCCTGCCTGTCGTCGGTCGTCTCGACGACCACGTCGGCGGGCACAACCGGGAACTCGTCGGCGAAGCGGTCGCGGATCGGCGGCGACGCCTGGACGACCGATAGCCCCTCGTCCTCGAACAGGCGTGTCAGCGCCGTCGTGTAGATGCCGCGGACGCGGACGGTCGGAGTGGCGCCGCCCGCACCCGCGTCGGCGTCGCTCCCCGCCGCGCCCTCGTCGTCGCTCATAGCGCGTCGCGGTCGGCGGCGAAGCGGACCCGGTCGTTCACCGTGGAACCGAGCGTCAACTCGACCACGTCGCTGCCCAGCACGCGGCCGCCCTCGACGGGGACGCCCCACGAGTCGAAGCGGAGGTAGCCGCGGATGTCGTCGGCGTGGGTGAACAGATCGAGGTACTCGACGGCGTGCTCGGGGAACTCGGCGCTGGAGTGGGCCTGGTCCATGTCGGAGTAGACGGTGTCGAGCCCCTCGAAGAACGATTCGAGCGCCGCGGCGTCCTCCTCGGTCGCCTCGACGACCGCCTCGGAGACCTCCCGGATCTCCTCGGAGGAGAGGCCGGCGTCGCGCAGCGCCGCCTGCGTTCGCTGGTCGAAGTGCATGCTCGCGGGTTCGCAGTCGGGGCTTGAAAACGTCGCGGTCACGACTGACGCCGCGCTCGTGCGAACCGCGGGCGGGTGCGGCCTCAGACCGTCGCGCGGAGGACGAGGACGAGGAAGCCGAAGAGCACGCCGAAGGCGATGACCGTCTTCGGGTCGATACGGATCGCGTTGCGGTCCTCGGCGTCGAAGTACCGGACGAGGCCGGCACTGGACATCAGTCCGCCGCTGTCGCTGCTGCTCATACGAGTCACTCTCACGGCCGGCCGCCTAAGCCTTTCGTCCCGAGGTCGACCCGCGAACGTGTCGTTGAACCGACCGTCAGTGGGGTCTACAGGCCGGTAGTGGAAACCCTTATCCCGCCGGATTCGCAATTTCAAGTGACGCATGACAGTCACGCTCAAGGACTTCTACGCCGACTGGTGCGGCCCCTGCAAGACGCAGGACCCTATCTTGGAGGACCTCGAAGAGGAGTGGGGCGACGTCGAATTCGAGAAGATCAACGTCGACGAGGAGCAGGACGTGGCCAACGAGTACCACGTCCGCTCGCTCCCGACGCTCATCGTCGAGAACGACGACGGCATCGTCGAGCGCTTCGTCGGCGTCACGCAGGCCGACGACATCGAAGACGCGCTCACGCAGGCCTCGGCCTGACTCTCCGGTCAAAATATCGGTTTCTCCGTTTCCTACTCGATCCAACAGCGACGGCGCTATCGGCCCGCGACTGGATCGCTGGCCGCCGGCACCGCTCGCGATGCAGTGGGACTCAGTGGAACTTGACGCCGACGTCGTGCATGCCCTCGTTGTTCATCGCGATGTTGATCACCAGCGGCGTGACCGCCTCGACCTCGGCGGCGTTGGCGATGCCGCCGGCGGAGACGGCGCGCAGGCCGTCGATCTCCTCGGCGAGCTCCGAGACGAGGTCGGCGGCGTCCTCGTCGTCGGCGACAACGAGGGTATCCACGTCGAGTTCGGCGTCGAGGTTGGCGAGTCGGTCGGCCGCGAGGTTGTGGAACGCACCGACGACCGAGACGTCGTCGGGTGCCGCACCGGCCGCCAGCGCCGTGACGCTCCCGGCGCCGGGCTTGTTGTAGTGCATGCCGTCCTCGTCGCGCTTCATCCCGACGGCCGGGGAGACGAGCATGTCGCCCTCCTCGAGGTCGTCGGCGACGGCCTCGATGGTGTCCGTGAGGTGGTAAGCGGGGACCGCGCAGACGACGACGTTGGCCCGTGCGGCGGCCTCGCTGTTCTCGGCGCCGGAGACCGAGGCCTCGACGCCGCGGCTGTCGAGTTCCGTCACGTACTCCTCGGCCTTGTTCTCGGCGCGCTCGGCGTCGCGCGAGCCGATGATAACCTCGTGGGTGGTGTCGTACGCCCAGCGTAGCGCCAGTCCCTCGCCGATGTCGCCGGTACCGCCAAGCAGTGCGATGTCCATACCGGATGGCTCGGACGATATCAGGATAAGCGTTGCCGATTCCCACGCGCAAGCGGCCGGTGCGGTAGCCTCGGCAGCCCCGGCGGCTCAGTCGTCGCCGTCGGTCCCGTCCAGGAGGGCGGGCAGGTCGTTGACCGAGTCGATCACGGCCGTTGCACCGACTCGTTCGTACTTCTGGCGGCCGTCCTCGCCGGTCAGGCCGCCGGTGAGGACGCCGATGCCGCGGTAGCTCCGGTCGGGGTCCGCGTCGGCGGCGTTGACCGCCGTCCGGACGTCGTCGAGCGTGTCGCCGACGAAGACGACCGACTCCGCGTCGAACCGCTCGGCGAGCGTCACGAGCGCGTGTGGGTCGGGCTTGCCCTCCTGCCAGTCGTCCATCGTGAACCGGTGCTCGTCGGGGACCTCGAGTCCCACACGTTCCAGTGCGATGTCGGCCTCGGCGGCGGGCCGGCCCGTCAGCACGCCCACGTCGTAGCGGGCTTCGAGGGACTCGATGGTCTCGGGTTCGAGGATCTGCGGTTCGTCGTTGATGTACCCCGACGTGTCCATGTCCGGTTCGGCGCCTTCCAGCTCGCGGTACAGGTCGCTGCCGAGGTACAGTTGCTGGAAGACCTCCCGGAGGCGCTCGGGGTCCCACTCGTTCATGACGCGCTCGCGCTCGGCGGGGGCGAGGGCGTCGAGAACGACGGTTTCGGCGGCGGAAACGCCGCCGCCGGTGGCGGCCACGCGGTCGGTAAAGGAGGCCAGCGAGAGGGTGAGTCCCTCGCGGCGCGCGAGGACGTACAGCGCCGCCGCGTCGGTGAGTTCCCAGTCGTTGTTGAACCCGCCGGCGTCCTTGAACTGCTGGATATCGGCTTTCTCGATCGTGTCGCCGTAGACGTGGGCGACGGACTCGACGACGGCACGGCGGTAGGAGTCGGCGACGTCGACGAGCACCCCGTCGACGTCAAGCACGACCGCGTCCGCGTTCATTGGTGTCTCCGGGGAAGAACTCCTCCCAAAAATCCGTTCCGACTTCACCACCCTGTGCCTGGACGTCAGTTTCGACCCACACAGGGGGCGGATTCGCCGATCGAATGGCTGCACCGGTGCGCCTCCTGCGACTCCGCTCTCAGCCCCGGGCGACGAACAGCGTCTCCGCGGGCAGCGTCTCCCGCTCGACGGGGACGAGCGGCTGGTCGGTCCCGAGCGTCGTGAACGCGAACGCCGCGTCGGTCTCGCGGGCGACGGCCAGCGTCGGTCGGTGCAGCTCCGGCGGGAGGTTCAGCGCGTAGACCAGCTCCGCGTCGGCGTAGACCGCCGGGTCGGGGTCGGTCACGTCGTCGCGGACGAACCGAACATCGGCGGGGACTGACCGGGTGCGACGGTCGGTCACGACCACGTCGGTGCCGGCGTCGGCGAGCGCCTCCGCGACGACGGTCCGGCGTCCGACCCCCACCTCGACGGCGGCGTCGAACGCGGCGAATCGATCGACGAGTGCGTCCAGCGTCTCCGGGATCACGTCGCGGTATTTATATTGGCGGCACGCATAAACGTCCCGTATGCACGTCGACATCGTGCCGGTGGGGGACGTCCGCGCCGAGGTGAAACGGGAGGCCTCGGCGAGCCTGCGGGCCGTCTACGAGAGCGACGTCACGATGCACGACACACAGTCGATCCCCTCCGGGGCGTACGACCGCAGTCGCGACCAGTACAGCGCCGAAGCGTTCATCAAACTGGCCACCCGCGTCGGCGACGGCGACAAGAACATCGCCATCACCCCGAAAGATCTGTTCTACCACCGCCGCAACTACGTCTTCGGCCTCGCGTACCTCGACGGCAAGGGGTCGGTCATCTCCACCTACCGGCTCAACACCTCCTCCGACGGCGGCCTCTCACGGCGCTCGGACGGCGACGTCTTCGCCGACCGCGTCCGCAAGGAGGTCATCCACGAGATCGGCCACACGATGGGTCTGGAGCACTGCGACAACAAGCGCTGCGTCATGAGCTTCTCCCCCACCGTCCGCGAAGTCGACATCAAAGACGAAGCGCTCTGTGGGACCTGCCAGCGGCAGGTCATGTGAGAGCGGCGGTATCAGAACCCCATAGACGGCCGTTTTAGCGATTTATTCGCCCGTTCTCCGGAGAGGGACTGAGAGCCAATATAGTTAGGCGCCACCGCTATCGGTGGGCCACGCCTATCCGGAGGTGATGAGTGAATCCCAGCAAAGCGAGCGCACGCGCGAGCTCGGTGAACTGTTCGTCTCGGTCACCGGCGACGACACGGTGACGGAGTCCCAGGAGGCCGAGGGCGAGAAGGTCGCCGACGAGGCGGACGAGGAGGAGTACGTCGTGAGCGACGACGGGCTCGACGGCGCGATCGACGCCGACCTCGACGCGGCGTCGAAGTGAGGGAGCGTTAGACCGGTAGCTCGACGACTTCGAGCGGACCGGTGTCGAGCGCGTCCGTGAGGAGCGGAATCCGTTCTCGCAGTTCCTGCGGCGAGTGGGAGTCCGACCCGACAGTCACGGGCACGTCGTACTCCGCGAGCACCGACAGGAAGTCCTGATTCGGGTGGAACTCGCCGTAGTCGGCCTGTATCCGGCCGGCGTTGAGCTCCGGCACGGTCTCGGCGTCGGCGAGCGCCGCCGCCACCGCTTCGTAGTGGTCGCGGGTCGCGTACCCGCGGAGCGCGGGGTTGCGCTCGACGATGTCGACGTGCGCAGCGATGTCGAACAGCCCGGACTCGATGAGTGAAACCAGCCGGTCGAAGTACTCGTCGACCGCGGCGCGCTGCTGGGCCTCTGTGCGGTCGGTGAAGTAGCTCCGGTGGACGTTGGTCTTCTCGATCTCGTGGACGCTCCCGACCACGTAGTCGAAGTCCGCCCCGTCGAGGAACGCCCGGATCTCGGGCTCGTCGGCGGGGTGGTAGTCGATCTCGGCGGCGTCGAAGATCCGCACGGACGACTCCTCGCGCAGTTCCTCGATTGCGTCCCGGCGGCGCTCGTAGGTCACGTCGAGGTTGAAGCCGAACCGCTTTTTGTACCGCTGGAGGCGCTCGCGCTCGGAGACGTTGCAGTGATCGGCGAAGCCGACGCCGTCGAGCCCGGCCTCCTCGGCCGCCTCCACCATCCCCTCGAGGAACGTGCCGTCGGAGTACGAGGAGTGGACGTGGTAGTCGTACACGGACACAGATCCGGCTGCCACGGCGAAGGACCTTTCGGGGGAACGGGTCGCCGATACACGGAACCCCGCCGACGGAGTCCGGCCACCGCGTCGACCGAGTCTGGTACCTCGCTGACGGGGGCACCAGATCGGCGGGACGGGGACCACCCATCTCCCGGACGGAAGCGGAAAATCGCTCGGGGAAACCAATTGAAAAACCATTCAAGACCGTAGGGGTCCCATGACCGCTCCCCCACCCATCGAGGAACTCCACTTCGACGACGCGCCGAACGTCGACGAGGTTCCCGGCCCGAAGTCCCGACGGCTTCGCGAGCGCCAGCGCGCCGCGGAGAGCTCGGCGGTGCTGTACCCGACGGAGATGCCCATCGCGTTCCGCGAGGGGAAGGGCGCGACCATCGAGGACGTGGACGGTAACCGCTACCTGGACTTCTTCGCCGGCATCAGCGTCCTCAACGTCGGCCACGCCAACCCATACGTCGCCGAGGCGGCCGCCGAGCAGAGCCGGACGCTGCCCCACTCGCTCGACTTCCCGACCGAGCCTCGGCTCGACCTGATCGAGAAGCTCGAGGATATCGCACCGGGGGGACTGGCCGGGGCGAGCCGGGTGGTCTTCGGCGGCCCGACGGGGAGCGACGCGGTCGAGGGGTCGATCAAGCTCGCCAAGCAGTACACGGGCAACCGCGGGATGGTCGCCTTCTACGGCGCGTTCCACGGCGAGACCTCCGGCGCGTTCAGCCTCAGCGCCGACGGGAAGTACAAGCGCGACTACACGCCCCTGCTCGCCGAGGTCGAACACGCCCAGTACCCCTATCCGTTCCGACAGGGTATCCCGTCCGGGGAAGCGGTGGACCGTGCGCTGGACGACGTGCAGACGCTGCTGGGCGACCGCTACGGTGCGATGCCCAACCCCGCGGGCGTGTGGGTCGAGCCGATACAGGGCGAGGGCGGCGTCGTCGTCCCGCCGGAGGGGTTCATGTCCGGCCTGCGCGACCTCTGTGACGACTACGACGTGCCGCTGATCGTCGACGAGATCCAGACGGGGATGGGCCGCACCGGGGAGTGGTGGGCCAGCGACCACTTCGACGTGACCCCCGACGCGATGACCGTCGGGAAGGGCATCGCCAACGGCCACCCGCTCTCGGCGACGATCTACCGCGAGGAACTGGACACCTGGGGGCCGGGCGGGCACACCGGTACCTTCCGCGGGTACAACGTCGCGATGCGGGCCGCGCTGCGCTCCATCGAGTACATCGAATCCCAGGACCTGCTCGACCACGCCACCGAACTCGGGGAGTACATCCGCGGACGGCTCCGCGACGTCGACAGCCCGCTCGTCGGCGAGGTCCGTGGCCTCGGCCTGTTCGTCGGCGCCGAGTTCGTCGACGCGGAGGGACGGCCCGCGTCGGACGCGGTGAGCGAGGTGCGCCAGCGCTGCATGGAGCGAGGCGTCCTCGCGTGGGGTGGCGGCCGCGACGACAACGTCCTCCGCCTGCTCCCACCGCTCGTGATGACCCGCGAGCAGGCCGAGACCGGCCTCGATATCGTCTGTGAGGCGATTGAAGCCGTGTCCGCCGACCGACAGTAACAGAAAGACCGCTGAAACGAGCGGAGTAGCGGATTTCGTGGGTCGATCGCGGCCGAGCTTACTCCTCGACCCACGTTAGCGGCGTGTAGCGGCCGGTGAAGTCGTCGGTCACGGGGATCTCGCCCACGGAGACCCAGCCGGTCGAGCGGTCCACGAGGACCGACCCGCGGTGGGTCGCCACGACGAGGTCGCCGTCGGCGGCGGTCATCCCCGTGACCGTCTCGTCGGGCCTCGGGAAGTCGACGCGCTCCAGCGAGTCGTCCCGGAACGCGAACAGTTCGGGGTCGGCGTCCTCGTCCTCCCACGTCGAGGAGTTCGCCAGGGCGCCCCCGGCGTAAATTGTCCCGTCGAGCGAGAACGCCGACCGGAAGTACCGCTGGTCGAACCCCCCGTCCAGTCGCGTCCACGATTCGCCGCCGTCTACCGTCCGAAAGAGCCCGAATCCGGTTGCCGCGACGTACTCTCCCGGCCAGACCACGTGGAGTTCGTGGATGTCGTCGTCTACACCCTCGCGCCGCTCTTCCCACGTCTCGCCGCCGTCGTCGCTGAGGTGGACTCCACCCACCTCGACGCCGGCGACGATTCGGTCGGGTTCGGCGGGGTCCCGGTGGATATCGCGGACCTGCGCGAGGTTCTCGTGGCGGGGGAGCCGCCACTCCTCTCGCGAAGGGAGTTCCTGGAAGTCGTCGAGATCGCGCCACTCGATGGCGTCGAGCGCAGCGTCGTCACCCAGCTCGGCGACGTAGACGTGGGCCGGTTTCGTCCCGGCGTAGAGCCTGTCGCCGGCCCGGGCGGCGCCGACCGAGTACACTCGTTCCTGCGGGACGTCCAGATCCGTCCACGAGTCGCCGTCGGGGGAGTGAAAGAGACCGGTCTTCGTCGCCGCGAAAATCCCGTCGAGTCCGTCGAACGTCCGGAGGCGCAGGACGCGGCCGCTGTCGAGGACCTGCGCGGCGGTCGTTTCCGCCGGACCGTCGAGATCGGAGAGCCGATACACGCCGTCGTCGCTGCCGGCGAGGAGCATGCTCGGATGAACGGCCGACCGCCCCAAAAGCGCTCGCTGAACCCCGTTTTTGTAACTTCTATTACCACTCCGGACGGATCGTCAGATGGTACTGCCGCCGTCGACCCACAGGACCTCGCCGGTGACGTAGTCGGCGCCCTCGCTGGCGAGGTAGCGATAGGCGTCTTTCAGGTCTTCGGGGCGGCCCGCGCGGGTGGGCGGTTCGCGGCCCCCGCCCACGGAATCTGCGGCGCGCTCGGACCAGCCCTCGGTGATCTCGGTGGCGATGGGGCCGGGCGCGACGGCGTTGACGCGCACGCCGTGCTGGGCGAGTTCGAGCGCGGCGCTCCGGGTGAGCATCTTCACCGCGCCTTTTGTCGTCGCGTAGTGGGAGTGCTCCCACTCGGCGTGCTCGCTGGTGGTCGACGCGGTGTTGACGACGGCGCCGGGTTCGTCGCGGTCGATCATGTCCTGGGCGGCGAGTTGCGTCCCGAAGAAGGCGCCGCGGGCGTTGACGGCGTGGAGACGGTCGTACTCCTCGGGCGTCACGTCGAGGAACTCGCGGCTGACGTGGATGCCCGCGTTGTTGACCATCACGTCGACGCCGCCGAACTCGCGGGCGCCCTCGACCACCGAGGCGAGGTCGTCGTAGTCGGCCACGTCGGTCTCGACGAACTCGCCGCGGCCGTCGGTCCCGTCGTCGATCAGTTCGTGCGTCGGTGTCTCGGCGTCGCCCGCCGCCGCCTCGGCGTTCCGGTCTTTCGGCTCTGCGCGCACGTCGGCGTTGATCACCGTCGCGCCGGCCTCGCCGAAGCCGACGGCGACCGCGCGGCCGATGCCGGAGCTGGCGCCGGTGACGACCACGGTGTCCTCGAAGAAGTCCGCGCTGATCGTGCCCATACCCGCCCCTCGGGCCGTCGAGCCAACGGTCTTTCGGTGACTGAGTCCCGGTGAGCGGACGCTCGGGACCGCAGTCTACGAGAACGACGGCAGGACTTCTTCCCGGTAGAGGTCGAACAGCGCCTCCTGATCGTCGCCGATCTGCATGGTGTAGACGTGGTCGTAGCCCTTGTCGAGCGCTTCCTGGATGGTGTCGATGTGCTGCTGGGCGTCGGGGCCGGTCAGGATGGACCCCTCTCTGATGTCGTCCTCGGAGACCATCTGGGTCGCCTGCTCGAAGTGCTTCGGCGTGGGGAGGATGGCGCTCAGCTCGCCGGGCAGCCCCGAGTTCGGCCACAACTCGTGGGCCGTCGAGACGGCCTCGTCCTCGCTGTCGGCGACGCAGGCCTGTAGCTGGCAGAGCCGCGGTCCGTCGCCGCCCTCCGCTTCCCACGTCTCGATGGCGTCCTGCGGGCCGACCGACCAGAAGCCGTCGCCGAAGTCGGCGGCCGCCTTCGCGGCCTTCTCGCCGTAGGCCGAGACACAGATCGGCGGCCGTTCCTCGGGGAGCGTGAACAGTTTCGCGTTCTCGACGGTGTAGTGCTCGCCGTGGAAGGAGACGTTCTCGCCGGCCCACAGCTCGTCGACCACTTCGACGGCCTCTTCGAGCATCTCCAGGCGGACCTCGTGTTCCGGCCAGTGGTCGCCGAGGACGTGCTCGTTGAGCGCCTCGCCGGTGCCGACGCCGGCGTAGAAGGTCCGGCCGTCGAACATCGCCGCCGCCGTCGCGGCCGCCTGCGCGTAGATGGCCGGGTGCATCCGCATGACCGGCGCCGAGACGCCCACGCCGACGTCGATGTCGTCGGTCGCCGCCGCGACGCCGCCCAGCGTCGACCAGACGAACGGCGCCTCACCCTGGTTGCTGTTCCACGGGTGGAAGTGGTCGGATATCGACAGGAAGTCGAAGCCGACCTCCTCCGCGCGGCTGGCGTACTCGACGAGGTCGTTCGGGTGGTGCTCCTCGCTCGACAGCGTGTATCCGATCTCGGGCATAATCGAGGGCTCTGCGGGCGCTACTCCCGTCGGAGCGGTAAGCCCGATGCCGGCGTACGAAGGGCGGATATCCTGGCGGGACGGTCGCCGCGAGCGGGAACGCGAACGGTTCAGTTCACCCGATGGGCGTCGATGTAGCTCCAGTCCCAGTCGATACCGAGTCCCGGCTCCTGCGGGACGCTGACGGTCCCGTCGTCGTTGAGCGCGTCGGTCGGCGAGTGCAAGTGGGGTGGCGTCCAGTCGTAGTCGTAGTCGGGGTGGAGCAGTCCGCGCTCGCAGTAGCGACCGGGGATCGACATGGCGCCCATGACGTGGAGGTTGGGGACGCTCCCGCCGTGGGCCTCGCAGGTCATCTCGAACGCCTCGCAGAGGTGGACCGTCTTCATCGCGCCAGTGATCCCGCCGCCGTAGTCGCAACTGGTCCGACAGATGTCCATCGCGCCGCGCTTGATCCACTCCGCGCGGGTCTGCATGTTCCCGCGGAGCGTCTCGGGGCCGAGGACCGGGATCGACACCTCGTCGGTCAGCCACTCGTAGGCGGCGGTGGACTGCTCGTTCAGCGGCTCCTCGAACCAGAGAAAATCGAGGTCGGCGAGGGCCTCCCCGATCCGCTTGGCCTCGATCCGCGTGTAGAAGTGATGGGAGTCGAGCATGAGGTCGATCGACGGGCCGACGCGCTCGCGGACCGCGCGGCAGGCGGCGATCACCCGTTCGGGGTCGGGGTCGTACGGCGGCATCCACGAGTGGAGCTTGATCGCCGGGTACCCCTTCTCGACCAGCTCTTCGGCGAAGTCGGCGTACGCCTCCGGCGTCCCGAGGCCGTCGGGGTCGTCGTCGCCGCACATGGTGCTCGCGTAGCAGGGGATCCGGTCGCGGTCGCCGCCGAGGAGCCGGTAGACCGGGAGGTCGGCACGTCGGCCGGCGAGGTCCCAGAGGGCGTGGTCGATAGTGGCGATCGGGACGCGGCCGTACGAGGTGGCCCGGTGGGTGGCAATGTCCTTCCAGATCGCCTCGCGGGCGAGCGGGTCCTTCCCCTCGAGGAACGAGGCCATCCACTCGTTTCCCGACTCGCTGCCGCCGGGCGCGTACCCGTCCGGCCCCTCGTCGGTCACGATCCGGGTGATCGTCCGCTCCGTCTCGACGGGCGGCCCCTCGCCGGGATGGGAGTGGCCCTTCCGGTCGTTCTCTTTCGGCTGGCGCTCCGTCTCGAACCGGATCGTCTCGACGTCCGTGATCTGCATGGCAGCGAACCGACCGGACGACGTAAAACCGTTCGGGCGCCGCAGATCGCTCCGGGTTCGGCCGCCCCGACGACGTCAGTGTCCACGTGCGAGAGGGGGTGATCGGACCGACAGGGGATGTCGCCGGCGAACGGCGGTGACGTAAGGAGCCCTCCCCCCGGACAACCGATCATGGTCTACAAACCGGGCGCGAGCGGCGGGAGCGAGACCGGGGACCGGTATCGAGGTGGACGGCGCTCGTGACGCTCGCGATCGGCGTCCCGTCGCCCGAGACGGCCAGTCGACAGGCGAGCGCGCTCGCCGTCTTTGCCGCGAGCGCGGCCGCGTTCGCCTTGCTCTACCCGGACCCGTTCGCCGACGCGTACTTCGCGGCGTGGGTGCTGGTCGTCGTCGGACTCGCCGCCGTCGCCGCGGTCGGCGCGTGGACGAGCCGGACGCCGCTCGTCTGGGCAGCCGCCCTCCTGACGACGGGTCTGGCGGTCCTCGGAATGATGTCGATCGGCCTGTTCGTCGCCCCCGTCGCGCTCCTGTTGCTCCTGACCGCCGGGTTCTCGCAGGCGGCGGGCCCGCGCGAGGGCGTCCGGGAGGCGATCCCCGCCGATTCCCCGAGTGCTCGGGAACTCCTGCTGAAGGCGCTGGCGGGGATCGCGGCCGTAGCCGCGGGGCTCGGACTGGTATACTTCGGTGCCGTCGCTCGGCCCCTGTTCGGGGCGTGTGCGCGAGAGACGCTGCGGTGCGCGCTTGCGAGAACTCACTGGGACGCGGCCGCCGTCACCGCGCTGGGTCTACTGGCACTGTGTCTCGGCGGCTGGCTACTCTGGCGACAGCAGTATGTCGCCCGCATGCTCGCGTCATCGGAAAAGTGATCTGCAGGCAAGCGGCTTCAGCGGTGTTCGTCGATCCACTCGCACCACGAGCGGAAATCCTCCGCTCCGCACTGGTCGGCGATGTTCTGCAGCGTCCCGGTTCGAACGCGGTCGTGTAGCGGAACGGTGACTGTGCGCTTCTCGCCGGTCTCTGGATGGGTGTACTTGAGAATCGCATGATCGCCACGCGTCCTGTCGTGACGATACCCGAACATCCGAAGGACGGAGACGATGTCTTCACCCGAAAAGTCCCGCGAAACCATTCGTTACCCGTCGAACCACGGCGCGTCCGGTTCGGGGGCCTCGGAGTCTGCCTCCCTGGCTTCCCGGGTCGCCTCGACGGCCTCGTCGAGGTTTTCCAGCGCTTCCGTCCTGCTGGGGCCCTGGCTCGCGACGCCGGTCTCCTCGTCGATTGCCGACCACCAGCCGTCGTCTTCCTCGACGAGACGAATCTCGCGGCCCGTGCTCATACGAATCGGTACGGCGGAATGCCGGATAAGGGTTCGGCAAGTCCGGAGGCGAGTGGACGCTCCGCTCAGTCGCTGTAGTAGTACTCGCCGGCGTTCTTCTGCTCGCGGTCGAGCTGGCTGCCGGGCTTGTTGATGCGCGGGCGGCCGGTCCGCTCGTCGCGGCGGAACGTGATGTCGAGGTTCGCGAGGAACTCGTTCATGCCGTCGCGCATGCCGACCGGCGGCGAGGCGTGGCCGCGCTCGGCGGGCTCGCCGTCGAAGACGAGCAGGCGGTCGGCGAGCAGGTCGACCATGTAGATGTCGTGGTCGATGACCAGGGCGGTGGCGTCGTGGTTCTCGGCGTAGCGGCGGATGGCGGTGGTGGCGCGCACCCGCTGTTCGACGTCGAGGTGGGCCGACGGCTCGTCGAGCAGGTAGAGATCGGCGTCCTCGGAGAGGCAGGCCGCGATGGCGACCCGCTGACGTTCGCCGCCGGAGAGGTCGGTGAGGTTCTGCTCCATGACGCGGTCGAGCTGGAGCGGGTCGGCGATCTCCGTGTTCCAGTAGGAGGTGCCGAAGTCGTCGGTGATCGAGGCGAGGAAGGCGTCAACGCGCATCGGCTGGTCGATCTCGACGTACTGGGGCTTGTAGGCGATGTCCAGTTTCGCGTCGACCTCGCCCTCGTCGGGCTCGAGGCGGCCGGCGAGCATCTGCGCGAACGTCGACTTCCCGATCCCGTTGGGACCGACGACGCCCAGCACCTCGTTCTCCTGGATCTCGCCGCCCTCGACTTCGAGCGAGAACTCGCCGTCGCCGTAGGACCTGGTGAGGTCGGGGTACTCGACGACCACGTCGCCCTCCGCGGTCTGGCGCGGGGCGTGTTCCTCGAACTCGATGGACTCCTGGCGGACGCGCATGTTCTCGTTCTCGAGATAGCCGCCGAGGTACTCGTTGATGCCGTTCTTCGTGGACTTGGGCGAGGTGATGACACCGAACGCGCCCGGCGACCCGTAGGCGACGTGGATGGTGTCGGCGAGGAGATCGAGGATGGCCAGGTCGTGCTCGACGACGAGCATCGAGCGGTCGCCCTCGTCGGCGAGTTCGCGCACGAGGCGCGCGGCGGTCATCCGCTGACCGATGTCGAGGTACGGCGTCAGCTCGTCGAGGAAGTAGAAGTCGGCGTCGCGGGCGAGACAGGCCACGAGCGCCACGCGCTGGAGTTCGCCGCCGGAGAGCGTGTCGATGTCCTGATCGACGACGGGGCCGATTCCGACGCGCTCGATCAGTTCGTCGAGTTCGCCGCGCTCGTCGGTGCGTTCGAGCAGTTCGCGGGTCGTCCCGTCGAACTGGTCGGGGATCTGGTCGACGTACTGCGGTTTGCGCGCGACGGTCACGTCGCCGTCGCGCAGCTCTTCGAGGTAGTTCTGCAGTTCCGTCCCGCGGTACTCGTCCAGCACGGCCTCCCAGGTCGGCGGGTCGCCGGAGACCTCCCCGAGGTTCGGAGCCATCTCGTCGGCGAGGATGCGAACGGCGGTCGTCTTCCCGATGCCGTTCGGGCCGAGGATACCCGTCACTTGCCCCTCTTGGGGCGCTGGCAGTCCGTAGAGGGCGAAGGCGTTCTCGCCGTAGCGGTGGACGGGGTCGTCGTCGAGTTCCTGCGGGAGGTTGATGATCTCGATGGCGTCGAACGGGCACTTGTTGACGCAGATGCCGCAGGACTCGCCGAGACAGATCTCCTCGGAGATGTGGATCTGGTCGGGGGCGCCCTCGTAGGGTTCGTCCTCGCCGAAGCGCTCCTCGCGCGTGACGATACACTCCTTGCCCGAGCGGTTCGGCGGGCAGAAGTTCGCACACTCGTAGTTACAGCGGTCGGGTTGACAGCGGTCGAGGTCGACGACCGCGATGGAGTCGTCTGCCATCGTTACAGGGTGGTCCCCGCGGTCAGCAGGATTCCCCACGAGACGAACCACAGCGAGAAGGTGATGAACGCGACGTAGAGGTACTCCTTCGGGCCGAAGTCCTCCACGTCGATGCCGATCACCGAGTACACCGGGATCTGGACGAGGACGGCCGCCCCGAGCAGGTAGAGCCCGAGCCGGTCGTTCGGGCCGGCCGCGAGCGCTGCCGCGGCGACGCCGGCGCCGATCCCCAGCAGGGAGGCGAACGTCGTCACCGTCAGCCCCCGGAGGTGGTCGTCCCAGCCCTCGGCGGTTTCGGTAGCCATACGTCCGTCTCGGCCACGCGGGCTAAAAAGCCGTTCGTTCCCCTCCCCGCCGCGCGAGCGCAATCGGTCCCGATCGCCGACCACCATCGGCCTCGCGATCACCCGCTGATCGCGGGCCGGCGCCGGGCCGATCCGACGCCGTGCCGGCGCTGCTCGCCGATCTTGGCTAACGCCAGTGTCAATCTTTATTGTACGCGCGCCCTTCCCTCCTATCGATGCAAGAGACAGACGGGGACGACCTCAGCGATCTGCCGCCGAGCGCGAAACTCGTCTACAAAGTACTGGAGTACGACGGTCCGCTCACCCAGAAGGGGATCGTCGAGGAATCGATGCTCTCCGCGCGTACCGTCCGCTACGCCCTCGAACGTCTCGAAGAAATCGGCGTCGTCGAGGAAGACGTCTACTTCGCGGACGCCCGACAGAATCTCTACGAGATCGACGCGACCGACTGCGAGTGCGAAGCGGCCGCGTCGGCCGACTGACGTCACCCGTTTCTCTTCGTCCCGTCGCTTCGGTCGACCGCCGCTCAGCCGTCGGTCTCGGTTCCGGTTCCAGTGTCGGTGGCCGAGGGTTCGGTCGCAGCGTCGGTAGCGGTCGCCGTCCCTTCGTCGGACGTTCCAGTCGCTGTGCCCGGCGTGGCCGTTCCCTCGCCGCCCTCCGATTCGACGACGGTGTAGCCGTCGATCGTCTCCTCGTCCCACATGACGTGAACGAACGGCTGCGTGTTCCCGTTCGGCAACTCGAAGGCCGTCTCGACGGGAGCGGGAACGGGGCCGTCCTCGGTGACCCGGATCGGCGCGACGACGGCGTGGGTCTGGTGGAGGTTGCCGAGGTACGCTTCGTCAGGGGAGAGGGGGAGTTCCGGGTCGGTCGCCAGCGAGTAATCGGACTTCCGGATCATCTGGGTCGTCATGAAGTGGATCACCTGCCGCCGGTTGCGCACCTCGCCGTTGACGACGACGTTCCCGAGCCCCCAGAACGCGCCGTAGGTGAACGCCGTCGGGAGCAGCGGTGAGCCGGTCCCGGTCACGCCGTGGAGCCACGAGTTCGTCACGACGCCGCCGCCCGTCTGCCACGACGGGATCGGGGGCTGGAACACCTGATCGACTTCGAGGCGGTACTCGTTGTCCGCCGGGTCGGAGAACGTGGCAGTCAGTTCGACCGTGTCCGGCGTGTCCGTCCCCGCCCCGGGGCGATCCCACGGTCGGCGGTCGACGTAGGTCAGGTCGAGTTCGCCGCTGACTTCCTGGCGCGAGGGGCTCGCAAACGAGTCGAACGTCGTCACGGTGTACGCCGAGTCGTCCTCCGTCGTCTCGCGCTGCTCCAGCGGGAGCCCGACCTGATAGGTCTGGTCGCGCAGGAGGTCGGCGACCGGCCCCTCGGCGACGTTCACCCAGTGCTGGCCCGTGTTGATCGGCTCGTCGGGGGTCCCGAACACGAACTCGTCGATCCGGCGTTTCGCGGGCAGGACCCAGTTGACCGCCTGGCCCGAGTCCTGGTGGACGGCGAGCCTGATCTCCGGGTACTCGGTCGACGCGTCCGACTGGGCCCGCGCGACGTTCACGGGCACGTCGGCGACGTGCGCGCCGCCGAGCGCACCGAGTGCGGCGATACCACCGGCTTTGAGAACGTCCCGTCGTTGCGGTGCCATCACAGACTGCTCGGCCGGCCGCCGAAAAGGCGCCCCGACCGTTCACGTCCGCGCCGACAGCGCCGCACAGAGTAAGCGGCCGTTCCGCACCGCCCACCGTCGCGGACGTACCACGCGACGGACACGCGTTCGAACCGACACTCGGGCACGCTCTGTGGCCCCGTAAGACGACGTTTCGCTCGAAACTGGCCGAACGAAAGCGGTCGCTCGGCTCGGCTTACCGCTCGCGAACGGGCGTGTTATACTCCACCATGGCGAACATGTAAGCGTATCCGCTCTCTGCAGAGCGCGCGCGTGTCGGCCGACGTCGATCGGGTTCGGTATCCGCGGTCACATTCGGCGCCCGATCGCCGCTAGGAACGGTCTATCGAAATTTCTCGCGGAATACCGGAAAAACGGTTGTCGGCACTTTTCGTCGTTCCACGTGAGTGGCTCACGGGGCACACATGACAGACGATTCGAACGGTACGGACGGATCGACGGAACAGGCGGACGAGACTGGGAACTGGCTCCCCTCGCGGCGGCGGTTCCTCGAAGTCGGTGCGGCGACGGGAGCGATCGCGGGGCTGGGCAACCTGGCGCTCGGTCGTCAGGAACGGACCTACCGGTTCGGGGGCGAGGTGTCGGCGTGGATGGGTCAAGAGCCCGACGCCATCGCGGACGAGGAGAACCCGACGCTGGAACTGACGGCCGGGACCGAGTACGAGGTCGTCTGGGAGAACCTCGACGGCGCACCCCACGACTTCACGATCCAGGACGACCAGGGAGAGACGATCACGGCGACGGAGACGATGTCCGAAGAAGGGGCGACCCGCTCGCTGACGTTCACGGCGACCGAGGAGATGGCCCAGTACATCTGTACCGTCCATCCGAACACGATGATCGGCGACATCGAGGTGACCGAGGGTGCGACGGCCACGCCGGGAGCGGAGACCGAGACGGCGACCGGGACCGAGACGGAGACGGAGACCGAAACCGGGACGCCCGGCGTTGGCGCCGGGTTCTTCGAGGCCGGTGCCGAAGTCGGGATCCGGCAGGTCGCCGACGGGCCGCTGACGGCGCCGACGGACTTCGCGGACCCCGACGACGGAACGGGCCGCTTTTTCGTCACGGACCAGACCGGGGAGCTGTACCTCGTCCGCGAGAACGGCGTGCGCGACGAGCCGCTCATCGACGTGAGCGACCGGATGGTCGATCTCGGCACGTTCTACGGCCTGTACGCGAGCCAGACGCAGGACTACGACGAGCGGGGGCTGCTCGGGATCGCCCTCCATCCGCAGTTCGAGGAGAACGGGCAGTTGTATCTCCACTACAGCGCGCCGCCGACCGAGGAGCTGCGGTCGATCAACTGGGACCACGTCGAGGTGGTCGCGGAGTTCCAGATGGCCGAGGGCGGCGACTCAGTCGACCCCGACTCCGAGCGACAGCTCCTGCGGATCCCGCACCCGCAGTACAACCACGACGCCGGGCCGATGGCGTTCGGGCCCGACGGCTACCTCTACGTCCCGATGGGCGACGGCGGCGGCGCCAACGACGACATGTACGGTCACGCCGACGACTGGTACGAGACGAACGACGGCGGCAACGGGCAGGACCTCAGACAGAACCTGCTCGGCGACATCATCCGCATCGACGTCGACGAAGGGACCGGAGGGGCGACCGAGACGGGGACGCCGGGTGGAACCTCGACGGCGACGCCGACCGGGGCGGAGGCCGACGAGGAACTGCCCTACGGCATCCCCGACGACAACCCGTTCGTCGACGAGGACGGGGCCATGGACGAGATCTACGCCTACGGGTTCCGCAACCCGTTCGGCATCGACTTCGACTCGGAGGGGAACCTCTTCGTCTCCGACGCCGGCCAGAACCTCTGGGAGGAAGCGAGCGTCGTGGAAGCCGGCGGCAACTACGGCTGGAACGTCAAAGAGGGGACTCACTGCTTCAGCACCGACGAGCCGAGCACCGTCGGCGCGATCACCGACTGCCCCGACAGCGAACCCGACGACGCGCCCTACGACGGGAGCGACCTCGTCGACCCAGTCGTCGAGTACCCGCACGTCTACGAGGGGCAGAGCGTCGGGATCACCGTCGTCGGCGGCCACCGCTACGAGAACGACACCGTCTCCGAACTCCAGGGCGCGTACGTCTTCGGCGACTGGTCGGCCGACCCGGCGCGGTCCGAACCGCTCGGTCGGGTGTTCACCGCGATGCCGCCCGACGACTTCGGCGGCGGCGAGGGAGCCGAGACCGGGACCGAGACCGACACTGGGACCCCTGCGGCGACGGCGACGACCGCCGGAGCGGGAACGGAGACGGCCCAGAGCGACGAGACGCCCGGAGAGGAAGAAGAGACGCCGGCCATCGGCCCCGACGACGTGCCGCGCGACGAGCTGTGGGAGATGGCTGAACTCCAGTTCGTCGACGGGTTCGACTGGTTCGTCAGGCAGTTCGGACAGGACCAGGACGGCGAGATCTACGTCCTGGCGAACCGCCGCGGCGTGCCCGAAGGGGAGACCGGTGCGGTCCTGCAGATCGTCCCGCCCGAACAGGGCGAGTCCCTGACCGCGACCGAGACGGACACCGGAAGCTGATCCCGTCGGGGACCCGACGGCGCGAAACCGGTCACTCGTCGGAGTCGGTTTCGTCGTCCGGGTCGGCAGCCGTCGGTTCGGCGGCGGTCCGTTCCGCGTCAGTTGCCGCCGGGTCGGCAGCCGCATTCACCGACTCGGCTCCGGATTCCGTGCGTTCGAGAGTACCGTCGCCGGTCGAATCCGCGTGCGACGGCCCGGCTCGCGCCCGGGCGAAGCAATCGAGCGTGAGTTTCGCCCCGCCCAGCACTACCGGACCGATGAACAGCCCGACGGCGCCGAAGACGACGAGGCCCCCGAAGATGCCGACCACGACGGTCGCGGAGTTGAACGCCGCGGTCTGGCCGATGAGCGCCGGCCGGAGGTACGAGTCCGAGAAAGTGACGAACAGGCCGTAGAGGGCGATCGCCGCGCCGGCGGTCTGGCGGCCGCTGGCGACGAGATACACCGCCGCGGGGATCCAGACCCCGAACGCGCCGACCAGCGGGAGCAGCGTCAGGACGAACGTCGCGACGGTGAGGAAGACGACGGCGGGCACGCCGGCGACAAACAGCCCCGCGCCGAGCATGACCGCCTGGATGGCCGCGACGGCGACGTTCCCGACGACCGAGGCCCACATGAGTTCGTCCAGCCCCTCGCGGAGTTCGTCGAGGATCTCACCCTCGACGGGGAGCACCCACTGGAACCACGCCACGAGTCGCTCCCCGTCCCGCAGCAGGGCGAAGAGGACGAACAGCGTGACCGTGATCCCGATGAACAGGCCCGGGAGACTGCCGACGACGTCGATCGCGCCCATCGCGACTTCCCGGATGGCCGCCGCGATCCGCCCCTGGTTCGACTCGTACAGCGCGACCAGGTCGACCGCGAACCCGTTCGTCGCGAGCAGGTCCTCGATCGTCCCCAGATCGAGCGCGCCGTCCCTGATAGCGGCCACGAGCCCGAGCGCCTGCTGGACCGCGATCGAGACGACGTAGATCAGCGGAATGAGTACCAGCAACAGCGTCGCGGCGACGAGGGCGAAGGCCGCGAACGTCGGTCTGACGTGTCCTTCGAGGCGGCGCTGGACCGGGTACAGGATGTACGCGAGGACGACCCCGAAGAGGACGAACTGCAGGTACGGCAGGAGGACGAAAAGCGCCAGCACGGCACTCGCTAGCGCGAAGGCGGTCAGCCCGGACCGCTCGACGATCCACTCGGAGGGGACGAGACGCTCTGTCATGCCCGGACGAACACCGTACTGACACATTAGTCCGGTGATACGACGGATCGGTCGGGACGTGGGACCGAATCCCGAACCCGCTGTTTCACCCGATCACGCGGTCGTTTCACCGCCGCAGTTCGATCCCCCGAAACGCCGATCGCCGCGAAGTATACGCCGTTTAACGCCGATAACCAGCTGGTAACTAATCCTACAGGAGTTCCCGACAGTGGTATGGCTTCGGACGACGGGGAGACCGGCCAGCGAATCAAGCGGCGAACGGTCCTCAAAGCGGCGGGCATCGCGGTCGTCGGCGGCGTCGGGGCTGTCGGCCCGGCGAGCGCACATCGGATGCAGTTCTTCGGGTGCAGCGAGGTCTGTACCGACACCGACGGGAACTTCGCGGTCGTCAGCGTCGACGGCGGCTACGAAGGGCGAGAACTCGCGGCAGCAGCGGGCCGCGACGACGTCGCGTGGACCCACGACAACACGTACTGCTACGAGGCGGCGGCCGACGAGGCGATCGTCGGATTCGTCGAAGAGGACGTCTACCGCGGGGACGAGCGGGCCGACGACGGCTGCACGCTCTGTCTGAACCCGAACGACTGCGCCGACGAGCACTACGACGATCCGCAGGAGATCGTCGACGACCTCGACGAGGACGACGTCGGCGTCTGCGTCGGGAAACTCTCCGTCGGCGACTGCGACATCACCGGAGCGCCGGCCGACGAAGACGGGGGCGGGGACGGAAGCGAAGACGAGGACGGCGGCGGCGCGTGGCCGATGACGGAGTTCGACGCCCGGCGGACGAACTTCAACCCGGACGCGTCGGGGATCAGCGGAGAGCCCACCGTCGACTGGGAGTACGACCTGCCCGCGACCGAGAACCGCGGGTTCGACCATTCCGCCGCGGTCGCGGCCGGCGGGTCCGTCTACGTCGCCGAGACGACGGGCGCGCCTGGAGTACGACTCCTCTCGCTGGACGCGACGGACGGGTCCGTCGAGTGGGAGGCGACCTACGACCGCGGCGAGCGGATATACACGCGAGCAGTCCACGATGGCGTGGTGTACGTCCACCTGTGGCACAATCCGCCGGAGAACGTCGACATGGGGGACGTCGTCGCGATCGATGCGGCGGACGGCAGCGAACTGTGGCGAACGACGATCACAGGGTACGACGTTCTCCTCGACGATCTGGTCGTCTCTGACGGCGTGTACACCGTCAACAGCGGCGGTGGCGCTCACGTCCGGAAGCTCGACCGCGAATCGGGCGAGCAGCAGTGGGAAACGTCGTTCTCGTTCTACCCGTACATCCACCTCGCCGTCACGCACGGGCGCGTCTACGTCGTCGCATCGGATATCACCGCACTGGACGCCGACAGTGGCGAGATAGCGTGGCAGGTCGAGTCCGGGACTCCAGATCCCCAGTCGCTCATCGCCGGTGAGGAAGCGATATACGTGTACTACGGCGGCGGTGGACCGAACACGCTCCGGAGGTTCGACGCCGAGACCGGCGAGACGGAGTGGACGCGCGACCAGCCCGAGAGGTTCCAGACGCAGGTGCTCGCCGACGGACTGCTTTACAGCGGCGGTGCGGACGAGGTTCAGGTCGTCGACGCCGAAACGGGCGATCTCGCGGAAACGTTCGACGAGGGGTTGATCCCGGAGGCCGCGACCGAAGACACCCTCTACGGCTTCGCGGACGGATCGACCGGCGCCCCGCTGAAGGCCCTCGACCGGGACACCGGAGAGTTGCGCTGGCAGATCGACGATGCGTCACACGCGGGCTGGACCGGGGAGTGGATAGCCGGCGACATCCTGGCGCTAGACGAGACGGTGTACGCTCCCGGTGCGGACGGAGACGCGCTCGTCCGACTGACCGGCGACGAGGAATAGGGACGGATTACGACGGCGAGACGGTGATCGTCTTGCCGCGGTCGATCGCCCGTTCGAGCTCCTCGGCGATGGCCGATCCGCGGGAGACCTGCACCTCGCCGCCGCGGGAGACGGTCGCGGTGAAGAGGTACTCGCCGTCGGCCTGCACCTCGACGGTGTCGCCCTCGTAGCCGTTCATCGGGATGACGACGTGCCGGGAGGTGATCTCGGGCGTGACGATCTCGCCGCCCGCGCCGCCAGTCGAACTGCCACCTGCGCCGCCTCCCCCACCTGCGCCGCCGCCGCTTCCGCCGGGACCGCCGCTGGCGCCCTGCGGACGCTCGTCGAGCGTGCGGACGTCGATGTCGATGCCGAGGCGGTTCTCGACGTCGGAGATGCGTCCGCCGCCCTTGCCGATGACCGCCGAGATGTCGTCGTCCTCGACGTAGACGACCGCGGTGTTGGGGTTCTTGATCTCGACCTCGACGTGGCCGTGGGCGATAGCTCGAATTTCGCGCTCGACCTCCTGTTTGGCGATGCGCTCGGTGCCGCTCTCGCGGCCGGCGCCGCCGTCGGCGGCGTTCTCGCCGAGCGGGACGGTGACGACCTGCCGGTTGAACGTGTAGATCTCGTAGGCGGGCTGGCCCGTCTCGAAGTCGCGGATCATGATGACCGGGCGGGCCAGGTCCTCCTCCATCAGCCCCTCGGGGACCTTGACCTCGGTCGTGACGTCGTAGACGGTGTCGACCTCGCCGGCCTCGATGTAGACGACGGTGTCGACGACCTGCGGGATCATCCCGAGTTCGACGCGGCCGACGAGGCGCTGGAGCGCGTCGATGGCGCGGGTCGCGTGGACGACGCCGACCATGCCGACGCCCGCGAGGCGCATGTCCGCGAACACCTCGAAGTCGTCGGTCTTGCGGACCTCGTCGTAGATGGTGTAGTCCGGCCGGACCATCAGCAGCGAGTCGGCCGTCTTGGCCATCGAGCCGCCGAGTTCCGTGTACTGGGTGATGTTGTCGCCGACTTGGAGGTCCCGCGGCTTCTCCATGGTCTTGACCGCGAAGTCCGAATCGGCGAGGAACTCCGCGACGGCCTGGGCGAAGGTGGACTTACCGGCACCGGGCGCTCCCGAAATCAGGACGCCGCGCTGGTGTTCGAGCAGTCGCTCGCGGAGTTCGTCGGCGTGCTCGTAGTCGTCCAGATCGGTCTTGACGATGGGCCGGACTGCGGTGATCTCCAGTTTGTCCGAGAACGGCGGTCGCGCGATGGCGATGCGGTACTGGCCGAACTGGACGATGGTCATGCCCGGTTCGTCGAGTTCGACGAACCCCTCGGCGCTGGCGCGGGCGGAGTTCTCGATGTCCTGGGCCCACTCCTTCAGATCGCTCTCGGTCGAGACCTCGTCGCTGATGGTCTCGTAGTGCATGTCGCCGATCTCGCCGCGCTTGGCCATCGGCGCGACGCCCACCTTGAGGTGGAGGCTCATCGTCGTCTCGTCGAAGAACTGCTCGATGTCGAGCGACTCCGAGTCCCGGCCGCGCGGTTCGAGATAGAGCACGTCGAGGCCCTTGGCCTTCGCGACCTCGCTCTGGACGACGTCACTGGTGACGAGGGTGGCGTCGTGCTCGTCGGCCAGATCGCGGATGATAGCGTCGATCTTCCCCTCGCCGGCCTCGCGCTGCTCGACCTCGGCGGGGCGGCGACCGACGTACTCGACGGTCACGGTGCCCTCGTCGTGGAGTCCGGCGAGCCGCTGGAGTTCGGCGAGCCCGTCCCAGCCGCTCTCGCGGCCGTCGTTGGCCTGTGCTTCGAGTTCGCCGACGACCGCCTCGGGGACGTAGACGGTGGCGCCGGCGAATCCCTCGCCGACCGCCTCCGAATCGGGGTCGGCGTCGGCCTCGATCTGCTCGGACACGCGGCCGTCGATGACCACGCTCGTGTCCGGGACGATGTTCATACCGCGTCTACGGCCGCCCGCCGTGAAAAGGCCCCTGATGTGCGGGGTGGACGACCCCGACAGTCAGGTGTCCGGTCCGGGGTCCGTCAGGCGTACTGCGGCAGTTCCGCCCGACTGCGGGTGGTGATAACGGTCTCGCAGTCGGGGCACTCGTAGGCGACGCCCTCCGCGCGCTCGCGGAGGTTCCAGTCGCCGTTCGTCTCGCTCTCGTGTCCACACTCCGGGCAGAACAGCACCGCTTTCCGGGAACG
The DNA here is from genome assembly GCF_054504345.1 of Halosimplex yunnanense. Taxonomy (NCBI): domain Archaea; kingdom Methanobacteriati; phylum Methanobacteriota; class Halobacteria; order Halobacteriales; family Haloarculaceae; genus Halosimplex; species Halosimplex yunnanense. The sequence continues at coordinate 42,419 of NZ_JBTJEL010000034.1, read as the reverse complement.
ACCGGGCCCGGGCGTGGACGGGGTGTGGACGCTCACTGTATCCGGAGGTAACGACTGGACACTGATAACCCCTTTTGCCCATTATCATTCGGTAGAGACCTCGAAAGTCGTGAAATGGGATACCACACCGCGGCGAGCAGGCGGGCGAGCGCTCCGGATTCCGGTCGACGCGACGCGCCGGTCAGACCGCGAGGTAACTCGCGATGGTGTCCTCGTCGGCCAGCGCCTCCGCGCCGAGTTCGTCAACGATCTCGCCGCGTTCCATGGCGTAACAGCGGTCGGCCATCGAGCGGATGACACCGAGGTTCTGCTCGACGAAGAGGATAGTCGTCCCCAGTTCCTCGTTGATGGCGCGCATGTCCTCGCTGATCTGGTCGACGATCGAGGGCTGGACGCCCTCCGAGGGCTCGTCGAGCAGAAGCAGATCGGGGTCGGCGACCAGCGCCCGCGCGATGGCGAGCATCTGCTGCTGGCCGCCCGAGAGCGTCTCGCCGTCCTGATCGGCGCGCTCCTCCAGCACGGGGAACAGGTCGTAGACCTCCTCGTAGCGCGTTTCGTCGCTCCCCGCGTTGACGTGCTCGCCCATCTTCAGGTTCTGCTCGACGGTCAGTCCGGGAAAGATGTCCCGTCCCTGCGGGATGTACCCCATCCCGGCGCGGGCGCGCTCGTCGGCCGACTGCCCGGTCACGTCCGTCCCGCGGTAGGCGACGGTCCCCTGGTCCGGTTCGAGGAGCCCGATGACCGTCTTCATCAGCGTCGTCTTGCCGACGCCGTTCTTCCCGACGACGCCGACGATCTCTCCTTCTTTGACGGACAAGTCGACGTTCCGGAGCACCGGCGCGTCGTAGCCGACGGTCACGTCGGCGAGTTCGAGGAGCGTCACTGTTCTCCCCCCAGGTAGATCCGCCTGACTTCCGGGTCGGCCTCGATCTCCTCGATGGAGCCCTCGCGGAAGATATCGCCCTGGTGGAGGACGGTGACCGTGTCGGCGATCTCGCCGACGAAGTCGGTGTCGTGTTCGATGACGACGAAGGCGATCCCCTCCTCGCGGTTGAGCCGCTTGATCCGCTCGGCGATCTCCGACCGCTCGTCGACCGAGAGGCCGGCGACCGGCTCGTCCAGCAGGAGCAGATCCGGCTCGAGCGAGGCGGCCATGCCGATCTCCAGTTGCTGTTGCTGGCCGTGCGAGAGGGTGCTCGCCTCGACGTCCTCGTAGCCCGCGAGGCCGGCGTCGGCGATGGCCTCGTCGACGCGCCGGCGGCGCTCCTCGCCGTCGGCGAACTGCTGGATCGGCAGGCGGGCGTTCTCGCGGACCGAGAGGTCGCCGTACACCGAGGGCACCTGGAACTTCATGCTGATCCCGTTGCGGACCCGCTCGTTGGGCGCGAGGTCCGTGACGTCCTGCCCGTCGTAGTAGATGCTGCCCTCCGAGGGGGTCAGCGTCCCGACGACGAGGTTGAGCAACGTCGACTTCCCGGCCCCGTTGGGACCGATCAGACAGCGCAGCTCGCCCTCGTCGACGCTGAAGTCGACCGAGTCGGTGGCGGTGAACCCGCCGAAGCGTTTGACGAGGCCGTCCGTCTGCAGCAGGGTATCGGTGCGCGGCCCCGTGGCCTGTCCGGCCGGGGTCTCGCGGATGTTCGGGTCGCTGACCTCGCCGCCCGCGTCGGCTTCGCTCACGAGTCGGTCACCTCCCGGGGCGTGTCGGGATTGTCGACATCCGAGCGGGCCTGCAGGAGCCACTCGTAGAGCGCGACCAGGCCGGGGACGGCCCCGCGGGGCAGCGCGAGGATAAACACGAGCAGGAGCGCGCCGAGGACGACCAGCGCCGCCTCGCCCTCGATGGACAGCCGGAAGTACTCGATGCCAATGGTGGCGATCACGGCGCCGAGCAGGCTCTTGCGGCCGCCGATGCTCACCCAGATGACAGGCAGCGTCGCGAACCACAGCTCGAACACCCGCGGGCTGATGTAGACGTTTCGGGCAGTGAAGAGCACGCCCGACAGCGCGGCCAGCGCGCCACCGGCCGTGAACGTGAGCAGCTTGACCCGCTTGACGTCGTAGCCGAACATCTGGGTGCGGTCCTCGTCCTCGCGGACGGCGACCATCACGCGGCCGAAGTCGGAATTGACCAGCGTACGCAGCCCCAGATACGCGGTCACGAGGGCGACGAGCGCGAGGTAGTAGAACGGTTCGAACTCGAACAGACCCAGGAACGTCATCTCGTTGTACCGGAACTGGAACGAGAACAGCCCCTCGACGCCCAGCCTGAGCGGCGGGATGCCCGGCATCCCGTTGAACCCGCCGAGCGGCGCTTCGCCGATGGTCCACTCCGAACCGGCGGTCTGGGACATGAACGTGTACAGCACCATCGTCGAGACGAGGGTGATGATGGTGACGTAGACGTCGCGGACGCCGCCGTAGAACATGAAGTAGCCCATCAACGCGGCGGCGAATCCCCCGAGGACGACGCCGAGGATCGCGCCGGCGGTGATCCCGGTCGCGTCCTGCAGGTTGATCGAGACGATGCCGAAGGTGTAGCCGCCGACGCCGAAGAAGACGACCTGCCCGAAGCTGAGCACGCCCGAGTAACCCCAGACGAGCGACAGCGACAGCCCGAGGATCGCCAGCACGAGGAACAGCGCGAACTGCTCGCCGTTGCCGACGGCCGGGTACAGCGCGAGCGCGAGGACGGCAACGGCGAAGCCGGCCCAGAAGCCGCGGGAGTTGCCGATCGTGTTCGGGCCTTCGAGGCGGCCGCGGACGCGGGCGATGGGGCCGCGGTCGGTCGTCGCGGTCCCGGTCGACTCAGTCGCCATCGCTGGCCTCCTGTCGGCGGCTCTGCACCCGCTCGATGAACCCGGTGATCCCGCCCGGCAGGAACCGGAGCGCGAGCATCGCGGCCAGCAGCAGGGCGATGCGGCCGAACGTCGTCGAGTCGGTGACGTTCGTGACCGTCGCGCTGATGGCGCCGAGGACACCGCCGGACAGCGCCGTCCCGAGGACGACGCTCGGGCCGCCGACGACGACCGCGACGAACGCCTCGATGAGGAACCCGTCGCCCAGCGTCGGCTGCATCGCCCGGATCGGGGCGTACAGCGCGCCGGTCAGGCCGGCCAGTCCCGACCCGATCCCGAAGGTGAGCATGTACGTGCGCTCGGTGTCGACGCCGAGCGACTTGGCGGTCTGCTCGTCGGCCATCGTCGCACGGACCCGCGTGCCGAAGGTCGTGCGCGTGAACACGACGTACGCGGCCACGAGGACGAGGACGCTGATCCCCGCGAGCACGAGCTGATAGGTCGCGTAGGAGAACTGCCCGTAGGAGACGTTCCCGAACGGCGTCCCGACCGTATCGAGGTTGTTCCCGAAGGCGATCCGGGCGCCCTGGACCATGACGAGACTGAGGCCGAACGTCGCGACCATCGAGTCGGCCAGCCGGTCGTACAGCGGTTCGATCAGGTCGCGGCCGACGGTCCGCTGGCCGATCCAGTTGGGGACGAACCCCGAGATGATCGTCCGCTCGACGACGATGCCGAAGCCGGCGGTCAGGAGCGTGCCGACGACCATCGCGACCGGGAGCGGGAGGCCGAGGCGCGTGACCGACAGGGTCGTCGCGTACGCCCCGACGAGGATGAACTCGCCGTGCGCGAGGTTGATGACGCCCATGATCCCGAAGATGACGGCCAGCCCCGCCGCCGCGAGCACGATGAGCGCGAAGCTATCGAGGAACTGGAACGCGAGGTTCAGGCCGTTGACCATCCCTACTCGGCCTCCTCGAAGTAGTCGACCGGCGTGTACTGAGTCTGTTCGGACTCCTCGGGGAGGTTACAGCCGACCGTCTCCGAGAGGAACTGCTCGGGGATCTTCCGGTCGGTGACGGCCTCGACGTTGTGCTCCTCGTCGGCGCGCATGACCCACATGTGGTGGTCGACGTGGTGGGTCGCGCCGTCGAGTTCGATCGTCTCGCCCTCCGGCGCTTCCGGCGCGCGCTCGGTGCCGAGGCTGATCCCGGATTCGAGCGCCTCGATGACCTCCGGCTGTTCGGTCGTCCCGGCCTGCTCGACGGCCGCTTTGTACATGTACGTCGAGAAGTAGTTGGTCTCGGCCTCCTCGTTGACGTACTCGCCCTCGTCGGGGTACTTCTCGTAGTAGCGGTCGACGAGGCCGCCGTCGCTCGTGTTGCTCTTGGTCGGGACCTCCTCCATGTAGTTGACGCCCGCGTAGACGTTGGCGAGCGCCGGCGCGTCCAGCCGCCTGTGCTCGTAGCCCTGGGCCATCGCCGTCGAGGTGCCGATGGGCACGTCCAGCCCCGCCGAGGCCTTCTGCTCGTAGAAGGACGCGTGGTTCGCGCCGACGAGCATCGACATCACGAAGTCGGGGTCGGCCTGCTGGATGTTGTTGATGACCGAGCCGAAACTGGACTCGCTGAGCGGGATGAACTCCTCACCGACGATGTTGGCGTCGTTCTCGTCGGCCAGCACGCGCACCCAGTCGGCCGACAGCTGGCCGAAGTTGTAGTCGGCCGCGATGATATAGATGTCCGGCCCGAACTCCTCGCGCAGGTAGGGGAGGACGCTGCCGAGTTGCTGTCGCGCGGTCGGCCCCATCGCGAAGGTCGTCTCGTCGCAGACGCCGCCCTCGTACTGGGTCGTGTAGAAGTACAGCTGTTGGTTGCGGTTGATGATCGGCCGGATGGCCTCGCGGGTCGCCGAGGAGTAGCCCGCCCAGAGCGCGTCGACGTTCTCCTCGTTGATGAACTCCCGCGTGAGTTCCTGGTAGCGCTGGTTGTCCGACTGCGGATCCCGCGTCACCGGTTCGATCTGCTTGCCGTCGATGCCGCCGTTGTTGTTGATCTCCTCGATGGCGAGCATCGACGCCCGGTACTTCGGCGTCCCGTTCAGCGCGAAGTTGCCCGACTGGTCCTCCAGTACCCCGATCTTGACCGTGTCCGAACTGCTCGCCGTGTCGGTCGTCGCGCCCCCGGTCTCCGAGCAGCCGGCCAGCCCGGTGACCGTCGCCGCTCCGGCGGCGGTCACGAACTGCCGGCGGCTGATCCCATCGCCGCTCATTCGTCCGCACCCCCGAAGTTACGATCCGCATTATTCTCGGCCGCCACTGAACTATTTCCACCACTGTACCGGAACATACCCGCACGAGCGTCCATCATATTCGTACGTCCCTTCGATTTCGCAGATGCCCAATAAGGGTTTGCACTCCCGTATTATAGATGTCCAATACCCTTGCCTTGGATATTAGGATATGTTAGGTCGCAGCGGAATTAGTTGATGTTCGAATAGTATCCCGCAGAATATTTTGAACGTAGTGTTTTCTGGATTCCCACGGAAATCGAGCCGCGATGGCGGTCGCGAATCGATCCACGGGCGGAAGTGACAATGAATGAACGATCAGAACGAGCGGGCAGATTCGATCTGACGGAGATCCGGAGTGATCACTCGTCGACGACGACGACCTTCACTTGCTGGACGCCTCCGATGGCCCGCAGTCGGTTGGCGAGTTCGGTGATGTCGCCGGCAGACCCCTCGACGACGAGCGTCTCCATGCACGTGTCGTGGGAGAGGTGGATGTGCTGGACCGAGGTGATCGCCTCGGCCATCTCGTGCTGGACGGTCTGGAGTTCGTCGGCGATGCCGTCGACGTGGTGGTCGTGGACGATCACGATCGTGCCGTGGTGGCGCGCGTCGCCGCCGCGCTCCCACTCGTAGTCGGCGAAGAAGTCCCGCAGCGAGTCGCGGATCGCCTCCGACCGGCTGTCGTACTCCCAGTCGTCGACGATGCCGTCGAGGCGCTCGACCATCGACGCCGGGAGCGTCAGGCTGATGCGGTCGATGTCGTCTCCCATGCCCCCGGCTAGGACGGACCGCGTAATATGAGTGGCCACCCGCCGTCGCGGGCGCGAACTGCGATCCCACCGCCCGGACCGCACCGAGTAATACTGCACGATGAGAAAATATTATCCGTCGCGGCGGGGAGCGGACAGGTATGCACATCCCGGACGGGTACGTCGACCTGCCGCTCGCGCTGCTGTTCGGCGCGCTCTCGATCGCGGCCCTGAGCTACGCCGCCCGGCGCGTCGGCGGCGAGATCTCGGACGCGCAGGCGCCGCTGCTGGGCGTCGTCGCCGCGGGGATATTCGCGGCACAGATGCTCAACTGGCCGATCCCCGGGGGGACGAGCGCCCACTTCGTCGGCGGGGCGTTCGCCGCGATATTGCTCGGTCCGCACCTCGGCGCGCTCGCGGTCGCGACCGTCGTCTCGATCCAGGCGCTCGTCTTCGGCGACGGCGGCCTCCTCGTCCTCGGCGCGAACGTGTTCAACATGGCCGTCGTCGAGGTGTACGTCGGCTACGCGGTCTACCGCGCGGTCGCCCCCCACGGCGAGTTCCGCGCCGCTTTCGCCGCCGGCTGGCTCGGCATCACCGCCGGCGCGCTCACCGCCGGCCTCCAGCTCGGCCTCTCCTCGGCGTTCAAGTACGAGGTCCTGAGCACGCTCGCAGTGATGGGCGGCGGCCACCTCGCACTCGGCCTCGTCGAGGGGGCGATCACCGCCGTCGTCTACCGCTATCTGGTCGACGCCCGACCCGACCTGCGACCCGAGACGACCCCGGAGGTGAGTGCCTGATGGCGCCGGAGTGGGCTCCCGAGTGGCTCCCGCGGGCGCTCGCCGTCCTGCTCGTCCTCGCGCTGCTCGCGCCGGTGTTCGGCTGGGCGGCGGCGGAGGTCGGCTACGCCGAGCCGCTGGAGAACGCCGCCGAGGCGACCGGCGCGACCGAACACGCCGAGTCGGTCGACGCCGCGCCGTTCCCGGACTACGGCGTCCCCGGGCTCGGGGGCGCCGCGGGCACGTTCGTCTCCGCGGTCGTCGGGACCGGACTGACGCTGCTGGTCGCGCTCGGCCTCGGCCGCCTGCTCGGGACCGACGCCGACGGGTCGGCCTGACGCTCGATCCCGATGGCTCGCATCGACCCACTCGATCGGACGCTCGCCGCGCTGGCCGACAGCGCCCGCTGGTTCCTGCTCGCCGAGGACGTCCCCCAGCGACCGGGTTTCCTGCAGGCGGTCGCGCCGAGCGTCAAGCTCGTCGGCCTCGTCGCGCTCGTCGCGCTGACGGTCACTCGCCGAGACCTGCCGACCGTCGCGGCGATGGCCGGCCTCGCCGTCGCGCTCGCCGCCGTCTCCCGGGTCCCCGCGCGGACCTTCGCGGGTCGACTCGCCGGGCCTCCGGCGTTCGCGCTGGTCGCCGTGGCGCCGCAGGCGCTGCTGATGGGCGGTCCGACGCTCGGGTCGACCCCGCTGTCGGCCGCCGGCGTCGAGTACGTGGCCGTCTTCACCGTCCGCGTCGCGGCCTGCGTCGGCTTCCTCTCCCTGCTCCTGCTGACGACGCCGTTCGCGGACGTGCTCGCGGGCCTCCGCCGGCTTCGCGCCCCGGCTATCGCCGTCTCGCTGCTCGCGATCACCTACCGCTACCTCCTCCTCTTTTTCGCCGAACTCGAACGGATGGTGCGAGCGCGGCGGAGCCGGACGGTGACCGACCCGGACCTGCGGCGGACGTGGCGCGACTCGGGCAACTTCCTCGGGACCTTCCTCCTGCGGAGCGTCGAGCGGGGCGAGCGCGTCCAGCGCGCCGCGCGGGCTCGCGGGGGCAGCGGCACGACCCCGATCCGCGCCCGGGAGACTCCGGGCGCTGCCGACGCCGCCTTCGGGCTGGTCGTCGCGGGCGCCGTGCTGGGAGTGGTCCTCGCGTGACCGACGCGGACGGGAGCCCAGCACCGGCCATCGATGCGAAGGGTCTCCGCTACGCCTACCCGGACGGGACCTCCGCGGTCGACGGGGTGGACGTGACCGTCGCCGACGGCGAGCGGGTCGCGCTGCTCGGCCCGAACGGGGCCGGCAAGTCGACGCTCCTCCAGATCCTCGGCGGGCTGATCGAGCCGGACGCGGGGACGGTCCGGTACTTCGGGGAGACCGACGACGCCGACGCCGTCCGCGACCGGCTGAGTGTCCTCACGCAGGACCCGGCAGATTACCTGTTCAACCCGACGGTGCGCGAGGATCTCGCCTACGGCCCCTCTCAACAGGGTCTGCCCGACGGCGAGGCCGACCGGCGCGTCGAGCGCGTCGCCGACCGGCTTGACCTCGGGGAACTGCTGGAGAAACCGCCCTTCCGGCTCAGCGGCGGCGAACAGCGGCGGGCGGCGCTCGCGAGCGCGCTGACGGTCGAACCGGACGCGCTATTGCTTGACGAGCCGGTGAGCAACGTCGACGCCGCCAACCGGTCGACGATCCTCGACCTGCTCGACGACCTGTCCGCCGAGGGAGTCACGCTCGTCGTCTCGACGCCCGAGACGGAACTCGTCCCGCACGTCGCCGACCGCGTGATCCTGCTCGACGCCGCCGGACGAGTCGCCGCGACCGGCCCCACCCGCGAGATCCTCACCGACGTTGAGTTGTTGACCGACTGCGACCTGCGGCCCCCGCAGGTCGTCCGCCTGTTCGACGGACTGACCGACGACGTCCCGCTGACCGTCGCCGCGGCCCGCGAGCGGCTCGCCGGCGACGACAGCTGATCGATCTCCGAATTTCTCGGCGTAGAATCGGACGAACGGTGTAGTATTCGAGGGCGCGCGGTGCTATTTGCGCCGAAGGGAACCGGCTTGAGGTGGGTCGCCAAATAATCGCGCAGATGATCGACTATCAGGCGCAACTGTCGACGGACGTGGTACGGCATGGATGACGACGCCGTCCCCGGGGAGGTGATCCCCGGCGAGGAGCCCGTGACAATAAACGAGGGTCGCGAGACCGTGGAGGTGACGGTCGGCAACGCGGGGGATCGCCCCGTGCAGGTCGGGTCGCACTTCCACTTCTTCGAGGCCAACGCCGCGCTGGAGTTCGACCGCGAGGCCGCCTTCGGCAAGCGCCTGAACATCCCCGCCGGCACAGCGGTCCGGTTCGAACCCGGCGACGAGCAGACGGTCGAACTCGTCGCCATCGGCGGCAAGCGCGTCGCCCACGGGATGAACGGCCTCGTGAACGGCAGCGTCGACGGCGATGCCGCCGCGGCCGTCGAGCGCGCCGAGCGACAGGGGTTCGGCGGTATCCCGAGCCAGGCCGGGAAACTCGACGACGAGGACAAACCCGGCGACGATTCCTCCAGAGGTGACGCGCCGTGACTCGCGAGGTCGACCGTGAAGCCTACGCCGAACTGTACGGGCCGACAGAGGGCGACCGGGTCCGCCTCGGCGATACCGAACTGTTCGTCGAAGTCGAGGAAGATCTCCGGACGCCCGGCGACGAGGCGGTCTTCGGCGGCGGGAAGACCCTCCGCGACGGCCTCGGGCAGTCGCCGGGTACCACGCAGGAAGAGGGCGCACTGGACTGGGTGCTGACGAACGCGCTCGTCATGGACCCCGTACTGGGGATCGTCGCCGCGGACATCGGCATCCGCGACGGCGAGATCGCAGGGATCGGCAAAGCCGGCAACCCCGACACGATGGACGGCGTCGACATGGTCGTCGGCCCCTCGACGGACGTCTACCCCGCAGAGGGGAAGATCGCCACGCCCGGTGGGCTGGACATCCACGTCCACTTCAACTCGGCGCAGTTGCCCGACCACGCGCTGGCCTCCGGGATCACGACGATGCTCGGCGGCGGCTACGGCGGCGGCGCGACGACCTGCACGACCGGGCCGAAGAACGTCGAGCGCTTCCTGCAGGCCGCCGACGAGTGGCCGGTCAACGTCGGCTTCTACGGGAAGGGCAACGCCTCCAAGCCGGGACCCCTCCGCGAGCAACTCGAAGCGGGCGCCTGCGGGCTGAAACTCCACGAAGACTGGGGGTCGATGCCCGCCGCCATCGACACCTGCCTCGACGTGGCAGAGGAGGAGGACGTGCAGGTGTGTATGCACACGGACACGCTCAACGAGGCCGGGTTCGTCGAGAACACCTTCGCCGCCGTCGACGGGCGGACGATGCACCTGTTCCACATCGAGGGGGCCGGCGGCGGCCACGCGCCGGACATCATGGAGATGGTCGGCCAGCCCAACATGCTGCCCTCGTCGACGAACCCCTCGATGCCCTACACGGTGAACACCTTCGACGAACATCTGGACATGGTGATGGTCTGTCACCACCTCAACCCCGACGTGCCGGAGGACGTGGCCTTCGCCGAGTCTCGCGTGCGCGCGGAGACCATCGGGGCCGAGGACGTGCTCCACGACGAGGGCGCCATCTCGATGATGACCTCCGACTCCCAGGCGATGGGCCGGCAGGCCGAGGTCGTCTCTCGGACCTGGCAGACCGCCTCGAAGATGAAGGCCCAGCGCGGCCCCCTCCCCGAGGACGAGGCCGCGGACACCCGCGACGACGCCGACAACGTCCGCGTCAAGCGCTACCTGGCGAAGTACACCGTCAACCCCGCGATCTCGGCGGGTATCGACGAGTACGTCGGGACGCTCGAACCCGGCAAGCTCGCCGACGTGGTGCTGTGGGATCCGTCCTTCTTCGGGGTCAAGCCCGCGATGACGTTCAAGGGCGGGTTCCCGACGTACTCGGAGATGGGCGAGGCCAACGGCTCGCTGATGACCTGCGAGCCGATCAAACAGCGCCCGCGCGCCGGCGCCATCGGCAAGGCGAAACACGCCCTCTCGCTCTCCTTCGTAAGCCCGGCCGCCGCCGAGTCTGGCGTCGGCGAGGAGTACGGTCTCGACACGCCCGTCGTCCCCGTCTCGGGCGCTCGGACGCCCGGGAAGGACGACATGCACTACAACGACTACTGCCCCGACGACATCGAGATCGACCCCGAGACCTTCGAGGTGCGGGTCGACGGCGAGGTCGTCTCGTGCGAACCGAGCGAGGAAGTCCCCCTCGCACAGCGGTACATGCTCTAAGATCCCACGATGAACTTAACACCCAAAGAACAGGAGCGGTTGACGGTCTTCATGGCCGCTGAGCTCGCCCGGCGCCGCAAGGAGCGCGGCGTCAGGCTGAACCACCCAGAGGCGGTCGCGTACGTCTCCGACTGGTGCGTCGAGCGCGCCCGCGACGGCTGGTCGGTCGCCGACATCCGCGCCGAGGCCACCCAGCTGCTCGACCCCGACGACGTGATGCCCGGCGTCCCCGAGATGGTCGACATGATCCAGGTCGAACCCGTCTTCCCCGACGGCACGAAGCTCGTGACCGTCCACGACCCGATCCGGTCGACGGACGCGGCGGAGTCGTCCAGCGACGGTTCCACGGAGGAGGCCGACTCGTGAGCCTCACCCACCGTGACGTGGCGACGGTCGGCATCGGCGGCCCCGTCGGCTCGGGCAAGACCGCCCTGGTCACCGAACTCGTCCCGCGACTGCGCGACGCGGGCCTGGACGTGGGCGTCATCGCCAACGACGTACTCACACAGGAGGACGCCGACGCGCTTCGCGAGCGGTTCTCGGGCGTCGTCCCGCCGGACCTCGTCGAGGGGGTCGAGACCGGCGCCTGCCCGCACACCGGCATCCGCGAGGACCCGTCGATGAACCTCGCGCAGATCGACGACTTCCTCGCCGACCACCCGGAGCTGGATCTGGTGATCGTCGAGAGCGGCGGCGACAACCTCGCGGCCACGTTCAACCCGGAACTCGCCGACTACTCGCTGTACGTCATCTCGGTGGCGGAGGGCGAGGACATCCCGCGCAAGCGCGGCCCCGGTGTCGTCGACTGTGACCTGCTCGTCATCAACAAGACCGACCTCGCTCCCCACGTCGACGTGGACCTGGACGTGCTCGAATCGGACGCCGACGAGGTCCGCGACGGCCCGTTCGTCTTCACGAACTGCAAGGCCGGCGAGGGGATCGAAGAGGTCCGTGAGCACGTCAGCGAGAGCGTGCTCTTCGCGTAAGATGGCGGCCGACAGCCCGGATACCGGGGAAGAGCCGCCCGACGGCCCTCCGGCGCCGCCGAGCCGCCGCGACGAGACTGCCGACGAGCCGCCGCACCCGGCGTTCGCCGAGTACGCGACCGAGTCCGTCCCCGCAGCGGCCGTCGGCTCGCCCGGCAAAGCCGGTCGGCTCGAACTCCGGTTCGAGGTCGACGGGACCGGCGAGACGAACCTCGTCCGGGATCTGGCCCGGGCGCCGTTCCACGTCAGCGGGACGCTCGGCCACGACCCGCTCCCCGAGGCGGAGACGGTGTACGTCCAGTCGCCCACCGGCGGTGTCGCGCAGGGCGACCGCCACGACGTCGACGTCGCGGTGGGCGCCGACGCCGTCGCCCACGTCTCCACGCAGAGCTCACAGAAGGTGCTCTCGATGGCGCGCAACTACGCCGCCGCGGACGTGTCGTTGTCCGTCGGGAGCGGCGGCCACCTCGACTACGTGCCCGAGCCGACGATCCTCCACGAGGACTCGCGGTTCTTCCAGGGGATGGACCTCGACGTGGCCCCCGACGCGAGCGCCGTCGTCGGTGAGGTCGTGGTCCCCGGTCGACTCGCCCGCGGCGAGCGCTTCGCGTTCGAGCGGTACCTCTCGCGCCTGCGCGTCCGCCGCGAGGGCCGCCTGCTCGTCGACGACGCGACGCACCTCCGGCCCGACGAGGCCGACCCGTCTGCCGTGGGTGTCATGGGCGAGTTCGCCGTCCTCGGGACGCTGTACGTGCTCGTCCCCGCCGACGGCGTCGATCCGGAGGCGCTGAGCGACCGGCTCCACGAGGTCGCGACGGACACCGCGGAGTCGAACGTGGCGGACAGCGACGACGCCGTTCGCGCGGGTGCGACGCACCTCCCGAACGACGCCGGCGTCGTCGTGCGCGCACTCGGCCACCGCGCGGAGACGGTGACGGCCCCGCTCCGCGCGGCGTGGGACGAGGCAAGGACCGAATTGCTCGGCGTCGGCGCCCCCGACTCCAGGAGGCCCTGATGCTGGTCGCCGAGGAGTTCGTCGGGACGCTCGACGACGACGCGGTCGCCGAGCGCGTCGACGCGGGCGACCCCCTCATCGTCGCCGTCGACGAGACCGAGCGCCGCCGCTCGCGCTTCCGGACGACCGCCGACGACGGGACCGATCTGGGCGTCGTCGTCGCCCGCGAGCTACGCGACGGCGACGTGCTCTCGACCGGGGACCGGCTGGTCGTCGTCTCGCTCGAAGCTATCGAGGCGATGGCGATCGACTTCGGCGGTGTTGCCGCTCCAGACCGCGCGGCAGTGACGACCGCGCTCGAACTCGGCCACGCCGTCGGAAACCGCCACTGGGATCTGGCGGTCGAGGGCGAACGCGCCTACCTCCCGCTCGCCGACAGCCGCGAGCGGATGGAGGCGACTGTCGAACCGCACCTCCCGGACGGCGCGACGATCGAGTACGACGAGGTCCCGCCGACGCTGTTCGACAAGGGCGACGGGGCTGACCACTCTCACAGCCACGGCGAAGACGGCCACGCGCACAGCCACGGTGAGGGAGACCATTCACACTCCCACGATCACGGCGTGCGGTCGCTCGACCCGAAACCGGGTGGCAATTCCGACGGAGGTGAGGACTCGTGAGCGACGAGGCGACCCTCGAATCGCTCCGGCTGGCCGACTCGTTCCTCCCGGTCGGGACCGACAGCGTCTCCTACGCGCTGGAGCAGTTCGTCGCGGCCGACCGGGTCGAGAAACCCGGGGACCTCCGAGACCTCGTGGAGACGGTCCTCCGACGCCAGCACGGTCGGGCGGACCTGGTCGCGCTCCGAGCAGCCCACGCTGCGGCAGCCGAGGGCGATCTGACCGCGGTCGAACGCGCGGACCGGCGGCTCACCGCCGTCACGCTGGCTGCGGAGTTCCGCGAGAGCTCAGAGCGGACCGGCGACCGGTTGCTGGCACTCCAGCGAGATCTCCGGGAGGACGACCTGCTGGAGGCCTACGGCGAGGCCGTCGACGCCGGCGAGGCGCCCGGCAACTACGCCGTCGCGCTCGGCGTCGTCACCGGGCTGGCCGGCGTGGCCGTCCGCGAGGCGTGCCTGCTGGCTTGCCACGAGTTCGCGACGGCCCAGCTCGGCGCCGCCCAGCGGCTCATGCGGCTCGGTCACACCGACGTTCAGCGCGTCCTCGACGACCTCCGGCCCGCGATGGTCGACGCCGTCGAGGAGAGCGCGGATCGGTCACTCGACGACATGACGCCGTTCGCGCCGCTGGTCGACGTCCGCTCGGCCGAACACGAGCGGGCCGGCCGGCGGCTGTTCCTGAGTTGACCGGCGGTCACCTGCAGAACGGCATCCGTTCGTACAGCGCTCGGCCGTCTCCCGCGAACTCGTTGTCGGGGCTGTCACCGATACGCGGTCGCGCGTTCGTTCGGTTTACCAAGGTCGACTCGAGTGCGGAGAGGTCCCCTGTCGACTCCGACGGCCAGGGATGGACGTAGGTGACTCTTTTCGACCGGTTTTCGATCCGCACCGTCAACTGCTCGAAGTGCGCTTCGCCGTCGCCGCCTATCTTCTCGCCCTTCGCGAAAAACTCAGTACGGTACGACGCGTTCAGGACCGCAGTGACGTTCCGCTGGGGAACCTCGTACCGGTGGATCCCGGTCGCGTTCACGTCTTTCACGCCCGCGAAGTAGACGGTCCCGTTCCCGCAGAGTTCAACGGCGAATGCCGAGCAGGTGCCACCGCAGATATGCGATTCGTAGCGGATCGAGACGTTCTCGATCTCGCCCGGATAGTCGGGTATCCCGGATCGTTCACCGAGCGCTTCCGCGGACGGTGTGGCAGTCCCACTACCGAAGACGCCACCCCCGAGACACCCCGAGAGCACGAACAGGCCCGCGAAGCAGACTGTGAGGGCAGAACGTCGCATCGGAACACTCACGAGCAGAATGGTCGACGCTCTTCGATCTCTTCGTATCGCTCGTCTTCGATGTCGCGGTCGCCACCGCGGATCAGCGGCGCGACGGCGGCTCGTTCGAGGAGCGTCGCCTGGAACTCGCCAAGTCGCTCCGGCGACGTCCCCCACGACGAACCGTAGTCGCGGACGCTGTGAGAGTCGTTTCCGACTCTGACCCGCGTCCACCGCGAGGAGATGTCGTCCGCCTGCGCGGGGTAGCTCTCGTTGAGCGCGAAGAAATCGGCGCGATAGGAGGCGTTGAGCACCGCGGTCGCGTTCGACTGCGGGACGCTGTAGCGGTGGAGCCCGGTCGCGTTCACGTTCGCGAACCCCGCGTAGAACACCGTCCCGTTGCCACAGATCTCGACCGAGAACGCCGGACAGCTCCCGTTGCAGAGACCGTTGCGGTACTCGATAGCGACATCGTCGGCGTCGTCGGGGTAGGCGGGTTCGGCCGGATCGTCGACGAGTCGCTCTCCGAGGACCCCCTGACAGCCGGCGAGAAGCACGAGGGCAGCCAGGGCGGCGAATGCGGTGCGCATGGCCGAACGTCACCGGGAAAAGGGGATAACCTGCCGGACTATCAAACGGTCGTTTGATCGGGTCGTGAGACGGGCTTCGAGAGCGCCTCCGTTCGACCGCTCAGACCGCGTCGAGGTCGATGTCGACGGCGTACCAGTCGAGGGCCAGGACGATGGCGGCGCCGACGACGGCAGCGCCGGCGAACGCCTGGATAGTCGGCGTGTTCCAGACCACGTCGTACTCCTCGCCGCCGAGCGTCACGACGGGGGCCCGTAGCGCGCCGAGGACGAGGGCGACGAGGAAGGCGAGCGTCACTTCGCGGTTGGCGTCGAGCGCGCGGCGGATGATCCGGGAAATGGTGAACAGGCCGACCAGACCGCCGCAGACGAACGTGACGACGACGGTCCCGTGGTCGACGACCGGTGCGATTCCGTCGCCGGTCACCGCGCCGGCCAGCGCGCTGACGAACTCGCTCAGCGTCGTCGACATCCGCTCGTACTGGCTGAGGATCACGAGGACGAGCGATCCCGAAATCCCGGGGAGGATCATCGCGCTGATCGCCAGCGCACCCGCACCGAACACCACGAGCAGCCCGCCGGACTCCAGCACTTCGCCGTACCCGGAGACGACGAACGCGACCGCGAAGCCCGCGATCGCCGCGGCGATCTCGGGGATCGTCCGGACCGTGACCGCTCGAAAGAGGATCACCGCGGACGCACCGATCAGGCCGAAGAAGAACCCGAAGAGGAGGACCGGCGCGGCCTCGTTGGCAATGTCGACGATCCGCGTGACGACGACGACTGCCGAGAGAATACCGGCGAGCAGCGCGATCAGGAACCAGCCGTCGACCTCCTCGAGGACGGCGGCGGCGCGGTCGAGCGACACGCCGCCGTCGAGCGGTGTGAGTGCGCGGACGCCGTCGACGAACCGACCGGGCGTAACGGCGGTGATCGCGGCGATGAGGCGCTCGTAGACGCCGGCGATGAGGGCGATGGTTCCCCCGGAGACACCTGGCACCGCGTCGGCGGTCCCCATGAACAGGCCGATGATGAACGTCTTCGCCCACTGGCGTACCGGTGGGATCGACTCGCGGAGCGACACCTCGTCGCGCGCCCGTTCGGGGGCCGTTGTCATTGGAGTTACGTTGGACGAAAGGTCGGAAGTCTCTTGTGGAGGTGAGCGTCGAATGGCCTCGGCCGGCCTCGACGGCCGCGGCCGATCGATGTGAGTGGTACCGGTCCGGCGACCGACAGGTCCGGGGGGTGGAGCCCGGACCCTGCCCGCGTCCGGACGGGTCAGGTTCGGAGCGGGTGTGGATTCGGAGTGGGTCGGATTCGGAACGGAAGTGGATTCGGAGTGGGTGTGGATTCGGAATGGCTTCGGAGCCCGCGCGTCGCGTCGGGCGACAGTACCGGGATACGGTCACCGGTGCGACCGGCCGTCCCGTCGACGGCCAGACGACACCGGTACCCCCCTTCCGGCGTGACAGGCCCGGTCGACGCATCGGACTCGACTGAGACCATCCCATCTCGGATTGAGTTGTGCAGTAATGTAAAACTTACTGAAAGACATGACTGAAAAGTATTACAAACAACACGTTTGTGCCCCGGACGACGGTCGTTCCGTACCGACCGTTCCGGCGGGTCGAATTTGACAGTATCGACGTGAGCCGATCCCGGTCGACGGATCAAGTCGATGGCAGCAGGCGTGGCCGCCGCGGAGGCGCCCACAGGGGTCGAACCGCGAGGGTTGAAGTCCGCGCGGGTCGACGACGGCAGTATGGACGTGGCCGAACTCGCTCGCGACCTCGTGTCGATCCCCAGCCACGAACGCGAGGCGGCGGCGGGCGACTTTCTCGCAGACTGGCTCCGCGATCACACCGACGCGACCGTGGCGCGCGACGACGCCGGCACCGACGAAGGCCGCGGCGGGAACGTCGTCGCCCGGAAGGGCTCGGGTGAAACCACGCTCGCGCTCGTCGGCCACCACGACGTAGTCCCGCCGGACGACTCGCAGGTCGGCGACGACGGCCGCTACGTCGTTCGGGAGTCCGGCGGGCGCCTCCACGGGCGCGGAAGTGCGGACATGAAGGGAGCCGTCGCCGCGGCACTGGCGGCCTTCCGCGACAGCGAACCGCCCGAGGGCGTGGAACTGGTCTTCGCGTCGTTCGTCGGCGAGGAGGTCGGGGGCGTGGGCGCGCGGGCGGCCATCGACCGCGGATTCGAACCGGACTACGCCGTCGTCGGCGAGGGGTCGACCGGCTACTCCGCCCCCGGCGTCACCGACGTCGCCGTCGCGCACAAGGGGCGGCGCGGGTCCACGCTCGTCGCCGAGGGCAGCGCCGCCCACGCCAGCGAGCCCGAGGCCGGTGAGAACGCCATCTACCGCGCGACCGACGCCGTCGACGTGGTGCGCGACCTCGACTTTCCCGAGACGGAGGTGCTCGGCCACGACCTGTCGGGCAGCGTCGCGGTCACGGAAATCGGCGGCGGGAGCGCGTGGAACGTGATCCCCGAGCGCTGTGAGGTAACGGTCGACGAGCGGACGGTGCCCGGCGAGCGCGCCCCGCTGGAGCGCGCCGAGGCGGTCGAGGGCGTCACCTGGACCGTCGATCAGGACCTCCCGCCGATGGCCTGCGACGACTCCACGTTCGCCGACACGGTGCTCGCGGCCGCTCGGGACGCGCAGGCCGCCGAACCCGCCGATTCCCCGGGCGACGGGACGCCGGAACAGGTCGTCAAACCCCACGCGACCGACGCCGGCTGGCTCGCCGGGGCCGGGACGACGTGCGTGGTCTGCGGCCCCTCGGAACCCGGCGAAGCTCACACCGACAGCGAGAGCGTCTCCCTCGCCGTCCTCGACCGGTGTTACGACATCTACCGCGGCGTCGCCGAGTCCTGGTCGGGGTGAGTGTGGGTAGCGTCGTTCTTATCAGTCGATAGCTCGAACGAAGCGTATGCGACGTCGATCGTTTCTCGCGGCGTGTGCCGCCGTCGGCGCGACGGGCTGTCTGGGGAACGGCTCGGGGACCGACGGGGACGCCGGCGGCGGGACGGCGACGAGCGAGTCCGCGGCCGATCCGACGGCATCGCCGACCGAGACCCCCACAGGCACGCCCACGCCGACGGAGACGCCTGCACCGACGGAGACACGGACCTCGGCTACCACGACGACCGCATCAGCGTCGGCGACGCCGACGGGAACCCCGGTGTTCCCCGGGTACGACACGGCCGAAGTCCGGGTGAGGACGCCCGACGGCGAGCAGCTGGGGGCCGTCACCGCCGCTATCGCCGACACCGGCGACCTGCGGTACACGGGACTCAGCGACACCGAGTCGCTGCCCGAGGACCGGGGGATGCTGTTCGTCTACGAGGAGGTCGGCGACCACACCTACGTGATGCGCGAGATGGACTTCGGCATCGACATCGTCTACGCCGACGACGAGGGCGTGATAACCCGGATTCACCACGCGCCCGCGCCTGGACCCGACGAAAACGGCGAGAACCAGACCTACCCCGGTCGCGGGCAGTACGTGCTGGAGGTCAACAAGGGCTGGACGACGGAACGGGGCGTCGAGGAAGGCGACGAATTGCGGTTCGAACTGTAGGTCACTGGCGGCGCCGGTGGACCGTCAGCGCGGTCCGGTAGGCGACGACGTAGCTGACCACCGCGAAACCGACCGCGAGGATCACGTTCCCCACGAGCAATCGGACGAGCACGGCGGCCCCGGCGTCGAGCCCGATGTCGGCGCGGCTGACGCCGGGGATCGGGCCGAGCACTCGCGCCCCGACGAGGAAGCTCGCGACGTACACCCCGCCCTTCGTCAGCGGGTTCAGGATTAGGACCGCGGCGGACAGCGCGAACCTGCTCGCCCACTCGAATCGATACCCGGCCCACGCGAACAGCGGGACGACGGCGCCGAGGTTGGGAAGCGTCGTGAGGAATATCCCGGAGGCGAAACTCGCCGCGATGAGCCCCGGCGAGTGGTCTTCAGCGAAGGCTACCCGCAGTGCGCCCCGAATCCGCTCCACGTGACCCGTGACTCGCCTCGTGACCATCGGGTGGTCGCAGCACAACAAGGTGCCGAACCGTGATGAATCATACGCCGCCGGACCGAGAGAGCCGACGACGCGAGCGACGTAACAATCCACCGTGGCGCGCGCTGTCGCGCGTTTCATCGCGCGACAGTAGTCGTGCGAGGGATGAGCACCGCACGTCGCAGGCGCGCGGAGCGCAATCGGTTGAGGAGGGTGTGGCCGTCTGCGGCGCTGTGCGGGGCTGTGCTGTCCTGGCGGACTGAAAGGGCGAGGCGGGCTCGCGTTCATGTAGTCGCCTGAGCGGGCACTATCCGCGCGGGCGGTGCCGAGAGCGCGGATATCCCGCGCAGCGACCGCGAGCGCGGATATCCCGCGCAGCGACCGCGAGCGCGCCGAGGGCTTTCATCGCTTCCTGTCGGTAGTAGTCCAATCGATCGCTAGCGAGCGCGTCGAGGGCGTTCCTCGCCCGGCGGCGAGTGCAGACGCTCTCACGCAACGTCTGCACCAACTAACACAACCAGAAACAACTGCAACAGGGGAACGCCGTACCGATCCCAGCGTTTCGATCCGTGATTTGATACGGTACGGGGCGCAACCGTGGGGTATGGCAACCGAACCCTCCGAGTCGGACGCCGAGTCCGCGCCCGAGCCCTACCCGGAGTTCGAGGAACACGTCAAACAGCTCACCTACCTCAACGACGCTGGCGGGGTCCTGGGCTGGGACCAGCAGGTGACGATGCCCGAGGGGGGCACGCCCGCCCGGTCGAAGCAGTCCTCGGCGCTGTCGGCGGTCACCCACGAGCGGCTGACCGACGACCGTGTCGGCGAGTGGCTTGACGAACTCGACGACGCCGACCTCGACGAGCAGCGGCGGGCGGTCGTCCGCGAGATCCGCCGCGAGCACGAACGCGCCGTGAAAGTCCCCGAGGAACTGGTCACGGAGATCTCCGAGACCTCCTCGAACGCCCTGCCGGTCTGGGAGGAGGCGAAGGCCGAGGACGACTTCGACGCGTTCGCGCCGACGCTGGAGAAGATGATCGAACTCAAGCGCGAGTACGCCGAGGCCATCGACCCCGACCGGGACCCCTACGCCGTCCTCTTCGAGGACTACGAGCCGTACCTGGGCCTCGACACCGCCGAGCGCGTGCTGGAGCGCCTGCGCGAGGAACTCGTCCCGCTCATCGACGAGATCGAGGACAGCGACGTCGAACTGGCCGACCCGTTCGCCGGTAGCGAGTATCCCGAAGACGATCAGGAAGAGACCGTCCGCGCGGCGCTGGACACCCTGGGGTACGACTGGGACCGCGGGCGACTGGACACCGCCGCGCACCCCTTCTCGACGGGGACGCAGTTCGACGCGCGCGTGACGACTCGCTTCGACCCCGCGGACCCGATGGGCGCCATCGGGTCGACGATCCACGAGTTCGGTCACGCCACCTACACGCTGGGGCTGCCCGACGAGCACTACGGGACGCCGCTGGGCCAGTCGCGTGACCTGACGGTCCACGAATCGCAGTCACGGCTCTGGGAGAACCACGTCGGCCGCTCGCTGCCCTTCTGGGAGCACTTCGCCGGCACCGTCGAGGACAACCTGGGCGTCGACGCCTCCCCGCGGGCGTTCTACGAGGCGGCCAACCAGATCTACCCGGACAACCTCATCCGCGTCGAGGCCGACGAGCTGACCTACCACATGCACATCATCCTCCGGTTCGAGATCGAACGCGACCTGATCTCGGGCGACCTGGACGTCGAGGAAGTGCCGCAGGTGTGGAACGACAAGATGGAGGAGTACCTCGGCGTGCGACCCGAGACCGACAGCGAGGGCTGCCTGCAGGACATCCACTGGACCCACGGCTCGCTGGGCTACTTCCCGACGTACTCGCTGGGGAGCGTGCTCGCGGCCCAGCTGTACGCCAGCGCGGAAGAGGACATCGACGACCTGGACGGGACGGTTCGCGCCGGCGAGTTCGACCCGCTGCATGAGTGGCTCACCGAGAACGTCCACCGCCACGGCTGCCGCTACGAGACCGACGACCTCGTGCGCGAGGCGACCGGCGAGGGCTTCACCGCCGATTACTTCGTCGACTACGCAACCGAGAAGTTCGGCGCACTCTACGACCTCTGAGGGTGCCCCGCAGTTTCAGACGCAATAATCGGGAGCGTACTTTTTAGGAGGGGTACTCCTGCGGTCCGAGTACGATGGTAGATTCCGGCGCCGGAGCGGCGGAAGTAGACGTCGACGCGGACGGTGGTATCGACGAGGACATCGACAGAGACATCCAGAGTGACATCGCGGAGGGGATCGACCGCGACGAGGGATACGACGCGGAGGCCGCGAGCGAGATCCAGACGTCGCTCGCGGAGTTACAGGGCTCGTCGATCGAGATCGCCGAGGAGATCGACGAGATCCGCGAGCACGCCGCGGAGCAGTACGAGGGGATGTCACAGGTCGCCGACGAGGTGTCGAACCTCAGCGCCGCGGTCGAGGAGATCGCTTCCTCCTCCGAGGAGGTATCCTCGGCCAGTTCGACCGCCCGTGAACTCGCCGAAGAAGGGCAGGATTCGGCGACGGACATCTCGACGGCGATGGAAGACATCCACGACGCCTCCGAGAGCGTCGCCGACGACGTGCTCACGATCCGCGACGGCGTCAGCGAGATCGACGAGGTGGTCGAGGTGATAAACGACATCGCCGACCAGACGAACATGCTGGCGCTGAACGCCTCGATCGAGGCCGCCCGCGCGGGCGAGGCCGGCGAGGGCTTCGCCGTCGTCGCCGACGAGGTCAAGAGCCTAGCCGAGGAGTCTCAGGACCAGGCCGGCACCATCGAGGAGATGGTCGCGGGCATCCAGGACGACACGGCGAACGCCGTCGAGACGATCGAGGAGTCGGGCCAGCGGATCGAGGAGGGCATCGAGATGGTCGAGGACGCCATCGGCGTGCTCGAAGACATTCACCAGGCCGTCGAGGAAGTCAACGACGGTATCCAGGAGGTCGCCGCGGCGACCGACCAGCAGGCCGCCTCCACCGAGGAGGTCGCGTCGATGGTCGACCAGTCGACCACCGCCGCCGAGCAGATCGCCGACTCGACGGCCGAGATCGCCGAGGAAGCCGACGCCCAGACCGACCAGGTGTCGGACATCAACGAGGCGGTCGAGCGCCTCGTCGAGGAGTAACGGACGAACTCGGAGCGACTCCACCGGAGCGGACCGCTTATTCCGTTCGACCCGGTACTCGGGGGTATGAGCGCGCCGGACCTCGACCCGGAGCAACTCGACCGCTACTCCCGTCACATCATCATGGACGACGTGGGGCCGGAGGGGCAGGCGGCCCTGCTCGACGCCAGCGTCCTCGTCGTCGGCGCGGGCGGACTCGGATCGCCCGTCCTCCAGTACCTTGCGGCCGCGGGCGTCGGCACCGTCGGCATCGCCGACCACGACGTCGTCGAGCGGTCGAACCTCCAGCGACAGGTCGTCCACGGCGACGCCGACGTGGACCGGCCGAAAGTCGACAGCGCCGCGGAGTTCGTCCGCGACCTGAACCCCGACGTGACCGTCGAGACCCACGAGACGGCCGTCTCGCCGGAGACCGTCGCCGACCTGGTCGACGGCTACGACTTCGTCGTCGACGCCTCCGATAACTTCCCGACGCGATTCCTGCTCAACGACTACTGCACGCTCGCCGGCGTCCCCTTCTCCCACGGCGCCATCTACCGCTTCGAGGGACAGGTGACCACGTTCACCGGCGAGGGTCCCTGCTACCGGTGTCTGTTCCCCGAGGCCCCGCCCGAGGGTGCGGTCCCGGACTGTGCGACGACGGGCGTGCTGGGCGTCCTCCCCGGCACTATCGGTGGCATTCAGGCCACGGAGACGGTGAAGTACTTCGTCGATGTCGGCGAGTCGCTGGACGGCCGGATGGTCGTCTACGACGCCGCCGAGATGACCTTCGACGAGGTCACCGTCCGGCCGAACCCGTCGTGTCCGGTCTGCGGCGACGACCCCATCGACTCGGTGCGCGACGTGGAGTACTCCGAGAGCTGCGCCGTCCGGGCGGACTGAGAAGACGCGTCGCTCGGCGGACGCCCGCAGGGCGACTCTCAGCCGTGATACTCCGCGGCGAGGTTTTATGCGGGGGTACTGGCGATCTTTCACTGGAGTGGTACCCGCTTCCGTTTCATGACAGGGACAGAGCCAGAGACGCTCGCTGACGCGCTCGACCTCTCGGAGATGCGACTGGAAGCGCCCGGCTACGTCGAACTCGTGCTGTCGCTGGTCCTCGTCTGGGGGTTCGGTGACGCCGCGTCGACGCTCGTCGCCACCGCCTTCGCGGGCCCGTCGCTGGAGGCGAACCCGTGGATCCGACTGTTGCTGAGCCACGACCCGATGCTGATGTTGGTTCTGAAAGCCGCGGTCGTGCTGTACGCCGGCGTGGTGTTGCTGGAGTGCCGGGAGGTCGTCGAACGCGTGCCGGGCTGGCGCGCGTGGTTTCTCTGCGTGATCGCCCTCGGCGCCGTCGTCGTGCTGACGAACGTCTACGTCGGGCTGGCCGCTATCGCGACCCCCTGATCGGGCGTTTTGCCCGCTGAAGCAGCCGTCTCGAACGGATCCGGAGTCGCAAGATTTGACATTAAACTCTTATTATTTGGCAAACGGCGGTGGGACTACCTAAGTAAATTGGCCCAATCTCTATACCAACTGCGGGTATCCGAACAGTTGCCCGCACACACGGGTCAACGAAGCCATCCACTTCGTTCGGGGCAACCCCCCATCCCCACCACCCCTCCACTGCCTTTCGATATCTCAGACGGGTAGCCATCGGTTCGGCCCGTTCACGTCGCGTCTTCGCCCGATAGCTGTCTCCCGCGAGCGACGGCGTAAATGAGAACGACCGCGGCGCCGACCGCGAGGACGAACTGGCCGAGCGCCGCCAGTAGCACGCCCACGAGCGAGTTGCCGAGCGCGAGGAACGTGAGGCCGAAAGGGACGAGACTGACGGCGCCGAACAACAGGACGAGCTTGCCGATCGGGACCGCTTCCGCGAGGATCTGGTCCGTGTCCAGTTCGCCCGTGGTCGGGTCGATGAACGGTTTCGAGGAGGGCATTCGATCCGACGTGTCCGGGCGTCGGCAAGTAGTTCCCGGTCGCGGCGTCTCAGGGCTTCGTCTCCGCCCGGACGGATTCGTCGGCGCTGAGGTCGCACGCGACGTCCTCCGGGGGAGCATCGAACAGGTCGGGGTGGAGCAGCCCGGCGAGGTGTTCCAGCGTGTCGACGAGTCGAGGACCCGGCCGGTTGACGTAGTAGTGGCCGTCCATCGCGTAGGCGCGGCCCGACTCGACGGCGGTCAGATCCGCGAACCCCGGCCGGTCGGTCAGGTCGTCGCGGCTGTCGAGCGCCTGGTCGAGGCCGAACCCGCAGGGCGCGGCGACGAGTACGTCCGGATCGACCTCGCGGACGCTCGCCCACTCGCGGGGCGTCGAGCGGTCGCCGGTGTCGGCCATCGGGTACGTCCCGCCGGCCGCCTCGATAAGTTCCGGCATCCAGTGGCCGGCGACCATCACCGGGTCGAGCCAGTCGAACACCGCGACGCTCGGCCGCTCGTCGGGGTCGAGAGCGGCGGTTCGTTCCCGGACGGCTTCGACCCGTCCGCGCAGATCCGCGACCACCTCGGCGGCGCGTTCCTCGCGGTCGAACACCTCGCCGAAGCGCTCGACGTCGGCGTACAGGTCCGCGAGGCTGTGCACGTCGGTCGTGAGTACCTCGGCGTCGATGCCGGCGTCGGCGATGGCCTCCTCGACGAGCAGCGTGTCGACGGCGCAGACGTCGCAGACGCCCTGCGTGACGACGACGTCGGGGTCGACTCGTTCGAGCGTCTCGAGTTTGATCTCGTAGACGCTCCCGTGGTCCCGTTCGGCCTGTGCGACCTGTTCGTTGATGTCGGCGCTGTCCCGGTCGGAGTCGATCCGCGAGCGGTCGAGCGTCGGCAGGTCCGCGGCTTCGGGCGGCCAGTCGCACTCGTGGGAGACGCCGACGGGTTCGACCCCGAGGGCGTAGCAGATCTCGGTGGCCGACGGCAGCAGGGAGGCGACGCGCATACCGGAGAGAGGGAGCGGGCGGACGTAAAACCACGGCAGCAGTCACGAGCGGAGCGATAGGGTATGCGGAGATAACATCTAATACTATCGAATACAAATGAGTACCCAGATGCCGATATCGAGGGACGAATTTCGAACGATAGACGAGGACGAGGGCGGCCGGCCGGACCTCTCGCCCGATACGACGCAGGGTGCAATCTATCGGTTTCTGCTCAAAAACGCCGATCGAGCGTTTCGACAGCGAGAAATC
This sequence comes from Halosimplex yunnanense, assembly GCF_054504345.1. NCBI lineage: Archaea > Methanobacteriati > Methanobacteriota > Halobacteria > Halobacteriales > Haloarculaceae > Halosimplex > Halosimplex yunnanense. Next base: position 16,680 of record NZ_JBTJEL010000034.1, on the reverse strand, counting down.
GCTGACGCCGTAGACGTCCCCCAGGGGAGCGTCGGGCCGACGTTGGCCCGTCTCGAGTCGTACGATGTCGTCGATCACCGCGGGGAATACTGGTCGGTTGCGGACGCCGAACACGCAATCGCGTCCGCCGGTGCGCTCGGTGCAGCGACTGTCGACGACCGTGACGGCGGCTTCTCGGACGAGGAAGTCGCGGCATGGTCGCAGACGGCGGTCGATCCACCAGAGAGCGGCGACCAGAGGGAACGGTGAGAGACGGTGGTCGATCGCGGGACAGTCGTGTGGGCCTCCGACCCGTTCAACGCTGATACCGAGAATCCGCGGCCCTGGCTTGTCGTGTCAGGGCCGGATTTACCCTATCCGGACGAGGAGTCTATCGCGGTCGCGTTCACGACACAGAGCCACCACACCGAGAGTATCCGCGTTCCGGGTGATGCGTGGAGACGGGGCGAACCACGAGACCAGAGTTTCGTGCTACCGTGGAGTGTAGCAACGCTGAAAGATGATTTACACGTCGTCGGTGTACAGGGATCGGTCACTGATGCGTTCACCGACCAGATCGCCGAAGCGACGGCCACGTATCTGCGACCGGAACGGTGACGCACCACTGCTGGTTTCGCCCCGTTCGACCGTGTGGGCCCGTCCCAGCGAAGGGAAAGGTATAGCAACGTCGCTGTCCGACGTGAGACCATGACCGCCGGGACCGGAGAGCAACGCGAGCGAGAGCGGGGGTTCGACCACGCCGAGGTCGAACCCAGGTGGCAGCGCACGTGGGACGAGGAGGGTGTGTTCCGCATCCCCGACGACGCCGAGGACCCGAAGTACGTCCTCGCGATGTTCCCCTACACGTCGGGCGACCTCCACATGGGCCACGTCCGCAACTACACGATCACGGACGCCTTCGCGCGCTTCGAGCGGATGCGCGGCGAGGAGGTCCTCCACCCGATGGGCTGGGACTCGTTCGGCCTCCCCGCCGAGAACGCCGCCAACGAGCGCGACACCAACCCCCGCGACTGGACGATGGACTGCATCGACTCGATGACCGAGCAGTTCCGGTCGATGGGCTTCGGCTACGACTGGGAGCGGGAGATCACCACCTGCGAGCCCGACTACTACCAGTGGAACCAGTGGCTGTTCAAGCGGTTCCGCGAGGAAGGGCTCGTGGAGCGACAGGCCGCCGAACTGAACTGGTGTCCCTCCTGCGAGACGGTGCTGGCCGACGAGCAGGTCGAAGAGGACGCCGCCGGCGCCGAGATCTGCTGGCGCTGTGACAGCCCTATCGAGCACCGCGAGATGGACCAGTGGTTCCTCACGATCACCGACTACGCCGAGGAACTGCTGGCGGACCTGGACGAACTGGAGGGGTGGCCGAACAACGTCCGGGAGATGCAGCGCAACTGGATCGGCAAGCAGGAAGGCGCGAGCGTCGCCTTCGAGATCCCCGGTTACGGCGACGTGGACATCTTCACGACGCGGCTGGACACGATCCACGGGGCGACCTTCTTCTCGCTGGCGCCCGGCCATCCGGTGGCACAGTCGATCGCCGAGGAGAACGACGAGGTCGCCGAGTACATCCGGGAGGCCGAGCAGGCCGACGAGGACGAACTCGACGTGACCTCCGGCGCCTTCACCGGCGAGTACGCCGTCAACCCCGCCACCGGCGAGGAGATCCCGGTGTACGTGGCCGACTACGTGCTGACCGACGTGGGGACGGGGGCGCTGTACGCCGTGCCCGCCCACGACGAGCGCGACCACGAGTTCGCCGAGGCCCACGACATCGACATCGTGCAGGTCGTGGAACCGACCGAGGACGCCGAGGTCGACCCGGAAGACGTGGACGTCCAGGAAGCGGCCTACCCCGAGGACGGCGTCCTCGACCTCAGCGAGGTCGAGGGCTCGTCGGACTCGTCCGACGGTGTGCTCGTCAACAGCGGCGACTACGACGGCCTGACCAGCGAGGAGGCCCGCGAGCGGTTCGTAGACGTCTTCGACGGCGAACACCGCACCGAGTACAACCTCCGGGACTGGGGCATCTCCCGCCAGCGCTACTGGGGCACGCCCATTCCGATGGTCCGCTGCGACGACTGCGGCTACGTCGAGGTCCCCGACGAGGATCTGCCGGTCGAACTGCCCGAGTTCGTCCAGACGACCGGTAACCCCCTCGATGCGGCCGAGGACTGGAAGCACGTCGACTGTCCGTCGTGCGGCGGCCCAGCCGAGCGCGAGACGGACACGATGGACACCTTCGTCGACTCCTCGTGGTACTTCCTGCGGTTCCTCTCGCCGGGTCTCGACACCGCGCCGTTCGATACCGAGCGGGCCAACGACTGGATGCCCGTCGACCAGTACGTCGGCGGCATCGAGCACGCCGTGATGCACCTGCTGTACGCCCGCTTCTTCACGAAGGTCCTCGACGACATCGAGCTGGTCGACGGGGTCCGCGAGCCCTTCGAGAACCTGACCAACCAGGGGATGGTGCTGGGCGAGGACGGCAACAAGATGTCCAAGTCCGGCGACAACGGCGTCTCCCCGACCGAGATCGTCGAGGAGTACGGCGCCGACACCGCCCGCCTGTTCATCATGGAGGCGGCCCAGCCCGAGAAGGACTTCGCCTGGAGTCCCGAGGGCGTCGAGTCGGCCCACCAGTTCCTCCAGAACCTCTACGGCCTCGCCGACGAGGTCGTTGCGAGCAGCGACGGCGGGAGCGACGTGGACCCGGTCGCCGCCTACGTCGACCGCGAGATCGACGCCGCGGCCGCGACGGCCACCGAGGAGTTCGAGGCCTTCCGGTTCAACCACGCGCTGCAGGCCGTCCGCGACCTGGTCTCGCTGCTGCGCCGCTACCACGAGCGCGACGGCGCCGACCCCGCGACCGTCGAGCGCGGCGTCCGGACGGTCGCGAAGCTGCTCGGACCGGTCGCGCCCCACGTCACCGAGGAGGTCTGGGACCTGCTGGGCGGCGAGGGACTGCTCGCCGAGGCCGAGTGGCCGAGCGGCGACCTGCCCGCCGACTACGACGTGGCTCGCCGTCTCGTCGAGAACACCCGCGAGGACGTGCGCGACATCGTCGAGACGGTCGGCATCGAGGACCCCGAGCGGATCACGCTGGCCGTCGCCCCCGAGTGGAAGACGCGCGCCCACGAACTCGCCCGCGAGTCCGACGCCGACAACCTCATCGGCGACCTGATGGGCCACGACGAGATCCGCGAGCAGGGCGACGCAGCCGCTGACTTCGCACAGGACCTGCAGGCCGAGCGCGAAGCGCTCGGCGAGGTGCTCGCACCGGACGAGGAACTGGCGACGCTGGAGCGGGCCGCGTGGCTGATCGAAGACGAGTTCGATGCCGACGTGGTCGTCCAGTCGGCCGACGACGCCGACGGCGACCTCGCGGGGAAGGCCCAGCCCGGCCGGCCGGCGATCAACATCGAGTGAGCGAGCGCGCTCGCTGACGCGTCGACCACGGCTGTATCCGCTGTACGGCCCTGCTCTCGACTGTTCTCTGCTGACGAGTACCGCCGCGGTCGCCGATCCGTCCCGATCCCCGCGGGTAGTGAGGAGTGGCGTCGAAAAGAAAGGAGAGTATCGCGAGCCCGTCCGTCCACGACAGTCCTACAGCAGGTCGGCGGCGTCGAACGACTCGGGGGCGGCGTCGGTCAGTTCGACGGTGTCGCCGTACTCGACGAAGCCGGCGTCTTCGAGCTTCGGGAGATGGACGTGGTGGAGCGCTATCTTCGCGTCTTCGCGGTCGAGCTCGTCACTCCACTCGGCCATCGCGGCCGCGAGCGGGCCGAGGGCAGGCGCGCGCTGGCGTTCGGCGAGGTGGGTGAGGACGAACCGCCGGTTCGCGTTCGAGAGCACGGCGAACAGTTCGTCCGTCTCCGCGGTCGCGGTCCCGTCCGTTCCCGGTTCGAGGGCATCGTGGTGGCTTCGTCCCATGTGTATCTCCACCAAACCAGTGTACTGCCTTCAGTTGCGTGGCTAAACGGTTAGTGTCGGTCGGTCGTCCGCTCGCGGTCGAACAGCGCGGCGAATATCTTCCGCTCGGCGACCCGGAGGTGTTTGTGGAAGGTCGGCGCCGAGACCTCGAGCGTTTCGGCGACGTCCTCGCCGGTCGACTCCCGCGGCCACTCGAAAAAGCCCGCGTAGTAGGCAGTCTCCAGCGCGGTACGTTGTCTGTCAGTCAGGTCCGTCCCGAGGGTGGCCCGCGAGGGCAGCGGGCCGTCCTCGGCGCGCGTCCGATCCTGCTGAGCGCGTACCGTGACGCCGTCGAAGCGTTCCCGGAGGGCGTCGACGACCGTTCGAACGTCCGTCGAGAGGGGGAGGTGGACGACGAACTCGCATTCGCCGTCGACGGCGTGGACCGACTGGACCGTCCCACCGTACCTGGCGACGATACCGAACGAACTCGGTCCGTCCAGCGACACCTCGAGGAGACAGTCGCCTTCCGGACCGACGCTGACGACGCGGGCGGACGTGACGCAGTGGTGTGCGTCGGCGAACGCGACGACGTCGTCGGGGTCGGCGCCCGCGACGGTGAGATAGTAGCGGAAGGCCTCGTCCGACTGGACGGTCGCCCCCTCGAAGGAGACCTCACAGGCCTCCGCGGCCGACAGCGCCGAGAAGAAGTTCGAGTCGTCGTCGATGGCGAGCGTGAGTTCGGTCACGCGCTCGGCGACCAGCGCCTGCCGGGTCGCCACCGCGTTGATCGCGTGGCCGATCGTCGCGCCGAGTTCCGCGAGGACGTCCTGTTCCGTCTCGTCGAAGACGCCGGTCTCGGCCGCGTAGACCGTCAGCACACCGTAGACCGTCTCGCCGTAGACGAGCGGGACGCTCGCCGCCGACCGGACGCCGTAAGTTTCGGCCACCTCGCGTATCCCCTCGAACGCGCCGTCGGTGGTCACGTCGTGAGTGACCTGCACCGACCGCGAGCGGATGGCCCGCCCCGCCGGGCCGTTGCCGTGGGGTTCCTCCGACCGCGTGACCGTGATCGCGTCGAGGTAGCCGTCGATGTCCCCGCCGGTGGCTCTGGGTTCGACTTCGTCGTTGCGGGCGGTCACGTCCCCGATCCACGCGGCCGTGTACGGGTCCGCCGTTGCGAACGCGTCGCAGACCGCCTCGTCGATCTCCCGGCGGGTCCTCGCGCGCACGAGCGCCTGATCGATCCCCCGAATGACGGCGTTGATGCGGTCGAGCCGTTCCAGTTGCTCATTCTGCTCGCGCAGGCGCCGCTCGCGCTCCTTCTGTCGGGTGATGTCCTCGATGGCGAGGACGACCCGATCGCCGCGGCCGCCGGCCAGGGGGGCGCCGCTCACTTGCACCCAGATACGCTCGCCGTCGGCACGGACGACCTGGTGTTCGACCTCGGTGATCGGCCGGCCGGTGTCGCGGGCGCGCTGGAACACCCGTTCCTCGCGGGGCACCGGTTGGCCGTCGACGTCCAGCAGCTGCCAGGCGTCAGTCTCTCTCGACTCCCCGACGATGCCCCCCGGGTCGGTCCCGAGTATCTCGCCCGCGCGGTCGTTCATCCGTTCGATGACCCCGTCTGCCGAGAGGACGACCAGCCCCGTGGGCACCGTCCGGAGGAGTTGCTCGGTCAGGTCTCGCTCGCGCCGGCGCTCGATGCGCTCGGCATAGCGGTCGGAAATGTCCCTGACGATAGCGGTCAACAGCGGCGTCCCGTCGTGCTCGTGGACCCGCAGGGAGAGTTCGATCGGGATCAGCCGCCCGTCACGGTGGCGCGCGACCGTCTCGACGCCCTCCCAGTCCGCCGCCGCGTCGGGGTCCGAGCGGAGTTTCTCGAATGCGTCACGGATGCGGGCGCGCTGCTCCTGCGGGACGAGCGACGTCACCGACCGGCCGATCAGCGAGGATGCTTCGTAGCCGAACGCCGCCTCGACGGCCGGGTTGGCGAAGACGATCCCCCCCGTCTCGTCGACTGTCAGGATCGCGTCCGAGGCGCTCTCGACCAGCGTCCGGAAGAACGCGTCGTCCTGGGCGACGACCGACGGGTCGTACGCGCACTCGCCGGTCGGCTGCGAACGGTTGCCCCCCTCACCAGTCCCCGACATTCCTGCCCGCTACTGATCGTCGCGCACCTAAATATGTCAGGATAGTAAGTGTATTGCACCGGAAGCAATGTGACGTCGAACGCGCACGGAGAGTCGGTGTATTCGACCCGTACGTCGCCGGGAGAATTCGGTTCTCGCCGGGGTTTCGTGGGGCGGTCAGGCCGACGCGGTGGCCGAACGCTCGGCGTCGTCGGTTACCGCGTCGCGCTCGGGTGCGATGACCGTCTCGCCGGCGTAGACCCGGTGGCCGATATCGACGGTCAGGTCCTCGGGGTCGTACTCGGGCGGGAAGACCACGTCGAAGCGACTCCCGAAGGAGATGTGGCCGATGCGCTGGCCGCGGGCCACCTCGTCGTCAAGGCCGGCACTCGAAATTATCTAATGGATATAATCATAGATTCGTTATTGAATAAGGAAGGCAAAAAATCAACCCCCACGCCATGTAAATAGATAAGTCATATTCCTTGATGAACTCTGAATTTAATCACACCGACTTAAATTGCATTAGTTATTGACCTATAAAGGATTTTTCGCGTCCAGAAGTATTAAATATCAAAGAGTGGCTAAAGGTATACCCATCTCCCTAACCGATAGCAGTCTAATTGAACACTCTATTCATCTATCCGGTGAACACAAAGGTACGGAAGTACAGATAACTGTCGGCGGAGAGCAGGTGAAGATTAAATCTGAAGGGAAAAATTCAAAGTTAACCCAGAAGAAAGTAAAATCTCAAACTCTTTAGTCGTAACGTTGATGTTATTATACCATCCGATGAAACTAAGCAGATCCGTGACCCTCGAATGAAGGAGGTTGCCGGCCTTGAAAAGGATACACGTACAGTCGCAAAAATGAAGGTAGAAGAACAAATAACCATACCAAAGATCGTGGTGGAAAATTTGGGTAATGCAGATGTGTTAGAATAGAACTCAGCAACTCTAAATATTAGCTACAAGCAGACTGAGAAAGCAATACGTCAAGATCATTTTGTATCGTTATAAACATGGTTGAGGATTTGCAGTTAACAACGAACGGACTGTTTACTGTATTGTTCTTGTTCAGCGTAACTGTAACGTTGTATGGCCCACCTGACAACCAATACTCAGTCTCTATCTCCGTGTTATTCGAGACATTAACTATTTTATTTATTTTTTCACCATTTTCTTGGTGAGTTGCAGTAATATTTAAAGTGTGGTTGATGTCGTCTTCATTGTCAACTTCAAAGTTCCCCCGATCTGGTGAAATAGCCTGAATACAGCCACTAGATATTACGGACAGTATAATAACCGATACAACAATACCTATATTATTCATTTATGATATTATTCTGTAGCGTCTAGATTATAAGGTTTGCCCCGATTGTACTCCAGATAGACCCAGGAGTTGCCGATATGTCGATCCTTAGGTCTATATACTTATACCAATATAACCGGACCCGGAATATTCAATTACTATATATTAAAATCGCCGCCCCCGAACTATCTATTCCAGCACAAACGTAAGATAGTGGCGTTACTTACACCTAGTTTTAAAATTTCCCACACGATATGATATATAGAACCCTATTTTATACAACCACATAATATTCTGACAAATTCGCCAATATTTACCAGAATTCATCGGCCGCTATTATTTACGCAAGATATTATCCTATCCAGAATCGTCCCAAGAATGGGACATTTGACTGTAGGATCATTCCTCTAATGAGACGACGCCCGTCTCGATCAGGTCCGCCAGTACGTTCCGTGCGTGGCCGTCCGGGTCGACGCCGGTGTAGACCGCCTGAACCGACTCGCCGACGACGACGAACGTCGTCCGACTGGCGACGCCGCCCGACAGCTCCACGTCGAAGGCCTCGGCCACCTCGCCGTCGGGGTCGGCCAAAAGATCGAACCCGATGTCGTACTCGGCGGCGAAGTCGGCGTGGGACTCGACGCCGTCGGTCGAGACGCCGTAGACGGTCACGCCGGCGTCGCGATAGCTCTCCAGTTCGGCCTGGAACTGCTCGGCCTCGGTCGTACAGCCGGGCGTGTCGTCCTTCGGGTAGAAGTAGACCACGGAGACGCCCGTCCAGTCGGGTTCGACGGCGTCGCCGTCCTGATTCGGTGCGCGCACCTTGGGCGCCGGGTCGCCGGGTTCGAGTGCCATACCGCCTCGTCGGCCGCCCGGCGAAAGCCGTTTGCGATTCAGCGTCTCCCGTCACCCAGCCTCGTCAGGCCGGCAGTTCCGACTCGTCAGGCCGGTTAGTTCACCGGGATGTCCGTCCCGGCGTCCGATCCGGTGGTCTGCTTGGGGAGCGTGACGGTCAGGACGCCGTTCTCGTAGTTGGCCGAGGCCTCGGTCTCGACGACCGGTTCCGGCAGGCCGACGCTGCGGCTCACCGACTGGCTGGTCCGCTCGCGGGAGACGTAGCGGTCGGCCTCCTCGACGGTCTCGGTCTCGCGGCGGGCCGACAGCGAGAGCGTGGTCGCGTCGGTCAGCTGTACCTGTACGTCGTCGCGGTCGTAGCCCGGCAGATCCGCGACGACGACGAACTCGTCGCCGGCGTCGGCCACGTCGACGGGCACCTCGCCACCCGCCTCCATCCCACCAGTCATCACGTCGATCAGTTCCTCGATATCGCCGAAGGGATCGGTTCCGCGTGCCATGTCACTCCGGCTATACGCCCCCGGGCGCCTTAAGGCGCGTGGCGGCGCTGCGGCGAACGGACGGTCTGTCGGCGCTCGGTCAGTCCAGCACCGTCTCGCTGTCGTAAGAGCCGAGTCGTCGGACCCACCCGTCCGCGGCGATGTCCTCGATCTCCGCGAGCGCCTCCTGGGTGCGCTCCTCGTAGAGGCCGGCCGCGATGTCCATGTGGAAGACGTAGTCGCCGAGGCGCTCGCCGCTAGGACGGGACTCGACACGGGTGAGGTTGATGTCCCGGTCGGCGAACGGCTCGAGCAGTTCGAGCAGGAGTCCGGGGTAGTCGACATCGGGGTAGACGATGAAGGAAGTCTTCGAGCCGGCCTCGCTGCGCTGGCCCGCCGGCGCGACGACGACGAAGCGGGTCGCGTTCGAGGACTCGTCCTGGATGTCCTCGGCCACGACGCGCAGTCCGTCGCCGGCGTTCTCCGGGTGGCCGATGGCGGCGATCGACGGGTCTTCACGGGCGCGTTCGACGCCGCGAGCGGTTGAGGCCACCGCCTCCAGCGTCGCGCTCGGGTAGTTCTCGTTGAGGTAGTCCCGACACTGCGCGAGCGCCTGCGGGTGACTGGCGACGACCTCGAACTCCGGCCCCTGCGCCAGCAGGGCGTGCCGGATCGGCGTGATCAGTTCCTTGACGACGGCCACCTCGTACTCGGCGAACGCGTCGAGAGACTCGGTGACCGAGCCCTCGGTGCTGTTCTCGACCGGGACGACGCCGCGGTCGTACTCGCCGCTGGCGACCGCCTCGACGATGCCCGTCTTCGACTCCGCGAAGGCCACCTCGTCGGCGACCGCCTTCGCCGCGCGATGGGAGTAGGTCCCCGCGGGACCGAGCGTGAGCGCTTCCATTACCCCCTGCTTTGCCGGTCGCCGTGAAAAGCGTCGTGGTCGCTAGGAGTGGTTTTCGTCGGTGGGTCGGACGAAAATCGCTACAGGAGCGGCGGTACCGTATCGAGAGAGGAAACCGCGAACAGCGTGAAAGCCCCCGGTTTCTCGACTCCCGGGGCTCGCTGTGCTCCTCGCTCGCTCCGCTCGCTGCGGTGCTTACATCGCCCGGGTTCGTCGAGAAACCGGCCCCTTTCAGTCCCACCCGCATAGACCGGTCACCAGCCGACAGGGTCGGAATGAAAGGGGCGACGCGTTCGACGACGGCCGACGACGGTGAGCCGAACGAGGTGAGGCGAACGCCGAGAGAGCTTGCTCTCTCGGAACAAGCACTGGACCGAGCGGAGCGAGGGAAGCGCACAGCGAGGCGCCCGAGTCGAACGCGCCGGGGCTTTCACGCTGTTCGCGGTCTCCGTTCGAACGGCTGTGCCGTCGCAGCCTCGGTACCCAGAAGCAGATTAGTTCTCTTCGGCCGATTCGACTCGGCTCGCGTACTTCTCCAGTTCGCCGGCGAGTTCGCGGGCCTGCTCGGCGGACAGTTCCACCTTGTCGGCGTGAGCCTGAACCTCTTCGAGGTCGGTGTTGTCCATCTCCACCTGCAGTTCGACGTGGTTCGGGTCGTCGCGGTCGTCGGTCGTGACGTTCAGGACGGTCAGCGCCTCCGTCTCGAACCCGTGGCCCTCGACGCGGCCGTCGAGGAGGTCGAAGGTGGTGTAGGCGTTGACTTTGAGAATGCGGTCGACCATACCGGGAATCGGCCGCCCAGCTACTTAAGGAGCGGCGAGTCAGGAATCGACTCCCGAGTCACTCGATCGGGAAACCGCGACGGCGAAACGCGGAACTGGAGAGCGAGGGGAGGCCGCTCAGTCGTCGGCGGGCGCGAGCGAGTTGCCCTCGCCGTCGGTCGGGGCGGGCGAGTCGGCCATCTCGTCGTCGTCGGCGTAGGGGTACCACGTCATCTTCGTGTTGTGCATGTACGGGTCCTCGTAGCTGGTCTCCTCCGCTTCAGCGAGGTCCTGCAGGGCGTCCTCGTCGCGCTCGGCGATGAACTCGCGGAACGTCTGACCGTCCTCGCGCTCGGCCTCGAAGGTGGCGAGCAGGTTCTCGATGTAGCCCGGCACCTCGTCGGCGGGGACGCGCATCTCGACCCAGTCGGCGAAGTGGGGGTCCTCGCCGAGACCGCCGCCGAGACCGATGTCGAGCGCCTCGACCGGCTCGCCGTCCTTGCGCGTCTTCATCCCGCGCAGGGAGATGTCGGCGATCTGGGGCTGGGCGCAGGAGGCGGTACAGCCCGAGAGGTGGATGTGGAAGTCTTCGATGCCCTCCGGAAGCTCGACGTTGTCCTTGAGCCAGCGGGCGTAGCGGACCTGCCGGTTCTTTGTCTCGACGATGGAGAGCGAACAGAACTCCGTCCCGGTGCAGGCGATGGAACCGCGCATGAACGGGTGCGGGTCCGGCGAGTAGGTCTCCAGCAGCGGCTCGTCGAGGAACTCGTCGAGTCGGTCGCTGTCGACGTCCGTGACGATGATGTTCTGTCGCTGGGTCAGACGGACCTCGCCGGAGCCGTACTCGTCGGCGAGTTCGGCGAGTTCGTACACGTCGTCGACGCCCATGCGGCCGACGAGGACGTCGAGGCCGACGTAGTAGTTGCCGTCGGGCTGCTCGTGGACGCCCACGTGGTCGCCGTGTTCCTCGCCGCCGGCGTTGTACGTGTAGTTCTCGCGCATGTTCTCGCCAGCGGTCTCCAGTTCGAAGTCGACGAACTCCTCCTGGAGGACGCGTCGCATCTTCTCGGTTCCCCACTCGTCGACGAGGAACTTGATGCGGGCGTTGAAGCGGTCCTCGCGGTCGCCGTACTCGCGGAAGAGCGCGGACATGCCCGCGCCGATGTCCGAGGCCTGCTCCGGCGGCACCCAGACGTCGATGGAACGTGAGAAGCGCGGCTCCTTGCGGGAGAGGCCGCCGCCGACGCGAATGTTGAAGCCGAGTTGCTCCTCGCCGTCGACTTCCTTCGTGGCCGGCTCGAAGGCGAGGTCGTTGATGTCACCCTGGCCGCAGCCCTGGTCGCAACCGGTGACCGCGACCTTCCACTTGCGCGGGAGGTTCGAGAAGTCGTCGTTGCCCTTGAAGGTCTCGTGGAGTTCCTCCGCGACCGGCCAGGCGTCGATGTGCTCGTGTTTGTCCTTGCCGGCGACGGGACAGCCGACGATGTTGCGCCAGGAGTCACCGCAGGCCTGCTGGGTCCCGAGATCGTTCGCTTCGAGCTTCTCGAAGATCTCCGGGACGTCCTCGAGTTTGATCCAGTGCAGCTGGATGGACTGGCGGGTCGTCCAGTCACAGTAGGCGCCGCCGAATTCCGGGTTGTCGACGGGACCGCGGGCGTACTCGTCTGCGATCTCCGCGACGACCTCCAGCTGGCCGGGTTCGAGGACGCCGTTGGGCGTCCCGATGCGCATCATGAAATAGGACTCCTGGCCCTTCCGCTGGTGGTACAGCCCCCACCACTTGAAGCGCTCGAACCAGGCGTCGTGCTCGTCCTCGGGAATCGAATCCCAGCCCTCCTCGGCGAACTCCATGAGGTGCTCGCGTATTTCGTTACCGTAGACCTCGCTCTTCCAGTTCTCGACTTTCGTCGGCATTCGTGTCTCTCCCAAAGCTATCCGTACTTATACGCACATGCATTTCGACAAGCGACCCCACCTCTCGGTAACACAGGATATTGTTGCCGGTTATTCCGGTCGGGCGAGGCGTCGTCGTTTGTCCGGAACGCGGACGCTCGTGGGGTCGACGGGCCAAAACTCCCCGCTCACGGGATCGATGACGCGACCGACCGTGATCCACCCGGTGACGCCCTCGGTCCCGCACGTGATGCACCGGCCGGCGACCCTGGCCTGGATGTCCGGATGATCGACGCCCACCTCGGCGAACCCCTCGACGAGGAAGTCGGCCACGTCGCAGTCACAGACGTCCTGGCGGGCGAGCGGCCAGAGGTCGCTGACGCTGATCCGGCGCTCGTCGTTGACGCTGATCCAGGCGCCGTCGTCGAGCTGGTGAACGTCGGTGGTCACTGGCCGACACTACGTCCCCGATCACCCAGAGCCTGTCGGCCTGCACAACACTCGCCGCCGGTTCCGCCGCCGTCACCCCCGCACGCGGTCGTCCGAGATAGGTGAAGGGATTGCCGGTACACCGAAGCCCGGGTAGCAATTACGGGAGCGCGCGGGGTTAAGGGGGAACGGGCAATAGAGAGGGACACGACGCACAGATGACGCAGGCAACCGACACCCACGACGACGAAGCGCCCGAGCCGGACACCAGCCACCTCGACGACGTCGACGACGGCTGTGGCTGTGCCGAGGTCTGGGAGCACCTCTCCGAGGAACGCGCGGAAGCCGACGACTGAGCGGAACTCGCCCGCCGCTCGACGGTTCGACCGCTGTGCGGCCGTGCGGTTCCCGTGCCGACAGACGGGACCCTTTTGACAGACCATTCCGAATGAACCACTGATGAGCGACGAGGGACCAGGAGAGCCGCCGACGGACCGCGAGTCGCCAGTTGGCGCGCCGGTCATCCGCGGCGACCCGAGCGTCACCGGCCAGCGGCCCGAAGAGGCCGTCGAGTTCGACCCCGACGACCCCGAGAGCCTCGAGACCGCCGCGGAGACGGTCCGACAGTTCGCCAGCGACGCCGCCGGCGAGGCCGACACCGTCTTCATGCTCCGGGGGGCCGCGGCCTGCGCCGCGCTCGTCCGCGGGGAGGGCTCGTACAAGGCCGCCGCCGAACGCGCCGGCGGCGACGCCACCGTCGCGTTCATCCGCAAGTGGTCCCGTGTCCACGACCTGCCGCGCTCGATCCGCAAGCACGTCGCGATGGGCGAGATCGCCCCGACCGCCGCCAAGCACATCGCCCGCGTCGCCGGCGCGGCCCGCCTCCAGCTCGCCTGGGCCGTCCTCGACCACGACATGACCGTCCGCCAGGTCCGTTCGGTCGCCAGCGACGTCAACGACGGCGTTCCCATCGACCAGGCACTCGCCGCCGAAGGCATCACCCTGGGCGAGCTGACGATGCAACTGCCTCCGGAGATCTACCGGGAACTCCGCCGGCGGGCGGCCCTGGAAGACATCGACCCCGACGACATCGTCGCGACGGCGCTCGAACGACGCTTCGAGCGCGGGTGATCGTAAGTTCTTAATCGGGAACTCCCGGACAAGCTAATGCGGGCCGGTAGCTCAGTCAGGCAGAGCGTCTGGCTTTTAACCAGATGGTCGGGGGTTCAACTCCCTCCCGGCCCGTTTCTCGGAGGAGCGCAGACGAACAGCTACGCCCCTAAACACCCCCATCATCCGTTAAACCGCCTTAATTCGCGATAATCCACGCTCACGGTCAGCCCGTTATAATCGGTCGGAGCCCCGAGGGTCACCTGCAACATGAACCTTGATACCGACAGCCTCCGCAGAGCCCTCGGACCCGACGCCGTCGAATCGGCGAGCAAGATCGTCCTCGGAACGGGCGCGCTCGCGGTCGTCCTGGCGCTGGCGTCGCTGCTGCCCGGACTCGATCTGCTGATCCCGCGGGCACCCGTGACGCTGACCGCCGTCGTCGGCGCGCTGGTGACAGTCGCCGTCGTCGCGCTGTTGCTGTATCTCGCCTCCGGGCTAGCGGCGCTGACGCGACTGGCGCTCGACGGCCCCGCGGAACTCGTCGAACACGTCGCCTCGGTCGTCCACTGGCTGGTCGTCCTCGCGGCGATCCTCGTGGCTCACGCCGGGCTGGCGCCGGCCGCGAGTCCGCTGTTCGACGACGCCCACTGGGTCTACGACCTGACGTTCCTGCTGCTTGCGCTTGCGCCGCTCACCATCGTCGCCGTCCGGCTCTACGTCAGTATCGACCCGCTGGCGGAACTGGTCGCCGACGACGTCGCCGGACCGACGAACGGCGCCGATCCCGATGAAGAGAGCGGAGCGACCGGCGATGGCAACCCGGACGCCCCCAAGTGGACGCCCGACGGTGATCGGTCCCCGAAGTGAACGGCACTGCGAACCACGAAGTTTACCACGGTGAGTCGCGAGGTGACGAGTATGAACGTCACGAACCGCTTCTCGGACCGGCTCGAGCCGGTCGGCATCGCCCTCGGCGTCCTGCTGGTGGTCGTCGCTCTCGCGACGCTCGCAGGCACCCCGTGGACGACCAAAGGCGACATGCTCGCCTCGGCGATTCAGGTAGTCGGCGCCATCGCGACCGCCGGCATCGGCGCACTGCTCGTCTGGCTCAGCCGGACGGACTAAGCGGTCCGTTGTTTCTCGTCGGTTTTCCTCCCGCGAGTTGCGACGCTCTCAGTCGAGGAGTCCACGAAAAAAGAGTCGCCTTCCGTCAATGCGCGCCCGTGATTAGCCGCGGACGGGCAGGAACGCGGTGATGAGCAGCAGGATAGCGGCCAGAAGGCTGAGTTCCGCGGCGCCCCAGAGACCGACTATCCGGTCGTCGTAGGACTCGATTTCGTTCTCTTCGGCCTGGTACTCGTGATAACGCTCGTCGGTCGATTCGAGCAGGACCGAGGAATTGTCCTGGAAATGCGCGAAGTACTGCTGGTCGCCGACGGTGAAGTTCGCCCCCTCGGTGAAGCTGATCGTGTTGGTCTGCTCGCCCGGGCGAGCGAGTTCGACGCTCTCGTTGGACACTTCGTCGACGTTCGACTCGTTGCCCTGATACTCGAGCGTCTCTCCCTCAGCGATGGTGTGGCGCTCGACCGACGGGAAGTACTCTTCGACCGGGACGTTCGTGTCGTTCGCGCGGTAGGTGACTTTCTCGACACCGTCCTGCGTGACCGTCTCGTTGTACAGCGCCGGGTCAGCCTCGACCATCGCCGCGATATCGCGCTGCTCGACGAACACCGCCTCGGTCGGGTCGGTGACGTTCTCGGTCTGGACGACGAGCTGGTACGGACCGCCCCAGACGATCGTCGCCGAGTTCGAGTCGACGCTCGTCAGGGTCGCCTCGTTGCCCCGGTAGTTCACCGTATCACCGACGGCGTAGGTCTCGTTGATCGACGCGTCGTCCGCGCGCGTGAGCGTGAACGAATCCGCGCTCTCGTTGACGTTGACCTCGTACTCGCTACCGTTGTACGCGACCGTCGATCCGGCCTCAAAGGTTTGTTCCTGGCGAGCCGACTGGTCGTCCCAGCGGACGTCGGTCACTGGCACTTCCGACCCGTTGTCGATCGTGTTCGTGATGACCGCAGACTCGTTGACCCACGACAGTTCACCGTTCCCGGAGTCCGCCGAGGCGACGGTGAACTCCTGGCCGTTGAGCGTCACCGTGTCGCCCGCGGTGTACGCGTCGCCCTCCATCGTGATCGTCGGCTCTTCCGCCGTCTGGAGCAGGCCGAACGCACCGGCTCCGATGACGAGGAAAAACACGAGATACATCGCCGCGGCGCGTCGTTGCATACCCGGTTGGTCGGGCGGCCCCGCGTATAATGATTACCAATTCCGCCGAATCCAGGAGCGGGACCGCCGCACGAATGTGTTCGCGTACCACGGATCGGCTTCGACTTCGGAACGTCCGTCGACAGCGACTGAAAGAGCCCCCGCTGGACAGCGTCCGTCTGCAACAGGAAGCCAAGGGCCGGATTTGAACCGGCGGTAGGCGGCTCTGCAGGCCGCTGCGTTCGGCCGGACTCTGCCACCTTGGCGCATCTCCTCCTATTCGGTTGTCCCGCTTAAGCGTAGCGGAACAATACGACGCCGCTCTCTCGCGGTTTCAGACCGCTATCTTCGGCGTCAGTAGATCGGTGGATTCCCGTCTGTCTAGACCGACCCCCTTTCTTCGAGAACGGGATGCGCTGTTGGCACTCTGGAATAAATGAGGAAAACCCCGACCAGCGGTGAGACTGGTCGGGGGTAACGGGCCCGGCCGGATGTGGCCGGAAATGAGTGGAGGCGGCGAATCAGGTTTCCCAGAGACTCTCGTACTCCAGTACTCGCCGAAACGCAGGCGGGCTTAACTTCCGTGTTCGGGATGGGTACGGGTGTAAACCCCGCCGCTATGG